>JBHJOM010000047.1:0-20521 GCA_050329715.1 Phycisphaerae bacterium
GCTCTTTCGGGTCCACCCCTTATCGATCATCGCCTGCCGGACACGGGCCAGCGCCTTCGGCCCGAAGTCGGCGGCACGCTCCCGGCCGTAGTGCTCCACCAGCAAACCGGCGACGGTGCGAACGTGCTCCACCTCCCCCGTCGGCCGGCCGTTCGGCCTGCGGTAGTAGGCGTCGGCGTGGCGGACGTAGCCGAGGACGACCTCGTTAACGGTCGCGGGGTAGGGGTCGTCGGACGGGGCGGCACCGGGCAGCGTCGCGCCGTTGGCGGCGACATACTCTGCCACCAGCTGCCGGTACTTCCGCTCGGCCTCGGGGGTGCCCCACCTGCCGCAGAAGTAGTCCCTCCCGCAGAACCGAACGCGGGCCTGCCCGGTGGCCTTGTGCAGGCCAAGCTTCGGGACGCGGATCGACTTCGCCATGACGTTGAGAGTGCGTGATGCCTTCACGAATCGCCTGCCTTCCGAGGGCCGAACATCGGCCAGAAGTGGTAGGACTACCACTTTCACCTCGGCGACCCGTCAACCGCGGAACACCCGCGATAAGCGTAACCCCTTGCTTGACAGTGACTTACAAAGATGGGCCGTGAGGGACTCGAACCCCCGACATCCTCCTTGTAAGGGAGGCGCTCTAGCCAACTGAGCTAACGGCCCGGCTGTCGTAAGTATAGTGGCACGCCGGCGGGGTTGTCACGCGGGGTTTCACTCCGGGGGTTCATGCCCGTGGGGCGGGTTGCGGCCGTTGGGTTCGGGTCGTTGGACGGGGGGCGTTGGGGTGGGGGCGTTGGGGTGGGGGCTTGTCGGCGGTAGGCTGTGGGGATGAAGGTTTTGCTCATCGGCAATGGCGGCCGCGAACATGCGTTGGCCTGGAAGTTGGCACAGTCGCCGCGCCTTACCAAGCTGCTGTGTCTGCCGGGGAACCCGGGTACGCGGACTCTGGGCGAGAACGTCGATCTGGACCCGATGGACTTTGACCGCGTCGAGGCGTTCGCGCTCAAGCGGGAGGTGGATTTGGTGGTGGTCGGGCCGGAGGACCCGCTGGCCGGGGGGATTGTGGACCGGTTGCGGGCGGCGGGGCTCACGGTCTTCGGGCCGGGCAAGGCGGCGGCTCGGCTGGAGGCGGACAAGTGGTTCGCCAAGGAGTTGATGCGGTCCCAGGCGGTGCCGACGGCCGAGGCGAAGGTCTTCTCCGACCCGGACGCCGCCGACGCTTACGTGGAGCGGCACGGGGCGCCGCTGGTCGTCAAGGCCGTGGGGCTGGCCAAGGGCAAGGGCGTCACGGTCTGCTACCGCGAGGCGGACGCGTACGAGGCGATCGACGCGGCGATGCGGCGGCACGCCTTCGACGAGGCCGGCGGGCGCGTGGTGATCGAGGACATGCTCACCGGGCGCGAGTGCAGTGTGCTGGCGCTGGTTTCGGGTAGGAGCCTCTACGTCATGCCCCCCTGCCAGGACCACAAGGCCGTGGACGACGGCGACACCGGCCCGATGACCGGCGGCATGGGTGCCTACTGCCCCACCCCGGCGGTCGATGATGTGCTGATGCGGCAGATCGAGCGGGACGTTTTCATCCCCACGCTCGACGGGCTGGCGCGGGAAGGGATCGAGTTCAGCGGGGTGCTGTACGCGGGCCTGATGCTCACGGCCGCGGGGCCCAAGGTGCTGGAGTTCAACTGCCGCTTCGGCGACCCGGAAACCCAACCGCTGATGATGCGCCTGAAGAGCGACCTGCTGGAGGTCCTGCTGGCGACGGCGCAGGGGCGGCTCGAGGAGATCGAGATCGAATGGGACGAACGACCGGCGGTGTGTGTCGTTGCGGCCAGCGGCGGCTACCCGGGCAAGTACGCCAAGGGGCACGAAATCACCGGGCTGGCCGAGGCGGCGGGCGTGGCGGATACGGTGGTGTTCCACGCCGGGACGCGGAACTACGGCGAGAAGATCCTGACGGACGGCGGGCGGGTGCTGGGCGTGACGGCGATGGGGGCGGACATGGCATCAGCACGGGCGAACGCCTACGCGGCACTGGACCAGATCCACTTCGAGGGCATGCAGGCCCGGCGGGACATTGCCGAGCGTCTGTAGTAAACGCGACGGTAGTAAAAGCAACTGTAATGAGAGCAGGCAGCGGTACCGTTACGACGGCCTGCTGCTGCGTGGGCAAGCGGTGCCTTTGTGCCAGTGCCTTGCGGTACGGGCCTGGAGGTCTATTGCTGGCGGGTGTTTGTCGGCCGGGGTTTGTCGGCCGGGGCGTACCGGGTGGTGGGGCTAAAACAAAAGTGCTGCTCCGAGAGCCCTGCAGGCCAGCGCGGGCAGGGGGGACCCGTGCGTGGGGCGCCTGCAGGGCTCCCGAAACAGCACCGCTTTAATATCCCTCATTGGTTCTTCGAATGCAAGAGCTGCTTAACAGTCCGGGACACCAAATTCTCACATAACCCTGTCAATATAGGTGATTTGTTGCCTGGCAGAGGTCGAGGCAAGCTGCGGGTCGCGATCTGACCACAGCATTGCACGCTTCATGGTTCAACCGGCGGCACCGAAGGCGAAGCTGAGGTCGATCTGCACGTCGGGGTGGAGGCTGTGGTGGACCGGGCAGGTGCGGGCGGCCCGCTCGAGCATCTCCCGCTGTGACATCGGCAAGTCCGCTGGGATGTGGAACGCGACGGTGAGCTTGGCGATTCGGCGGGGTGCGTTGCTGCTCATCTGCTTCTCGACGTTCACATTCATGCCGGCCAGGTCGATGCCTTCACGCCGGGCGACGATGCCCATGATGGTCGCCATGCATGTGGCCATGGATACGCCGAGCAGGTCGGTCGGGCTGAAGCTTCGGCCCTGGCCCTGGTTGTCCTTTGGCGCGTCGGTGGTGAGGGAGCTGCCGGAGTCGTGGTGCCGGGCCTGGCATTGCAGGTCGCCGAGGTAGGTGACGTTCATTTGAACCATGATTGATCCTTGGCGTGAGAGAATTTGTAGCGGCGGCTTGTTAGCAGAATAGAGGAATGAACGGAAGTCAGGACGCCACGACAATCCGACAGAATGAACTGGCCAATTTGTCCTCAAGTTTTAGGGCATGCCTCGAATGCAGCCTGCCAGGGGGTTAGGTCAAAGTCAGGATAATGACCGATAAAACACGATTTTGCGTGCCTATATCTTCGTTCACCCGCGAATTTTTTATCCAATCGCAGACTTTTGGATTGATCAAGCCCACCCAATCCCTACGTTCACAGTCACTGCAGTCGCGAACCCCCGACCATCACGGGGCAGGCCGAGCGTGTTGTGCCAGGAAGCGCACGCCCCACCCAAGGCCAGAACGCTGCATCGTTATTCTTCGCGCAGACCTGTTGTACTAACCATCGAGACCCCCCCGATGTCACGCCAACACTCGCCGGCCACCGGCCCGGGCACCCGACGTACCGAGACCCTCAGCGGCCCTGGTTTCCCTCCCGCCACGACTTCTACCGCCGACGCACGAAGCAAACACAAACGTTCGTCGCCCTCGCTGACGACGGCCGCACGTTCGGTCCTCGAGGGGCTCGAACCCCGCAAACTCCTTGCCGCCGCTGCACCGGACACAATTCAGGAGACGCTGAGCTTCTTCGACTTTACGTCAAGTAGCGTGAACGAACTGGTCCGCGGCTCCTCGTTCGAGCCGCTGTTCAGCGCGAAGGTCAACTTCCAGTCCGCCGGGGCCGACGTCCCGGCCGGCTACGTGCCGGACGTGGGGCTCTCCTATGGCAAACGGGACGATGAACTGGTCTTCGGCTGGCGTTCGGACAACACCGCCGCGAGCCGCGACCGGAACACCTCGCGCGAGCAGCGGTACGACACGCTCAACCACATGCAGAAGGACGGGGAGAACGAGTGGAACATCGCCGTTCCTGCCGGCACGTACCGGGTGACACTCGTTGCCGGCGACGTGGCCTTTGACGACAGCGTGTATGACATCGAAATCGAAGGCAATGACTTCCTCTTCGGCGAGCCGACCGTCTCCAGGTTCTTCGAGGCCACGCGTGAAGTCGCCGTGACCGACGGCCGCCTGACCATCACCAACGGCGAGAACGCGGTCAACAACAAGATGGCTTTCGTTCACATCGAGCAGATCAGCCGAGGCGTCGTTAGTCCCGACAGGCCCGTCGCCGGCACGGGCGACGGCATCACCAGCCCGCTGCGCGTGAACTTCCAGCCGGGCGGTGTACCCACCCCGGCCGGGTTCATTCCGGACTTCGGCGACACCTTCGGCCTGCGTAACGGCCGGGCCTACGGCTGGGACACCCGCAACACCTCAACCACACGCGACCGCAACTCGGCCCTGAGTGAAAACCAGCAGCAGGACACCCTCAACCACAAACAGCGGACCGGTGCCCGCACATGGGAACTGGCCCTGCCCGACGGGCAGTACGAGGTTACCGTCGCCGCCGGCGACGCCGACTTCATCGACAGCTTCTACGACATCGACGTCGAAGGACAGGACGTCCTTGAGGCCAGGCCCACGTCCCAGCAGCGGTTCTTCGAGGCGACGGAAGTCATTGAAGTGACCGACGGTCGGCTCACCGTGACCAACGGCGAGCTGGCAGAGAACAACAAGATCAACTACGTCGAGGTCATCCGTGTCGGCGACGCGGGGAGCGAGCCGTCGGGCACGACCCCGCCGGTCGTCACACCGCCGACCACACCGCCGACCACACCTCCGACGACGCCGCCGACTACACCCCCGGCCACGCCGCCGGCACAGCCGCCGTCGGCCCCGAGCGACGGCGCGGTGGTCAACCCCAATGCCGTCAGACCTGTGGCCCGCATCACGCTCGAGGACAGCACCGTGCTGGCCGGTCAGCCCGTGTTCGTGCACGGCATGACGTCGAGCCTCAACGTCGGCAACGAGATCTCCGCCCGTTACGAGTGGAACTTCGGCGACGCCTCGGGCAAGTACAACCAGCTCGTCGGCTTCAACGCCAGCCACGTCTACGAGCGGCCCGGCACGTACACCCTGACGCTCCGCGTCTGGAACGAAGACCGCGGCATGCACGCCGCGACACGCACCATCACCGTTCTGCCGGACAACCGTCCGGCCATTTACGTCGCCGCCAACGGCAACGACGGCAACAGCGGCACCTCGGCCAACAACCCGGTCCGCTCGGTCGCCAGGGCCGCACAGCTTCTGGCAGGCAGGAGCGACGTGCGCGTGCTCTTCCGCAGCGGCGACACGTTCAACACCAGCACCGGCCTGAAGATCGACGGCAGCGACGTCACCATCGGTGCCTACGGCAACGGGGCCAGGCCGAAGCTCAACTGGGTCGGCGGGCGGGCGTTCACGCCCATGGTCGACATGGGCTTTGGTGCCCGCGACGTCGTCGTGCAGGGGCTGCACTTTGACAGCATCTACGACAGCCCCAACGACGCCCACAACATGCCCTACCCGTTCAGCCCGCAGAACCGCAATGCGGCCTTCCTGGACAACGTCATCGAGGACATGGGCTTCGGCGTGAACGCCAACGGCAGCCCGACGAACGTGCTCATCCAGGGCAACGTCGTCCCCGGCGACACGGACCTGCGCAACTACTTCGCCTGGATCCAGGGCACCGACTTCACGCTCATGGGCAACAAGGTCCCCAACAGCACCCGGGAGCACATCGTGCGCATCAACGGCATGCAGCGGCTGCTGGTGCACGGAAACGAGTTCACCGAGAAGGACCGCCGAGGCGCCGGCGACCAGCACGACTTCCAGAAGTCCGCCATCGCCGTGCAGTCGGGACAGTACGCCTACCTGAGCCAGAACACCTTCGCCGGGCCGGTCGCACTGGGCCCGCTGGGCGGCGGCGACGGGCTGGCCAGCAGGCATTCCCGCTTCCGCGACGTGGTGCTGGAAAGCAACCTCGTGCTGGACGCCCCCATCATTGCCGCACACGGTCTGGAAGACGCCATGCTCCGCGGGAACGTCATCCGGGCCAACGGCTCACGTGCCATCGAGGTGCAGGGCTACAGCAGTTCCTTCGGCCGAGGCGTGAAGGACCTGTGGGTCGTCAACAACACGGTCGTCAACAGCCGCACCACGGGTAACTTCATGCACGTCGGCGGGCGGGTGGACGGGATCAACGTCATCAACAACCTCTACTCGGCACCGAACCTCATCATCGGCCCGTACGGGGCGGCCGGCATCGCCAGCAACACCGGCATCGGCGACTTTGACCAGATCCGCAACAACGTCTGGCAGAACGGCACCAGCCCCAACTGGTCGCCGGGCGCACAGCAGTTCGTCGGCGGCGGCTTTGTGAACGTCGGCACGTGGAACGGCTACAGCCAGACCAGCGGCGACGTCTTCAGCGACGTCCCGGTGGACAACGCGTTCCGCCCCGCCAACGGCAGCGCCGCCGACGGCCACGGCCGGCTCGTCGACGGGCTCTTCGTCGATTTCTACAACACCTGGTTCGCCGACACCCGCATCACCGCCGGTGCCGTGCAAATCTGACCCGGCAAACCCTTCAACCCCAACAAACCGACACGACGGCCCGACGATCGGGCCGTCGTGTTTGCTTTGTAAGCAATGTGTGCCCCTGCTCGCCCACACCTAACCGCACTTTATCCGAACGACGATACGCTCGGAAAAGTACCGGGTTAAGCTCTCCGGATTGATCGCCTTTTGCCCCTCCGGGCCGCAGACGCTCGTCTACTGAAACCCGCAAGGGCCTCAAGCCAGCGAGTTGTGGACGCCGCGCAACCAGGTTGGCCGTGTTCACGCACTGACGAGCCAGCGGTACCGGAGGGGCTTTTTCGTGCGCGCCGATTCATAGCCGCCACCGCCACATGCGCCGTCACCGCCGAACCGCCGGCCGTCCTGCCGGCTACTCGCCAGCCGGCAGGCCCAGTGCCGCAAACGCCTCGGCGTCCAGCCATCGCACGCTGCCGTCCACGAACGCAACGTTCGTCCCCCGGCCGGCCTTCAACGCCGCACGGTCATACAGCACCGGCCCGACGGACGCCCGCGACGCCGGCTTGATGTACGCCACGTCGCCCTCGCCCCCCTGCCCGCCGGCCGAGGCCATCGGGCTCTGTAACGCGTCCGCGGCGATCAGCTCCGCCTCCACCAGCTGCTGCAACGTGTCCGGGTAGCTGCCGTTACGCTGCTCGTACATCAACAGCCCCTGCCCGATGATCCGCAGCTTGGCGGCGCTGTGAATGCGCAGTGCCGTCTGCCGGCTTTCGTCCGAGGTCGCGGCCTGCATGAACCGCTGCACCGCCGGGCCGACCACCGCGATCAATTCCGGCTGCTTCTCAAGCCGGTCCATCTGGTTGCCCAGCACGTCCATCGACGCGGCCAGCCGCCCGCGCATCATCGGCGTGGGCGATTGCAACACCGCGCGGTGCGGTTCGAGTGCCTTGGCGAGCGCGTCGATCCGCTCCGCCGCCGCCCGGGCCGAGGCCTCGTCCTTCACGCTCGCCAGCGCCTGGCCCAGGCGCTTGAAAGCCTCCACCACGGCGTCCGGCCCGTCGGCGGGCAGGTCGGCGGATGCCGTCGCGCCGTTTGCCGTCGAGGCCGACTGCCCGGCCCTGTTCGTGTCGGTGCCGGCGTCCGTTTCGCCATTGTCGCCGCAACCGGTCAGCAGCAGGCTCGCGACGAGGCAACTTGCAAGGCGTGGGTGGTGAAGCTTCATATCGACACGGATACCGCGCCGCCCGCGGCCGGGCAACCTTCGAGTCCGGCCGGCCCGCGTGTAGCATCCCGGCCTTGCCTTCGCTCCCTGTCATCTCGCTCCTGGAGGGCCCGGACATTGGCCGCGCCGCCGCCCTCACCGCCGCTGCGCTCTGGGCGATCGCCAGCACCGTCTACGCCTCCGTCGGCAAGACGCTGAGCCCCTGGGTGATGAACCTGCTCAAAGGTTGCATCGCCATCGTGCTGCTCTCGCTCACGCTCTGGGCGCTCGACGTGGACGTGCTGGGCGCACCCGCCTGGGCCGTCGGGCTGCTGCTGGCCAGCGGCGTCATCGGCATCGGCATGGGTGATACGGCCTACTTCTACAGCCTCAAGCACCTGGGCCCGCGGCGGGCACTGCTTATGGGCATGCTCGCCCCGCCGACGGGCGCAATGCTGGCCTTCGCCTTCCTCGGCGAGACGCTCAGCCCGGTCGCGCTGCTGGGCGCGGCCGTGACGGTCGCCGGCGTCGCGTGGGTCATCGCCGAGCGCACCGCGACCCCGCCGGCCCCTGTGCAGGTGACTGTGCAGGCAACTGTGCAGGAAACGCCGGCCGGCGAACCGGCCACCTTCCCGGTAACGTCGCACGCGGCGGACCTTCGCCTGGGCATTCTCTTCGGCACGGCCGCGGCCACGTGTCAGGCCGTCGGCAGCGTCTTCAGCCGGCAGGTGTTCAACACCATCGAGATCGACGCCTTCCACACCGCGTGGCTTCGGATGCTCGCGGGCCTCGGGTTCGTCCTGCTGGCGTTGCCGTTTCTGCCGCGAAACCCCACCGCCGCCCGCCTCCGCCGTCAGCCGCCGATGTTATGGGGCAAGCTGGCCGTCGCGTGCGTGCTGGGGACGTACCTGGGCATCTCGTTGATGCAGTTGTCGTTCAAATACGCGAAGGTCGGCGTCGCGCAGACGCTTTTGAGCACGAGCCCCATCTGGGTGTTGCCGCTGGCGTGGCTGCTGGGCGAGCGCCTGACCTGGCGTGCCGTGGGCGGGGCGTTTGTGGCACTGGCGGGCGTGGCGATGCTGGTGCTGGCCTGACGGCCGCGGGCGTCGGAGACTGCGGCCGGCCGGCGAACCTTTGCCGCGAAGCCGCGTGTTGGCTCATCCCCCCCGCCCCGGGTTGGCGATAACCCAATGGTGGCACTGAGCATGACATTCACCGTGTGGGACTGGTCGGTGGTGGTGGCCTACTTCGCCGTCACCACGTGGCTGGGGGCGCGCTGGGCGGGCAAGCAGCGGACGATGCAGGACTTCTTCCTCGGCGGCAACAAGCTCCCCTGGTACGCCGTGGCCGGCAGCATGATCGCCACCGAAATCTCCGCGGTCACCTTCGTCAGTGTGCCGGCCGTCGTCTTCGGCGTCGGCGGGAACTTCACCTACCTGCAGCTTGCCCTCATCGCCGGGCTGCTGGCGCGCGTCTTCGTCGCGCTGGTCCTCGTGCCGGCGTACTACAAGGAACGCGTCTTCAGCCCGTACGACTACATGGGCAACCAGCTCGGCGGCGGGGCGCGGGGCGTCATGACGGCCCTGTTCAGCTTCGGCGGCGTGCTCGCCCAGGCAAGCCGCGTCTACCTCACGGCCGTGATCCTCGAACTCGTACTGGCCGGGCCGCTCGGCCGGCTCGAGGACCTCACCGGCGTGCCGCCGCTGGTCGCCAGCGTGCTGCTCATCGGCGTGATCGCCATCGGCTGGACGCTGCTCGGCGGCATCGCCACCGTCATCTGGACGGACGTGCTGCTGTTCGGCGTCTTCGTGCTCGGCGGGCTGATCGCACTCGTGGCGATCGTGCTGCGGCTCGACGGCGGCGCGGGCGAACTCATCGCACTCGGGCAGGCGGGCAACAAGTTCCAACTCTTCGACCTGGGCCTGGACCTGGACCCGACGAAGGAGTTCACCATCTGGACGGCCGCCTTCGGGACGCTCTTCGCCAACATCGGCGCCTACGGCACCGACCAGCTGATGGCCCAGCGCATCTTCTGCTGCAAGAATCAGCGCGAAGCGAAAAAAGCCGTGCTGGCCAGCTACGCCGGTATCGCCGTAACGGCCCTGATGCTGCTGGTGGGCGTGGGGCTGTGGGCGTACTACAAGGGGGAGCCGGCACTACGCTGGGAGACCCGGCAAGCGGTCGTGACCGAGGCTGACGGGAGCTTCTACTACGAGGACCATCGCGATTTCGACCGCACACAGCTTTCATGGCCCGACGCCAGCAGGCAACCTGACTTGGAGAACCCCTTCGTCTCGAAGCCGCTCGCGTACCACCGCATCATCAGCGGCCAGCTTCGGGAGCAGGACTCGCGCAATCACCTGCGGTTCCGAATGCCCGACGGGCAGGCGGTGGGTCAGCTTGAGCCGGTGAACGCGCCGACCGACCAATGGGCCCGCCCCCTCCCCGAGCCCGCCGCGAGCCAGTTCGCCGAGAAGTCCGACCGGATCTTCCCGATCTTCATCCTCTCCGACGCCATCCCCGTCGGGCTGACGGGGTTAATCATCGCCGGCATCTTCGCCGCGGCCATCAGCAGCTTCGACTCCATCCTGGCGGCCCTCGCGCAGACGAGCATCAGTGCCGTCTACCTGCCGTGGCGGGAGCGCAGGCAGGCACGAAGGCACGAAGGCACGGAGGCACGAAGGGTGCCCGGGGCGGAACCGCTCGGCGTCGAGGAGGCCACGGCCGTGACCCGGGCGGCTTTGAGCGACCGTGCGCCCCAAGACCCTTCCGAAGAGGCCGCCGAGGCCCGGCACACCGTCTTCGTCTCGCGCATTCTCGTCGTCTTCTGGGGCGTGCTGCTTTGCGGCGTGGCGTTTCTCGTGGGGGTTTATCAGGAGACGTTCAACGTACCGATCCTCTTCATCGCGCTCGGCTTTGCGGGCATCGTGCAGGGCGGGCTGCTGGCGGCGTTCTTCCTGGCGTGGCTGCCGCTGGGCATCAACGGCCGGGGGCTGGTGTGGGCCGGGCCGCTTTCGGTGTTGTGTGTGCTGGCACTGCGGTTCTTCCACATGCCGTGGTTCATCAACAGCATGTGGGCCTGCAGCGGCATTCTGCTGGTGACGTGGCTGGTGACGGCGGCCACGGGCGAGGTGGCCGCCCGCCGCCGCCGGCTGTGGCACACGCTCACCCTCGCGGCCGGGTGTACGCTGCTGATGTTCCTGGCGTACCGCGGCTACTTCATGACGCCGGCCGGGCAGAAGGCGGCGCTGGCCTTCCCGTGGTGGCCGCTGGTGGGCGGCATCATCGCCTTCACCTGGGGCTACCTGCTGGCCGACCCGAAAAACCCCGGCACCCGCGGCTTTGCCGTGCTGCCGGCCGAAGCCCGACCCGCCGGCGACGCTCACACCGGCACGTAGTGGTGGCACACCACCGCCGCGGCCGTGGAGACACTCAGTGAGTCCACGCCGCGACGCATCGGGATCGTCACCCGCTCGTCGGCCAGTGACACCACTTCTGCGTCGAGCCCCTGTGCCTCGTTGCCGAAGAGCAGCACCTGCCGCGGGTGAACCGTCGCGGCCCGAAGGGGCGTGGCGGCTTCGTCCAGCACCGTCGCGACGATGCGTGCCCCCGTCTGCTCGCGCAGCCTGCGGAGCGTGGCGGGCAAGTCCGGCGTGCGGGCCAGCGGCAGTGTAAAGGCCGCACCCATGCTCACGCGGACGCTGCGTCGGTAGTACGGGTCACTGCTTTGCGGGCCGAAGAGCACGCCGACGCACCCCATCGCCGCGGCAGAGCGGATGATGCTGCCGACGTTGTCCGCATCCTGCGTGGCCGGGAGACAAACGAGCGTGGCCGGGGCGGCGGCGTCGCGGAGCAGCGCCGAGACGTCCGGCGGGCTCGGCCGGTGCGCGATCGCCAACGCGCCGCGGTGGAACGGGAACCCGACGATGCGATCGACCACCGCCGCCGGGGCCAGCAGCACCTCCACGCCGGCCGGCACCGGCACTTGCACCGACTGCCGAAGCCCGTCCCACGCCGCGGCGTCGACGAGAAGTTTTTGCGTCGTCAGTTCGCTCTCCAGCAGCCGCCGGACGAGCAGCGCGCCCTCGACCACGAACCGGCCGCCCTCGCGCGAGAGGTCGCGGTCCTTCAGGTCGCGGAAGTCGGCGACGCGCGGATCATGGATGTCTTCGATCAGTCGTAGCATGGGCTTCCAGCCCACAAAAACCGATGGGCTGGAAGCCCATGCTACGGTGCGGCGGCTTGGTTGCGCTGCACGATGCGGGCGTTGCGCTGCAGCACGGGCAGCTTCACGCGGTTCATGGCCATGCCTTCGCGCGCACTGCGGTAGGCCGTGCGGTCCCACCGGAGCACGTCGCTCAGCTTCAGTGTGCCGGTGGGGAGGCGGGGCTGCAGGTCCGGCTCGGTGGCGGCCGGGGCTTTGGCGTTGAACGGGCAGGCGTCCTGGCAGATGTCGCAGCCGTACAGCCAGTCGCCCATGAGCGGCCGGAGTTTCGCGTCGATCTGGCCGCGGTGTTCGATGGTGAGGTAGCTGATGCACCGCGTGGCGTCGAGCTGGTGCGGGCCGGTGATGGCGTCGGTCGGGCACGCGTCGATGCAGCGGGTGCACGTGCCGCAATGGCCGGTGCCGTCCGGGCCGGTCACGGGCTCGTCGAACGGCAGCTCGGCGGTGGTGAGGATCTCGCCCAGCAGCAGCCAACTGCCGATCTGCGGGTTGATGAGGCACGTGTTCTTGCCGACCCACCCGACGCCGGCCAGCTGGTGCAGCTCCTTCTCCATGATCGGCGCGCTGTCGACGGTCGTACGCGTCTCCAGGCCCAGCTCCCGCAGCCAGTCGGCCAGGTTGTGCAGGCGTTTTTTGAGGTGCTTGTGGTAGTCACGGCCCAGGGCGTACCGGGCGACGCGGCCGTGGCCCGGCCGCTCGGCTTCGGGCACGGCTTGCAGCGGTACGTGATAGTTCATCGCGCAGCAGATGATGCTTCGCGCCCCCGGCAGCAGTTGCCCGGGGTCGAGGCGCAGCTCGACGGTGTCGGCGAGCCAGGCCATCTCGCCGTGACGCCCCTCGGCCACCCATCGCCGCAGGTACGCCGCCCGATCACTGGTGCGGACGGGCGCGACGCCACAAAGCTCAAACCCGAGCCGCCGTGCCCGGGCCTTGATCTCCGCGGCGAGCTGTTGGGGGTCGTGGGGCATTGCTGAGCGATTCGGCATTAGCGATTCGGCATTAGCGATCTGGCATCGGGCGAAGATAGGCTGCCGGGGGAGCCATTCCAACGGATGGTGCAATGCTTAGACCCGTGCAGCGGCACGGGACAGCAAACATCGGAGCGGGCAAGGGGCCGGCGAGGGGCCGGCGTTGTGCGTGCCGGGTCTAATCGGCGTTGCAGGTGGCGCGGGCGGGTGCGGGTTGGTTTTGCTCGGCGGCGGTTTCGGCGGCTTTGGCGACGGCCTCGGGGGTGAGGTCGGCCCAGGCGGAGGCCTGCAGCAGCGTTACGGCCGGGCCGAGGGGGTGCCACTGCGCCGTGCGGCTGGCCGGGCCGAAGAGGGCGACGCTCGGCACGCCGAGCATCGCCGCCAGGTGGGTCGGGCCGGTGTCGTGGCCGACGTACACCCCGGCCGTCGCCATCAAGGTGGCAAGCGCGTTGAGGTCCTGCGGCTCGGCGAGAGCGTCGGCGGCGTCGGCCAGTTCGTTCCGATCGGGCGAGCTGAGGCGGTCGCGTTCGGTTTCGCCCAGCACCATGGTCACGGCCAGGCCGCGGCTGCGAAGAAGGCTGGCGAGTCTGCACCACTGCGCGACGGGCCAGCACTTGTCCCGGCCGCCGCTGCCGGGGTGGAGGAGGGCGTGCGACGGCTCGGCGTTTCGGCCGGGCAGCAGCCCGCTGGTTTCGATGTGGCGACGCATGCTGGCGAAGGCGTTGGCAAGGGCCGGCTCGTGGGCCAGTGCGTTCTCGTAGGCGTCCAGCACGTGGCCCGTGTGGTCGTCTGCCGGGCGGTGCGGGAGGGTGAGCACAGGCGCGGGGGAGTACGGCGCGAAGCGGTCAGAGCGGGGCCGGCCGTCGGGGGTGAAGTCGACGATCAACTGCCCGCCGGCCAGGAGTCGCGCGGGCTTTTCGGCGAGGTCACCGTGGCCGAAGAGGCCGCCCCAGCCGGCTTCGACGTCGGCGGCGTGCACGCCCAGGAGATTCTCGGCGAGTGCGGCCTTCTGGCCGTGGGTCACGTAGTACACGCGGCTCTGCGGCATGACGCGGCAAAGCGCCAGCGCCAGTGGGAAGGTGAGCAGGAAGTCGCCCAGTGCGCCGGCGTGGAAGATGAGCACATTTCGTGGCAGCACGCTGTTAGCTTGATAAGTCGGGAACGTATGGCAAGAGATGCGCCACATGAATGTCACACAGACGCCGGGGGCAAAGGGGTGGCGACTCGTGCGTCGCGTTCAGGCCGAGCCGTCGATCCAGCCGCCGCCCAGCACGACCTGGTCGTCGTAACATACGACGGCCTGGCCTGGGGTGACGGCGGGCTGCGGCTCGGCGAAGTGCAGCCGAAACGTCTCGCCGCCGGTACGGCGAAGCGTGGCTGCCACCGGTTCGTGGTTATAGCGGATCCTGGCGTGGACACTCAGTTCCGAATTGACCGTGACACGGTCCGATAGCCAGTTGGCCTGTGACGCAGTTAAAGTTGTGCGGGTTAGCTCGTTTTTGCCGCCAACGCGGACGCGGTTCGCGCCGGCGTCCACGTCCACCACATAGATCGGGTAACCCAGCGCCACCCCGACGCCCCGACGCTGGCCGATCGTGAAGTTCTGGTGCCCTTGGTGCCGGCCGATGACCGTGCCGTCCGGCCCGACGATCTCCCCCTCGCGCACACTCTCCGGGCTACGCCGCTTCAGCAGCCCGGCGTAGTCCTGGTCCGGCACGAAGCAGATCTCCTGGCTGTCGGGCTTGTTAAAGACCGGCAGGTTCAACGCCTCGGCCATCTCGCGGACGCGGGGCTTCTCGTAATCGCCCACGGGCAGCAGCGTGTGCTCCAGGGTGCGGCGGGTCATGCCGAAGAGGACGTAGCTCTGGTCCTTGCGGTTGTCGAGCCCGCGGAGCAGCGCCAGGCTGCCGTCTGCCGGGTCCGTGCCGACGCGGGCGTAGTGCCCGCTGGCGACGTAATCCGCCCCGACGGCCTCGGCGTACTGCGCCAGCTTGCCGAACTTCAGCCAGTCGTTACACCGCACACACGGGTTGGGCGTACGGCCTTGGTTGTATTCACTGACGAAGTAATTGATGATGCGGTCGAAGTCTTCCTTGAAATTCAGCACGTAGAACGGGATGCCCAGCAGTTGTGCCACGCGGCGGGCGTCGCCGGCGTCCAGTACGCTACAGCACCCCTGCTTGTGGCCGCCGCCGGGCTTTGCGTTCGTGCTGCAGGTGCCGGCCTCGGGGTTGTTGTCGTCCTGCCCGTCCTCCACGCCGGCGGGTGTGCCCAACCGCAGGAAGCAGCCGACGACGTCGTACCCCTGCTCGAGCAGAAGGTGGGCGGCGACGGAGGAATCGACCCCGCCGGACATGGCACAAACGACCTTGGGCTTCTTTCGTGGCACGCACGCGATGGTAGCCGCGTTTACGGCACAGGCGAGCCCGGAGGGCAATACTCACCTCGAAGGACGGCTGTCGTGGGATGTGCATGCCAAAACGCGAAGGAACTCTGGCCGCGCGTCGGCCGTCTTGAGGCACAAGGCATACTAGATCGTCGCAGAAACCGTAGAGATGAGGAGATCGCAGAGAGGTAGAAGCCAAAAGGAACCAAAAATCCGGAGAAATCAGCACTTCTTCCTTGCGGTCGCTCAATCTCCGCGTTCTCTGCGCCACTGCGGTGCCAAAGACGAAATGCCCCCGACCGCGCGCCGGCCGGCTTCGAACCGGGCCGGGTTGTCAGCTCACTCCGCCCGGTCGCGGAGGGTTTGCAGCCAGCCTTCTGTTCGTTCGGCGGCGGCGGTATCGCCGGCGGCGGTCTGTGCCGCGGCAAGCATCGTGTAGGCCGCCTCGTCGTAAGGGGCGACGTAGATCGCCTCCCGCGCGAACCGCACGGCCTGGGCCGGGTCGTTCATCTCCGTGTACAGCTTTGAGATTTGCTTGGCGTAGCGGGCGTCGTCCTGCGTGGCGAAGTGCAGGGCCTTGAGGTGGTCGATGGCGCGGGCCTCGTCGCGCAGGTCGCGGGTGAGGTAGAGGCCGGCCAGACGCTGGCGGGGCAGCGGGTCCATCGGGCGAAGCGCGTGGGCCGCCTCGAAGCTCGCGGCCGCCTCGGCGAATGCCCGGGCGCGTACCTGGGCGGCGGCCTTCTGCACCAATGCGTCGTATTCCTCGGTCGTTTGCTCGTCGTAGCCCCAGCCGGCGATCTGTTCCACGGCCCAGGCGTTGAAGCGGCTGTCGAACTCCGCCAGCGGCAGGCCGAGCCGCTCCCGGAAGACGCCTTCGATCTGCCGGCCGGCGGCGAAGTCTCGCAGCATCGTGTTGATCGCGTCCTGCCCCCATGTATCGCGAATGTAGAGGCACACCCAATTGCTCTGCGCGTAGGCCAGCGACCTGTCGAACGGCCGACGCGGGCGAACAAAGCCCCACGTCAGGTCCTCCATCGGAAACAGCTCGTCATTCGTCACGGCCCAGTGGAGCATCGGCACCCAGCTCCACGGGAGCGGCGCGTCTTCGTACAGCACGGCCAGGCCCTCGGTCATCCAGTGCGGGATGCGGTTCTCCGTGACCGAGAGCGTGACGGTATGCACATACTCGTGACGGACGACGTTCGCCCAGTTGAATGTGCCGAAGGTCTGTGGCGCGTCCCTCGGCACCACCATCGCGATGACCGGCCCGGTGCACGCCCCGACCGTGCCGATCCACGGGCTGCCGGTGGTGCGGACGGAAAACATGTCGTGCCGGGGCATGAGCTGAATCTGCGTCTTTACGGCCGGCTCGTGGTCAAAAATCTCGACCATCTCCGGGTGGATGCTCTCAAGGTAGTCGGCGAAAAGCTCCGGCAGAATCGGGTCGGTGTCTTCCTCATACAGGATGATGAAGTGGTCCGTCTCCAGCCGCTCGAACTGCTCCATCTCGTCCAGCAGGCGCAGGTAGTTCACCGTCCGCATGCTGTACGGGTTCATCTCGTACGCCTGCTCGAGCACGCGGTGGGCCAGCTCGTCGTCACCGGCCTGGGTGAGCATCAACGCCAGCTCCGTCCGCGGCTGCGTCCACCATGGGGCCCGCTCGATCGTGCGATCGTACATCGCCTGCGCGCGGTCGTACTGCCGCAGCGCGGCCAACTGCTCGGCCACTTCGAACAGCGCCCGCGCGTCATTGGGTGCCACGGCGTCGGCACGCGCCAGCACCTCGGCGGCGGCGGCGTCCTCCAGACGCACCGCGTGCGTTGCCGCCAGAAGCCCGAGTGCTTCCAGGTGTTCGGGCTGCCGTTCAAGCACGCTCAGCAGCAGCGGCTCGGCCAGGTCCGGCGAGCGGAGGCCGAGCATCAGGCGGGCCTCCAGCACGTCGGCACGCAGGCTCGTCGGGTTGGTTCCGCGGAGCATCGCGACGATCTGCTCGGCCTCGGTGAAGCCGAACTGGTTCACCTGCACCCGGCCGAGGGTCTCCAGCAGGTCGGCGTCGTTCGGGTTGGCGGCCACGGCGGCGGCCAGGGCCTGCATCGCGTCTTCACGGTTGTCGTGCGCCAGCAGGTACTCACCGGCCGCCAGACGCGCCGGCCAGTACGTGCGGTCCACCACGTCGTACGCGCTGACGAGCATGTCCAGCACCACCTCGTTGAGTTGCGGCAACTGGCGGTAGCTCTGGGTGAGCCGGGCCCAGCGGTCGATGCCCCGGGCCGCGGCGGTGAGCTCGGCGGCGCTGGCGAATGCCTCCGGCCCGCGGTTCTGCCACCGGGCCAGGTAGTCGACCGGGGGCTCGGTAAACCACGCATACGCCTCCTCGGCGGCGGGCACGTCGCCGGAGGCCTCCAGCAGCCGGCCAAGCTCGAAACGGGCCACAGCGTGCCGCGGCTCATCCGTCGAAACGTCCGAAAGCACCTGCCGGACCTCGGCCAGCGCGGCCGGGTAGTCGCCACGCGTTTCGGCCAGCTCGGCACGCAGCAGCCGGGCCTCGGGCGTGGCCAGCGGTGCCAGCAGCCCGGCGGCCTCGTCGTACTTGCCCAAAGCCAGCAACGCCTCGGCGCGGAGCAGCGCCACCTGTGCGTACGAAGGGTCGCCGGCGGCAGGGTTCTTCGCGTCGAGGGCGTAGAGGGCGGTGCGGTATCGGCCCCGGAAAATCAGCTCCTGTGCCGTCTCCAGTTCGGTGAAGAAGACGGGCACGTCCAGCTCAGGCAGCGGCTCGGGGAGGACCGGCGCAAGCCAGCGCTGCAGGAGCGTGGCCGGGAGCGGCAGCGCCTCGGCCGCCTCCGGCTGAGCCTCGCCGGGCTGCGAGCCGACCGGCGGAGCGACGACGGACTGAACGGAAGTGGCCTGCATTGCGGCGGGCTCGTCCGCAGCGGGCATGGCCGCGGCGGGCTTGGCCGCGACCGTCTGTAGGGCCGCCGTCAGGGTGCAGACGACAAGGACACCTGAACGAAGACGGGAGCCGGGCGTTGCTTCAGGGGGCATGCCCAAAGTGTATCGCCCTGGTCGGCCCGGGGCAGGAAAACCGCCCTGCCCCGGCAATAGCCACCCACAGTGCAACCCGCCGGACGGCTGCCGCGTGCCGCTACACCGCCTGGCGCACGCCGCAAACCCGCCCAGCAGCAAGCAGCCGGACCCCGCCTCGAACGGCCGTCAAAGAAGAATCGGGGCGACACGACACGGTTTGAACTGTTCATCGCAGCGTCGTCGGACTGCCCGCTACTTCTTCAACTTGCTTGAAACGCCACATTCGCCGGGTGTTTTGGGGTTTGCGATTGTGACTGGGTCTATCTTCGACAGGACGTGGTGTTCGGTCGGTTGTGAAACCTCGGACAAAGGCACCCAATCTGGAAGCGTAACTGTAAAGGGATCGGCGTAGAGCCGGGCGTGAAAGCCGCCTCTGGTCATCCGCCGCCGAATGCAGTTTTTTGCCATCCAAAGTGCTCAGGGCACCCGCGATCTGCATCCCGCCGGCGATGTCGGCGGGCAGAGTGCTTTCAACTGAGGGGGGGAGCGAAGCAGGAGCTGCCAAATGCAAACCAGTTGCAAATGGCCGCCTGCCGAAGTACAAATGCAAATCAGTTGCACCAAGACTTTCGCACCGCGCCTCTGAACTCAAGGAGACAGCATGCTTCGAACGACGGCAACGTTACCGACGATTTGCGAGATTGCGCCTGAATCGCAAGCGTACGTCTTCACTTCGATTGGCCAGCCTGATGCGACCAGCACCAAGGGCTTGAACGTCAACCACGCGGGCACCGGCGGGGGCGGTTCGCCTTACACAACGCCCACCGTCGACTCTGGCTGGACGCTCGCCTCCGGCGTCCACGCGAAATCCGGTACAGCCGATTTCCGCACAAACTTCAACGGCATCGCCGACGACGGGACGACCGTCGGCATTTATGACGACGACGCGGTCCGTGTCGGAATCACGTCCACCAGTGCTGGCTCGCTCAACACGTTGCCATTCGTTTCCGGTTCCACCAACTCCACGCCGCTGGACATGAACAGCGCCGGCGCGGGACTGCTCTGGCTGCCGCATCGTCAACCGATTCTGAAATAAATCACCGTCAACTCCAAGGCCGACGCGTGTCGGCTTTGCTTTTACCAACACGATGCAAATCACTTGCATCAACACGAATGGGAGAGATTCATGCGTCTTGGTTTCAACGTCTCGTCGGCCGCCATGTTGCTGGCTGCTGCGTCGGTGTTCACAGACTCCGCCTCGGCGGCGACCATCATTGCCACCTGGCAAAACAACGGCGACCCGACCCACAACTCGGGCAACTACTA
This sequence comes from Phycisphaerae bacterium, assembly GCA_050329715.1. GTDB lineage: Bacteria > Planctomycetota > Phycisphaerae > Tepidisphaerales > Tepidisphaeraceae > DAIOTR01. The sequence goes on from JBHJOM010000047.1 coordinate 19,546, forward strand.
CTACAGCATCGACACCAGTACCGGCATCGCCACGCCGATCAGCCCGCTCCTGACCGGGGGCTCGCCGGCCGGGCTCGCGGGCACGCCCGAAGGCAGTCTGCTGGGCTTTAGTGGGGGCAGGATCGGACAAGTCGACCCATTCGCCGGCACGTTCACACCAGTCGGCGTGAACAACGGGCTGAGCATCACCGGTCTTGACATCATCCACGATGGACGCGCCTTTGCAGTGCCCGTGAGCGGAACCGATCGCCGACTTCATCAAGTCGACCGCGACACCAGCGCCGCAACTCCCGTCGGCCCCGCAGGCTTCATCGGGCAGGCCCTCGACAGCTTCTACGGCGTCACGCCGGGCACGACACAAACGTTCATCATCGGTGCAGGCTCGGTCGCGCGAACGCAAAATCTCGGCACGCCCGCAAATCCAAATCTCGTCACCGTCAGCACCATCTACGGCGTGCATCTGCAAAGCAACGGCAACCAGCTTGTCGCAATCAACCCCGACAGCGGATTCGCAAGTGTCGTCGGCGAGCTCAACAGCGTCGGCACCAGCGGCAACCCCGGTGCCGGCGCTTACAGCGGCTTCGCAGCCATGACAGGCGTCGACACCACCGGCGACGGGCTTTACGACCAGCTCTTCGGAAACGTCAACTTCTTCGACCCCGACGCCGCCGGCCCACTCCCCAGCCAGCGCCTCGGCGGCGTCGCACGCTACGACCTCACCGACGGCACGTGGACTCTTGTCGGCACGAATCCGGGCTTGATCTTCTTCGGTTTCGGGTCGGTCGTCCCCGAACCCGCGGCGCTGTCGCTGCTCGCCGGCGCGTGTGTTATCGCGCTGCGTCGCCGCCGGGCGTGAACGTCATCCGGGCGGTGATTCGTGAGCGCCCGCCGGACTGCGATTCGTCGCGCTAAATCCAAGATCAATTTCGAACCGCTTTCACAACAAGGAGATACCATGACTCTTTCATCCAAACTC
>JBHJOM010000048.1:0-14415 GCA_050329715.1 Phycisphaerae bacterium
AGCCCTTCGCCGGCTTCACTTCTAACGGCTCATTCGGCTCCACCGGCAGCACCTACTACCCCGGCGACACCGACGCCGGCGACATCGCCCGCAGCCTCTTCTACTCCGCCACGCGCTACACCGGCCTGAGCCTCGTCGATTCCGCCAGCCCGGGCACGAACCAGATGGGCAAGCTCTCCGACCTGATGCGCTACCACTTCCGCGACGTGCCCGACACCTTCGAGCGCCGGCGGAACCACGTCATTTACAACGGCAACAGCAGCATGCCCGGCAGCTTCGGCTCCCTGGCCACCCGAAACCGCAACGCCTACGTGGACAACCCGGAGTACGCCTGGAGCGTCTTCATGGACCAGGCCAACGACACCCGCCTGACCCTCGCCGGCACCACCCCCACCGCCGCCGGTGCCAGCACCCTGAACGTGAACCTCCCGGACCGCATCGCCGGCGTCTCGGGCCCGTCGGGCACCACGTTCACCATCAACAAGGCCGGCGTCGACGGCACCTACTTCGCCGTGGACGCCGCCGGGCAGGCCACCAGCAGCCTCAACGGCAAGTACAACGCCTTCGCCATGGACAGCACCGGCAGCCGCCTCGTCAGCGCTTCGCTCCCCGGTTCCTCGGCCACGCCGGGCCTCGTCGCCGGCAGTGTCACCATCGACAACCTCGACGTCACCACCCAGGGCGGCACCGGCCGGGGTGCCAACGACGCAGACGATACCGTCAACCTCAGCTACCGCAGCCTGGCCCGCTCCGAGGCCAGCTTCGCCGCCGGCAGCGACCTCGACACCCTCACGATCGACTTCGGCAGCCTCGCCCAGGGCACCGGCCAGGCGAGCCAGACCTTCTCGATCTACAACCTCATCGACGTCGCCGGCTTCACCGCCGACCTGGACGTGCTCAGCTTCCAGGTCCTCTCCGACGACGCGGCTTTGAGCACCACGCTCACCACCATCAACGACCTGGCCGCCGGCGCCGGCCTGTCGTTCAGCGCGTTCCTCGACCTGGCGAACGTCGGGACGTTCAGCGAGTCGTACAGCATCGTGGTGAGCGACGACACCGACGTGCTCGGGGCAGCCCTGGGCACGAGCCTGACGCTGAATCTGGTCGGCACCGTCTCGGCCGTGCCGGAACCGACGACGCTGGCCCTGCTGGGCGTGGGCCTTCTGAGCCTGCGTCGCCGGCGGGCGTAACGGCCCGGCCGACGGAGCAATCCGGCGGATCGGTTGCGGTTGCGTCACGCGGGGCATAGACTCCACCCGCACGCAACGCACCGGGGCGTGGCGCAGTTTGGTTAGCGCGCTTGACTGGGGGTCAAGAGGTCGCAGGTTCGAATCCTGTCGCCCCGATCGATCAAAAGGCCCGCCCGCCTTCGCCGTCATGGCGTCGGCGGGCGGGCTTTTTGCCTGGCACCCTGCAGCTAAGACGCCGCCGGGCGGAGCGACGAACTGCCGCCATGAAGCGGTTGGTTGCGAGCGTTCCGTTCATCTATACTTTCCCCAACCATGCCCAAGCGTATTCGTTTTCACGTCGGCGGCCCTGGCTTTCATCCCGTCGCGGAGCAGGCCAGGCAGATCCTCGAGTGGCTCGGCCCGGACTACGTCGGGGAACTCGTCGAGGACGCCGCGGCCCTGGAGAACCTCGACGACGTCGACCTGCTCGTCGTCATGGGCCTCTTCTGGACCGGCTCGCCGCAGGCCGCCTTCGCCGGGAACCCGCCCTACCACCCGCCGAGTGCCGCACAGCGGGCCGGGTTTGAGGCGTACGTTCGCAGTGGTCGGCCGGTGCTGGCGCACCACGGCGGCATCGCCAGCTACGACGACTGGCCGGGCTTCGGCAACCTGCTGGGCTTCGCCTGGATCTGGGGGACGACCGCCCACTCCGAGCTGGCCGACTGGCGGATCGAAACCCTCGACACCGGCCACCCGACCGTCGCCGGCGTGCCGGGCTTTGGCATTTTCGACGAGCTGTACTTCGACGTGAAGATCGCCCAGGGCCTTAACCCCGCCGTGCACGCCGAGGCCGAGTACGAAGGCCGCCGCCTGCCGATGGTCATGACCGCCAAGGGCGGCCGCGTGGAAGGTGCCGGCAAGACGATGTGGCTGGCCAACGGCCACAACATGCGGGCGTTTGAAAGCCCCGAACTCAAGCAGATCTGGATCAACAGCGTCCGCTGGCTGACGCAGGACTAATGCAATGAACAACAGCAACTACACCTGCGCCGTCATCGGCGTCGGCGCGACCGTCAACTCCAACGGTGTCAAGGGCGGCGGGCATCAGATCGGCTACACCCACGCCCGCACGTACCACAACGAGCCGCGCGCCAGGCTCGTCGCCGCGGCCGACATCAACGCCGAGAATCTGGCCGCCTTCAACACGCAGTTCGAGGTCCCCCACGGTTTTGCGGACTACCGGGAGATGTACGAAAAGGCCAAGCCGGACGTGGTTTCCATCTGCACGTACGTCGGCCTGCACAAGCAGATGATCGTGGACGCCGCCCGCGCCGGTGTGAAGGCCGTCATCTGCGAGAAGCCGTTCGTCAGCACGCCGGCCGAGCTGCACGAGATCGACGCGGTCGTGAAGGAGACTGGCCTGAAGCTCGTCCTGGCGCACATTCGTCGCTACCGCCCTGCGTTCGAGCGGGCGCGTGAGCTGTACACCAACGGCAGCCTCGGGCAGCCGATGCTTTGCGCCGCCGGCATCGCCGGGTGGGACCTGTCCGAGTGGGGCAGCCACTGGATGGACATCTTCAGGTTCTTCCACGACGACGCGCCCATCGCCTGGGTCATGGGTCAGGCCCGCGTGCGTGACGCCCGCGGCTACGGCCATGCGATGGAAGACCACGGCGTCGTCACCTGGGCCTTCGAAGGCGGCGGCCGAGGCATGCTCGACGGCGGCCACGACCTGGCCGGGCCATGGAGCATGACGCTCGTCGGCACCGAGGGCACCGTCCGCATCCGGGGTGAGGGAGAGCTGGTCATCGACGACACGGCCGGCCGACGGACCGAAACCTTCGAGATGAACGGCGACAAGCTCTGGAGCGACCTGCTGGCCGGCCTGCTCGACTGGGTCGAGGGCGGCCCCGAGCCCACCTGCGGCTACGGCCACACCCGCGGCACGGCGGAGCTGAACCTGGCGTCCTACGTCTCCATGCTCCGCGGCGACCGCATCGACCTGCCCCTTGGCCTGGAGCCGGACATCGACCAGTGGCCGGTCAACCTGCTGGCCGATCGGCAGCGTTAGACGATGCGGACTAAGACGACGCGGCCAACCACAACGCGGCCCGGTTGGCTTCAGATCGGCTGAAACGTGTCGCGGGCCGGGCCGCGCTGTTCCGTCCGGCCGGCCGCTCGCCTAAACTCACCCCGGTATGCCCTACACCCTCACCGAAACGCCCGCCGACCTCCTCCCCCCCGACGGCGACGACTCCCGCCCCGACGCCGGCAACCGCTGGACGCTGAACTTCGGCCCGCAGCACCCGGCCACGCACACCACGCTCCGCCTCGTGCTGGAGCTGGACGGCGAGCGGGTCGTCAAGTGCACGCCGCACATCGGCTACCTGCACTCGGGCTTCGAGAAGCTCGGGGAGCACCTGAACTACAACCAGTACGTGACGATCGTGGACCGGATGGACTACTCCGCCCCGATCTACAACGAGCTGGCCTGGCACGCCGCGGCCGAGAAGCTGATGGGCATCGAGCTGACGCCCCGCTGCAAGGTGCTTCGGACGATCGCCAACGAGCTTGGCCGCATCCAGAGCCACCTGCTGTGCGTCGGCGCCGCCGGGCTGGACCTGGGCGCGTTCACCGCGTTCCTCTACGGCTTCAACGAGCGCGAGCGGATTTACGACATCGTCGAGTACATGTCCGGCCAGCGGTACCACACGAGCTGGACGCGCGTCGGCGGCCTGAACATGGACCTGCCCGACGAGGATGTCTTCAAAAACCTCGTCCGCAAGTTCGTCAACGACGAACTGCCCAAAGCGATTCACGACGTCGAGCTGCTGCTCAACAAGAACCGCATTTTCCGCGACCGCACGATGGGCATCGGCACCATCACCCGCGAGGAGGCGATCGCCTGGGGCATCACCGGGCCGATGGCCCGCTCCGCCGGCGTCGCACGCGACGTCCGCAAGGACGACCCGTACCTCTGCTTCAAGGACAACTGGGACGGCCAGGGCGCCCCGGCCGTGAACTTCAAGGTCCCGGTGATGGCCGACGGCGACGTCTTCGCCCGCTTCTATCTGCGCGTCGAGGAGATGAAGCAGTCGGCCCACATCATTCGCCAGCTGATCGACCAGATCCCGCCCGGCCCGGTGAACGTCTCGCCGGAGGGCAAGGAGGTCCTTCCCCCCAAGGACCAGGTCTACAGCAGCATCGAAGGCCTCATCCAGCACTTCGAGCTGATCATGACCAACCGCGGCTTCGACTCCCCCAAGGGGGAGGTCTACGGCTTCATCGAGACGTCCAACGGGGAGCTGGGGTACTACATCGTCTCCGACGGCGGCAACGTCCCGTGGCGCGTACGCACCCGGCCGCCCTGCTTCATTAACTACCAGACCTTCCCCAAGCTCATCGAAGGCCACACCATCTCCGACGTCGTCGCGGTGCTCGGCAGCATCAATGTCATCGCCGCTGAACTGGACCGGTAGCGGCACCTTTTACTTTGCGATCGGCGGCGGGCATGGCTGACGACACGAAGGTCGCACTCGTCACCGGCGGCGCGAAACGCGTCGGGCGGGCCGTCGCCCAGCGGCTGCTGGCCGAGGGCTGGGCGGTGGCCGTCACCTACAACAGCAGCCGTGACGAGGCCGAGGCGTTCTGCCGCGACGCCCGGGCCGCCGGCGGGCAGGCGCTTGCCATCCAGGCCGACTTCTTGGCCCCCGCCGAGGCCGCCGAGGCCGTCGACCGCGCCCTGACCGGCGACTTCGCCCGGCTCGACCTGCTGGTGAACAACGCCAGCATCTTCCCCGAGGTGGACTTGGCCGGCACCTCGCTGGAACTGCTGGAAAACCTCTTTGCCGTGAACGTCTTCGCCCCGCTGCTGCTGTGCCGGACGCTGGCCGGGCGGCTTCAGGCGTCGAACGGGTGCGTGGTCAACCTGTGCGACATCCTTTCGGACCGGCCCTGGGCCGGGGCGCTGGCGTACTCCTCGACGAAGGCTGCGCTGGTGAATCTGACGAAGGGGCTGGCCAAGGCGTTGGGGCCTGCATGCCGGGTCAACGGCATCTCGCCGGGGGTCGTCGCCTTCCCGCCGGGCACGCCCCAGGAGCAGAAGCAGGCTTACCTCAAGCGCGTCCCGCTCGGCGAGCCGGGCACGCCTCAGGACGTCGCGGCGCTGGTCTGTTTCCTGGCGACGCAGGGCCGGTACATCACCGGGCAGGTCATCAACCTCGACGGCGGCCGCTCGGTGATGTGACGCCTTCCGACCGCCACATCACCGCCCTTTGACCGTCTCATTGACCACGTCCCGCACCACGTCGCCGTCGAAGCCGCGGCGCTGCAGGTAGCCGGCCAGCCGTCGCCGCGCCGTCGCCGCGTCCAGCCTCGCCAACGACGCCTGCCGCTTCGCGGCCGCGGCGTGGGCCTGGGCCTTCTCGTCGATCGGCCCGAATACCTCGGCCACCGCGGCATCCACCGTCTTCTCGTCCAGTTGCAGCCGCATCAGCTCCTGGCGGACGCGTCGGCGACCCTGCTGCTTCCGGCCGGCGGCCTCGGCGGCACGCATGCGGGCGAAGGCGGCGTCGTCCAGGTAGCCGTAGTCGGCCAACTGGTCCAGCACGGCGTCGACGACACGGTCAGGGAAGTCCTTGCGGACGAGCTTGCCGCGCAGCTCGGCCCGGCCGTGCGGCCGACGGCTCACCAGCCCAATCGCCCGGTCGAAACACCCCTGCCGCACCTCCCCCGCCTCGATCGCCAGCACGGCCTCGGGCGTCAGGTCGGTCTCGACCGTCAGCCGGTACTTCGCGACGACGTTTTCGTGCACGCCGAAGGCGAACTGCCCGTCAAGGTAAACACTCCGCCGCCGCGGCCGCCGCTTCTGCACCTCAATCCGCGTGATGCGTGGCATACGCCTTCAGTCTACCGCGGAGCCGTACCGGTTTCGCCCGGCCCGTTGACTGTACGTCGCAGACCCGCAGCGACCGCGGAGTTAGAAAGATCGGCGAGGAGCCGAAGTAGAGAGCGGCGCAGTCAATCCTGAAGCGGCCCGCCGGGGCGAGGTGGCCTTCGCGGGCGAACCGGCTCGCCTGGCGACTCGCCCTTCCGGTGAGCGCCGGCGCGTCCCGTGACGCGGTTCGACGTGTTGCTCCGGCCGGGCCTGTGCTTCGGCGGTTTGGCTTCTGCTGCGCTTCCAACCGCCTTACGTCTGTTGGGCTTTCTGCACGCCTGCTTTCGGCGAGGCTTTGCCCAGGTTGGGTTTTTTGCCTTGGGGGAGCATGCGTTCGGACTTGAACTCGCCCCGGCCGTCGATGCTGGGGCCTTTCGTCCAGCGGCCTTCGGCTTTGGCGTCGGCGTCGTCGATGCCGAAGCGGAGGAAGGTGTAGCTGTAGGCCTCGTTTTCTTCGCTCATGGGGAAGTTGTCGGGGATGGGGTGGTTCTTCGGGCCGCCGAGTTCTTCCCAGGCGGCCAGCCACTGGTTCTGGTGCATGGTGTCGCGGGCGATGAGGTAGGCGAGCATGTCCTTCATGCCGGGGTCGTCGGTCATGCGGTGGAGTTGCACCGCGAGGATACGGCCGGTGCTTTCTGCCATGACGTTGGAGAGCATGTCGGCCGCGACGTTGCCACTGGCGTAGACGTGCGAGCAGTTGAAGGGCACGCCGCTGGCATCAACCGGCATTGCGGCCATGTTGGCGGTGATGAGGTGCTGGATGTTCATGCCGCCCATGACCGCGGCGACCATCGGGTCCTTGGCGGCCTTTTCCTGTTCGAGCGGTGCGCCTTCCAGGTTCAGGGCGACGGCGGTGGCGAGCATCTCGATGTGTGCCATTTCTTCGGTGCCGGTCTCCAGCAGCATGTCGCGGTACTTGGTCGGGCCGCGCGCCCCCCAGGCCTGGAAAAGGTACTGCAGGCAGACGCGGATCTCCCCCTGAATGCCGCCGATGGCCTGCTGCAACGCCTTGGCGAATAAGGGGTTGGGCTCATCGACCTTCACTTCGTACTGGAGCTTGCCGCCGTCGTGGTAGAACATGGGGGGTCCTTCGTGCAGGGAGTTTGAGCCGGCCGCCGCGCGGCGACCTTGGGGCGCGGCAGTAGCACACGGCATACCCGCACGCCCGGCGGCGACGGCGGCGCATGCCGGAGCGTGCCGGCGGATCCGAGGCGTCGGCTTTCGTTTTTCGGCTTTCGGCTGGGGTTCTTCTGCGCTACCCCCCGACGCCGGCGCGGAGATGCCAGACGCCCGCGACGGCCGAGACGGCGACGGGCAGGACGGCAACGGGGGCCGGGTCGTGGCTGCGGGGTGTGTGCCTGTGGCGAGTGGCCTGCGGGGTTACCTTCCCGCGGCGACTTCGGCGGCGGCTTCTACGTGCGGGCGGCCCATCGGGTAGTAGCGGAAGCCGTGCTTCTGCATCTCCGAGCGGTGCAGGCAGTTGCGGCCGTCGAAGATCACCGGCTGGTTCATCACGGCCTTGAGCTTCCCGAAGTCGATCGTCTCAAAGAGCAGCCAGTCGGTGACGATGGCCACGGCGTCCGAGCCGGCGGCGCAGCGGACGGGGTCCACGCACCACTCCACCTTGTCGCCGAAGATGTGCCGCATGTTGTCCATGCCCTTCGGGTCGTACGCCTTCACGTGCACGCCGTTGTCCAGCAGGTGCCTGATGACATCAATCGCGGCCGACTCGCGGATGTCGTCGGTGTCCGCCTTGAAGGCCAGGCCCCAGACGGCCACCGTCGCCCCGGCGGCGGGCTTGCCGAGCTTCTCGACGATCTTGCGGGCGAAGCGCGCCTTCTGGTTGTTGTTCGTCTCGATGATCGCGCTGACGAACTTGTTCTCGTAGCCGGCGGCGCGGGAGATGTGCTCCATCGCGGCGACGTCCTTCGGGAAGCAGCTGCCGCCGTAGCCGCAGCCGGCCCGCAGGAACGCCGGGCCGATGCGACGGTCCGAGCCCATGCCCTTGCGGATCGCTTCGATGTCGGCGTTGTAGTGCTCGCAGAGGATCGTCAGCTCGTTCATGAAGCTGATGCGGGCGGCCAGCATGGTGTTGGCGGCGTACTTGGTCAGCTCGGCCGACTCCCAGTTCATGACGAACCAGACGTCGACCTTGCCCTGCTTGATCAGCTCGCGGAGGATCGGGTCGTACATCTGCTGCACGATGACCACCTCGGGGTCCTCCTCCTTGCCCGACTCACAGCCGATGACGATGCGGTCCGGCTGGATGAAATCGCGGACGGCGGTGCCTTCCTTCAGGAACTCCGGGTTGGAGACGACGCGGACGTTGGCGTTGGTCTCCGAGGCGAGGAAGGCCGCCAGCTTGCGGTTTGTGCCGGCCGGGACGGTGCTCTTGACGATGATGACCGTCGGCTCCTCGTCGTGGTCGCCGTTGGCCTGCTTGCGGGCGGCCTGGCGAGCCTCCAGCGCGACGCAGACTTCCTTGCCGGCGGTTTCGAGGTAGCTCATGTCGACGGTGCCGTCCGGCTTGGGCGGCGTGCCGACGGCCAGGAAGACGACCTGCGCCTCGGCGATGGCGTCGGCCACGTCGTTGGTGAAGCGGAGGCGGCCCTGCTCCATGTTCTCGCGCATCTGCTCGCTGAGGCCCGGCTCGAAGATCGGGCAGTTGCCCCGCTGCAGCGAGGCGAGCTTCTCGGGCATCTTCTCGACGCCGACCACATTGTGACCCATCGAAGACAGGCAGGTACCGGTGACCAGACCGACGTATCCGCAACCAATGACTGTGACTTCCATGAGCTGGTTTACCTTTGTGTGCCGCGTCGCGAATTCAAAGTGATCACCGGTCGGACGACGCTTCGTTCCCGGCGGGCGTAGTGCCTCTGCAGATTGCCATCGGCCAAATCGGGCCGCAACTCGTTTCCCGCAAAAACAAAAAACGGGCAGAACGCCCCTGCCGCAGCTTACCGGACCCGCCGGCCGCCGGGACAGACAAAAACGCCCTGCCGCCTCGGGGGCTTAACGCTTCGCATCAGGATCGTGCTCGGCGGCGCGTTCTGTGCCACGCTCGGCGTCGGCGGCGTCGGCAGCGTCTTCACGCTCGGCCGCTTCGACGTCCTGCACCTCAGCACCGTCGTCGGCACCGTCGTCGGCAACGTTTTGGGCCTCGGCCGCCTCGTCGTCGTCTTCCTCCGATAGTTCGATGCCGGCCTTCTTGGCCGCCCGGCGGCGGAGGCGCTTGCGTTCGACCTCGGCGGCGGCGGGGTCCAGCTTGTCGGCGACCTCGACGAAGATCCAGTCGGTCGGCTCGCCCTGGTAGATGAAGTCGTCGAGGCGGAAGGTGCCGCTCCGGCCGTCGGCGGTGGTGAAGTCCACGTCCGCGATGCCCTTGCGCTGCCACTTTTCCACGTGCAGGTCGGTCATCTCGTCCAGCTTCACGGCCCCGTGGCCCGGCACGTGCAGGGTGTCGCCGGCCAGGCGGAATTCGCCGCGGCTTTTGCGCATGAAGTAGAAGAAGTACGCCACCGCCAGGATCGGCAGGCTGACGCCCAGCGCCTGCTGCGTGCGGAGGCTGGTGTCGTTGTGGAACTTCAGCTCGTTGAGCTGCTCGGTGATCTCTATGTACGCGTCCGAGCCGGGGGCCAATGCCTCCTGCTGCTGCTTGAGGTCGGCGATCCTGGCATTCTCGGCCGGGTAGCCGACCCACCCGTCGTACGCGAACCAGCCGCCCATCCCGATGGCGACGACGACGAGCACGGTGCGTGCGACGCGGAAGTACGTCCCGCCGCGGGCGACGATCGGGTCCGGCGGGCGCTGAAGCTCGAACGCCTCGAGGTCGTCGGCGTCGTCGGTGTTTCCGTGCGCGGCTGCGTCAACGGGGTCGACAGTGGGGTCGAGGTCGTTTCCCGGGTCCTGGGTCGTGGGCATGGGTGTCTCGGGTTAGCTTTCAGGTGTTTGACGGGAGTTCGTGAGGGTGGCCTGCACGTCCTCGACGGCGGCAATTGCCTCGGCCAGCAGGCGCAGCCCCCGGGCCTGGCGGGGCGGGTCCAGCAGGTCAGAGCAGGCACGGGCCATGTCGTCGGCGTCGGCACGCAACTGCTCCAGAAGCACATCCGCCCGCCCGGCGGCGCGGGAGGCGAGCTGCTCGACGTCCTGTCCGGTTACATCGTCCATCGCAAACGAGGATAAAGCATAACCGCCGGAGGCAAAAACCAACCCCGGCACCGCCTCGCCGGCAGGTTTTGGGCAAAGCCTGGCCGATGCGCCTGTCGCGAGGGTCCTGCGGGCACCGCGCACCGGCCCGGCGTGCTCACCCGCGCGACGCGATCGCCGCCGAGAGCGGCTGAACCACCCGGGGCACCACGTACCGCGAGGCCAGGTCGTCGGCGCGGTCCGCCAGGGATTGCACGAGTGTCGTCAGCGGCTGCGCAGGCCGCAGGCCCCAGTACTGGCGGACGATCAGGTAGACGCTGATCGCCTCCTCGTTGTAGTCCCCCGTCCGGACCTGGTAGGCACTCGTCCGCGTGACGATTTCCAGGCGGGCCTGCAGGCGGCAATCCTCGGAGAGGGCCACGGCCAGGCTCGGCTGCACGTCCGTCGCCCGGGCACCGGCCTCCTCCAGAAGGCTGCCCAGCGGGCTCTCACTCAGAAGCCCCTCGACCACCACCTCGTCGTGGTTGCCCTGGTACTCCAGGTCGAAGCCGAAGAGCACGTCCAGGTATTCGATCTCGACCGGGCTCAGGCCAAGGTTGTGCGGGGCAAGGTCCAGAACCAGCTTGTGCAGCTTGAGTGCCTCGGCCACCGACTCCGGGTTCACATGCCCCGCCGCCAGACGCTGCGCCTCCACCCCCACCCAGCGGTAATGGTCCTGCGAGCGGTCCTCCTCGATGCTGGCCTCGGCTTCGGTCCGGCGGAAATGACTCATGCCCGGGTAGGCCTTTTGCAGCTGTTCATAAAAATGCAGCACTGCCCCGCGATCCCGGGGCAGCGGCATCGCGGTGCACAAGCGCATGTTCACGTAGAAATCGTCACAGAAGGCCGCGTAGCTGTTGGGCATGGCGACAGGATAACAGCCTTGGCGGTTGATGTGGCATCGGGGCATGAGGCATGCCGTCCCGGCGGCCGTTATCATGGCCGAAATGCCGACCGCAGCGTTTGCCATCATCGGCGAGGACCCGTTCCTCCAGGCCCAGGCCCTGGCGGACATCCTCGCCAAACTCCCGCCCGATGCCGAACGCATCGACCTCGACGGCGAGCGGGCCGAGCTTTCGGACGTCTTCGACGAACTCCGAGGCTTCTCCATGTTCGGCGGGCATAAGCTCGTCGTCGTCCGCGAGGCCGACGCCTTCCTCACCAGGCACCGCGAGCACGTCGAAGCCTACCTCGATTCCCCGGTCGACTCCGGCACACTCGTCCTCCGCGCCAAGACCCTGCCGAGCAACACGCGGGTCTACAAGGCGATCAAAAAAGTCGGCGACGCGATCAAGGTCGAGCCCCCCAAGGCAGAGCAGCTCCCCGGCTGGATCCAGAACCGGGCCGCCAAGTGTCACAGCCTCCGGTTGAAGCCCGACGCCGCCGAGGCGCTGGCGGACCTCGTCGGGGCGGACCTTGGCCGGCTCGACAACGAGCTGGCGAAGCTGGCGTTGCAGGTCGAGGGCGTCGTGACGATCGACGACGTGACGGGGAGCGTGGCGTTCCAGCGGGACCAGCAGATGTGGAGCCTGACGGACGAGCTGAGCGGCGGCCGGGCCGCCCCGGCCGTGCGGCGGTGGCGCCAGCTCTGCCAGACGGACCCGTCGTCGGAGTTTCGCGCCGTGACGTGGCTGGGGCTGTGGCTGGAGAAGGTCGCCGGGGCAGGGCGGATGCACGCCGAGGGTGCCAGGCCGTTCGACATCGCCAAACAACTGAAGATCTGGCCGGCGAAGAACGTCGACGGCGTACTGGCGTCGGCCAAAAAGCTCGGCCCGGCCGGGCTGGCGGCGGCGCTGGACCAGCTGGCCGAGATCGACCGTCGCAACAAATCCGGCCTGGGCGACCCGGCGCGGAACGTCGAGGCGTTCATCCTGAACGTCTGCCGTTGATCGGCCCGGCTCGCTTCGGCTTGGCTTTGACTTCCCGCCGTCCGTCCGTTATCGATGACACATGGCGACTGACAAAATCCTCTACGACGCCATCACCTTCGATGACGTGCTGCTGATCCCGGCCCGCAGCGACTTCACGCCCGCCGACGCCGACACCTCCACCAGCCTGACCCGCTCGATCCGCCTGAACATCCCGCTGGTGTCCGCGCCGATGGACACGGTGACGGAAAGCGCCCTGGCCATCGCGCTGGCGCAGGAAGGGGGGCTGGGCTTCATCCACAAGAACCTCTCCCGCGAGGAGCAGGCGCTGGAGGTCGAGAAGGTCAAGCGGTCGGAGAACGGCGTGATCGTCGACCCGATCACGCTGCCGCCCAACGCCACCATCGGCGACGCCCGCCGGCTGATGCGGTCGTACAACGTCTCGGGCGTGCCGATCGTCGACCGCAACTCCGCCGGGCCCGAGGCGCTGCGCGTCAGCAGTGTCGGCGAGCCGCCGAAGCTGCTTGGCATCCTGACGCGACGCGACCTGAAGTACCAGGAGAACGACGAACGCCGCCTCGACGAGGTGATGACCCGCACGAACCTCGTGACCGCCCCCGAGAACACCACCCTCGAGGAGGCAGAGCGCATCCTCTACCGCGCCAAGATCGAAAAACTCCTGCTCGTCAACGCCGACGGCCGACTCACCGGCCTGATCACCATGCGCGACCTGGACAAGCTCCACCAGTTCCCCAACGCCTGCAAGGACGCCCGCGGCCGCCTTCGCGTCGGTGCCGCCACCGGCGTGGGCGACTACGAACGCGTCGAGGCCCTCATGAAGGCCGGGGCGGACGTGCTCGTCGTCGATACGGCGCACGGCCACTCCAAAAATGTCCTGGAGACCGTCCGCACCATCAAGAGCCGCTACGAGATTCAGGTCATCGCCGGCAATGTCGCCACGGCCGCGGGCGCGAAGGACCTCATCGAGGCCGGGGCGGACGCCGTTAAGGTCGGCATCGGTCCCGGTGCCATCTGCACCACCCGCGTGGTCTCGGGCGTGGGCGTCCCGCAGATCTCGGCGATCATGCACGCCGTCGAGGCCGCCGAGGCGACCGGCACGCCCGTCATCGCCGACGGCGGCATCCGCCAGTCGGGGGACATCACCAAGGCCATCGCCGCCGGGGCAAGCGTCTGCATGATGGGCAGCCTCTTCGCCGGCCTGGACGAATCTCCCGGCGAACTCGTCATCCACCAGGGCCGCCGGTACAAGATGTACCGCGGCATGGGCTCCATGGGCGCGATGGTGAAGGGCTCTGCCGACCGCTACGGCCAGGGCGGCGTACGGCAGACGAGCAAGCTCGTGCCGGAGGGCGTCGAAGGCCGCGTGCCCTACCGCGGGCCGCTGTCGGACTACGTCTACCAGCTCGTCGGCGGGCTGCGGGCCGGCATGGGCTACTGCGGCACGCCGAACATCGACCGCCTGCGCGCCGAGGCGCGGTTTTGCCGCACCAGTGCCGCCGGCCGGGCCGAGAGTCACCCGCACGACATCACGATCACGAAGGAAGCCCCGAACTACTCGGTGGAATACGTCGCCGGGTGAGGCACACCGGCCAAGGCGACGGCGCAGCTACTCCGGCTGAAACGCGCTGCGGTGGTGGCGGACCGTCGGCCGACTGCCGTCCGGCGGGAGAATGACGGCGACGATGTCGAACCGCACCGGCGGACCCTCGCCGGCGGCCTTGCCCCGCCCCCCGGCCGACCGCACGTAAAACCGCGCCACGTTCGTCAGGTTCCGTCGCTTGGCGCGGTTCACCTGGCTCTCGGGCGAGCGGATCTCCTCGCTCGTGCGCGTCTTGACCTCCACGAAGACCAGCACGCCCGCCTCGCGGGCCACCAGGTCCACCTCGCCCAGCGGGCAGGCCCAGTTGCGGGCCAGAATGCGCAGCCCCGACCGCCGCAGGTGCCGCTCGGCCACATACTCCCCCCGCTGCCCGACACTCCCGCCGGCCCGGCGGTCGATCAGCCAGTGGACCAGCGTCGTGAAGGGGAGGAGGGGCATCGGAAGTCCAAGCTCAAGGCAACGACGCGGCCGAGACCGGGTCGCCACACTCCGGGCAACGGTCGCCGCAGCCGTGGAGATCGTAACCCCAACTGAGGCAGAACAATTCCCGTCGGCCCGCGCGTTCGTCGGCGACTCGCGTCTCAATATGGGCACGAACCCGCCGGATCCTGGCCCGCCAGAACAGGGTGTATC
>JBHJOM010000049.1:0-43877 GCA_050329715.1 Phycisphaerae bacterium
TGGCGAATGATGCCGGCCTGGGCCGAGGCGGCGAGCATGGCGGTGCCCAGGGCGGCGGACAACAGTGCAGTTTTGCGGGTTAACGGCATTCGGCGGAGCCTCCGGCATTACCTTACCCGACGGCCGCGGGGCGTCCACGAAAAAGCCGGGCTGGTGGGTATACTGCCGGCCATGCTGAAACTCGCGATTGTCGGGGCGAACGGGCGGATGGGGCAGCGGCTCATCGCACTGGCCGGCGAAGACCCGGGCCTTGCCGTGGCCGCAGCGCTGGACGTGGGCGACACGCACCTGCCCTCCGGCATGGACGTGCTGATCGACTTCTCCACGCCCGCCGGCTTTCGTCACTGGCTGCCGGCCTGCGGCGAGGCCGGCGTGGCCGTCGTCAGCGGCACGACCGGCCTTACGCCCGCCGACGCCGCACTGCTGGACGCGACGGCCAAGAGGGTGCCCCTGCTGCACGCGACGAACATGAGCCCGGGCGTGGCGGTGCTCAACCGTCTGGCGGCCGAGGCGGCCCGCATGCTCGGCGACGAGTACGACATCGAAGTCCTCGAAGCCCACCACAACCGCAAGGTGGATGCCCCCAGCGGCACCGCCCGCACGCTGCTGGAGAGGCTGCTCAAAGCCACCGGCCGCGACGAGGCCGCACTCGCCCACGGCCGACACGGCGACGACGCCCGGCGTGCGCCCAGAAGCATCGGCGTACACGCCTTGCGCATGGGGGACGAGGTGGGCACCCACACCGCCTACTTCGCCGGCACGGGCGAGCGAATTGAGTTGACGCACAAGGCCACCAGCCGGGACACCTTCGCGGCCGGGGCGCTGCGGGCGGCGAGGTGGCTGGCCGGGAAGCCGGCGGGGCGGTACACGATCGAGGACGTGGTGTTCGCCGGCAGGTGATCGGCGAATGAGGGGCTTTACCCCGCCAGGTTGGCTGCGACAGGCGTGTTGCCTGCACGCATCATCCGGCGCAGACGGTTCGCGGGCGTGGCTTTTGCAACGGCGTCGGGGGCGTGCGGGCGGCGGTTCGGGTTTATCGGTTGCCGGGCGCGTTGCGGCGTGGCATCGTCGGGGCATGGCTCGTTCGACCCTGGTTTCGTGCAGCGTATTGGCCGCCGTGGTGCTGGTTTCGGCCGGCGGGTTCGCCACGACGCCCGAGCCGGTGCCCGAGCTGGAGCCGGTGGCGTTGTCGCCGCGTTCTGGCCCGACGGCCGCGGCGTTGGCGTTCGCCCCGCCGATCGAAAGGCTGGCCCCGCCGCTGGACCTGTCGAGGCAGGGCCGGGCCGAGGCGGCCTTCTTCGGCTTCGCCGGCGTGCAGACCGAAAGCTTCTACATCCGCACCGACGACCGCGTCGCCGACCTGCCGTTTTCCGGCCGATTCGGCAGCGTCGGCCCGCTGAACCTGAGCCGCTACGAACGCCGAGCCGTGACAACGCGCACCGGCGTCGTCTACCGGTAAGGCCCGCGGCGGCTTCCTCGCTATTATCCCCTCATGCCGCTTCCCACCTGTGCCGTCCTGAGTGTCGGCGACGAACTCGTACTCGGACAGACCATCGACACCAACAGCGCCTGGCTGAGCGAACAGCTCTCGGCCGTGGGCATCGAGTCGGCTGCGCACGCCACCGTCGGCGACGACCAGGCCGCCGTCGTCGAGACGCTGCAGTTCCTGGCGAAGCGGCACTCGGCCGTCATCATCTCCGGTGGCCTGGGCCCGACGGAGGACGACCTGACCCGTCAGGCACTGGCCGAGTTGCTGCAATCGCCGTTGGAGCTGCGGGCCGACTGGCTCGGGCAACTGCGGACGTTCTTTGAAGCCCGCGGGCGGCCGATGCCCGAGCGGAATGCCGTGCAGGCGATGATCCCGGCGGGTGCGGAGCTGATCTGGAACGACGCCGGCACGGCCGCGGGCGTCGCGGCGACGTGGGAAGGCTGCCGGCTCTTTGCCGTGCCCGGCGTGCCGAAGGAAATGAAGAAGATGGTGCGGGAGAAGGTGCTGCCGCGGCTGGCGGAGTTGGCCGGCGGGCGGGCGGTCATCTCCACGATGCTCAACACCTTCGGGCTTGGCGAGAGCGACATCGCCGAGCGGCTCGGCGAGTTGATGGCCCGCGGGCGGAACCCTTCCATCGGCACGACGGTCTCACGCGGCATCGTCTCGGTGCGGGTCAATTCACGGGGTGAGTCCCTGGCAGACGCGCAGGAGATGCTGCTGGCGAGTGTCACCGAGGTGCGGGACCGGCTCGGCACGCTGATCTTCAGCGAGAACGACCGCTCATTGCCCGAGGCGGTCGCGCCGACGCTGATCACCGAGGGGCTCACCGTCACCACGGCCGAGAGCTGCACCGGCGGGCTGATCGCCACGATGCTGACCGACGTGCCCGGCTCCAGCGGGTACTTTAAGCAGGGGTTCGTGACGTACAGCAACGAGGCCAAAACGGCGATGCTCGGCGTGCCGGCCGAGCTGCTGGCGAAGCACGGTGCCGTGAGCGAGCCGGTGGTACGCGCAATGGCAGAGGGTGCACGCCAGCGAACCGGCGCGGACGTGGCACTGGCCGTGAGCGGAATCGCCGGGCCCTCCGGGGAGACGGAGAACAAGCCGGTGGGCACGGTGCACGTGGCACTGTCGGACGTGCAGGGCGTGTGGGCGCGGCGGTACGTCTTCCCGGGCGACCGGCCGATGGTCCGCGACCGCACCGCCAAGACGGCGCTGGCGTTGCTCCGCTACCGCCTGCTGGGCGAGACGCCACCGTTTTAGCGTCTAACGGGAGGGCGAGGCTCCAGCCGAGCCAATGGCCGAAGGCCATACGCGGATCGCGGGCGGTTTTCCCTCGCTCTCTTCGATCTCTTTGGTCTCCCAATCTCTGCGGCCACTGCGTTGTTCCCACAGACCGGCACGCTGCCAAGCTGGCAGCGTCTGTGCCGCCGGGAGCGGATTTGGCAGGCGGGCGGCGGGGGCGGCGTGAGCGGGCGTGCGGTAAATGGCTTGTTTGCAAGGGTTTAGCGTGTGTGCCTTGGCAATCCCGCGGCGGCACGCGGGTTGTTCTGGGGTAGAGCAGTCCGACGCCCGGCGTGTGCCGGCGGCGGGTGGGCATTCATGGTTCAGCAAGCCGCACAAGTTCGCCTCCGCGTCCTCCTGGCCGACCGCGACAACAGTTGGCAGGAGGCGGCACGCCTTCTGCTCGAGCCGCACGGCGTGCAGACACTCACCGTCCGCACCGGGCGCGACGCGCTGGAGATCATCGAACGTCGTGAAGTCCACGTCGCCGTGCTCGACCAGGAGATGCCGCAACTCAACGGCCTGCAGATCGTCCGCATGGCCCAGGCCCGTGTCGAGGCCCGCGGCGAGACGCGTGGCGAGACGCACGGCGAAGCCGGCGGCCCGGCGGGCACGCGCGCGGGCGTTGTCCCGGCCATCCTGCTGACGCAGAGCCTCACCAACCACCTGCTCCAGCAGGCCCTGGGCAACCGCGTCTTCTCCGTACTCAGCAAGCCGGTGCAGCTGGAAGTCCTGCTGGACACGCTTGCGCGGGTGGTGCGGCGGCATTACGAAGACCGCTGGCCCGTCGAGTTTCAACCCACAAGCAACAACCCCGCGACGTGAGCGGGTACGTCAACAAGCAACCTTCAAACCCCATTCAGGAGTAACGAGATCATGGCCAAGCTTCGCCCCATCGGCGGCAATATCCTCGTCAAGCGACTCGAGGCAGAGACCACCACCAAGAGCGGCATCGTCCTGCCGGACACCGCCAAGGAAAAGCCCAAGCGCGGCACCATCGTCGCCCTGGGCGACGGCAAGCGCCTCGACAGCGGCGAACGCCAGCCCTTTCAGGTCAAGAAGGGCGACCAGGTCATCTTCACCAGCTACGCCGGTACCGAAATCAAGCTGGACGACGAAGAACTCATGATCATGAGCGAGGACGACGTCCTGGCCGTGGTGGAGTAAGTCGACGACCCGATCTTTGTCACGTCGACACAGCCCCGCTTATCAAGCAACAACACCAAAAACGAGGAAGCTTAAAACTATGGCAGCCAAGCAAATCAAGTTCGACCAGGAAGCACGCGAAGCGATTCGTCGCGGCGTCGCCAAGCTGGCCCGCGCCGTCAAGGTCACGCTCGGCCCGTCTGGCCGAAACGTGGTGCTGGAAAAGAGCTTCGGCTCTCCCACCGTCACCAAGGACGGCGTGACCGTCGCCAAGGAAATCGAGCTGGAAGACCCGTACGAAAACATGGGCGCCCAGATGGTCAAGGAAGTCGCCGACCGCACCAGCAAGGTCGCCGGTGACGGCACCACCACCGCCACCGTCTACGCCGAGGCCATCTTCTCCGAAGGCCTGAAGAATGTCGCCAGCGGCGCCAACTCGACGCAGATCCAGCGCGGCATCAACCGCGCCGTCGAGGCCATCGTCGACGAGCTGCACAAGATGAGCACCAAGGTCGAGGGCACGAAGCAGATCGCCCAGGTCGGTGCCAGCAGCGCCAACCAGGACCAGCAGATCGGGCAGCTCATCGCCCAGGCGATGGAGAAGGTCGGCAAGGACGGCGTCATCACCGTCGAAGAGGGCAAGAGCCTCGAGACCGAAGTCGAGCTCCTCGAAGGCATGCAGTTCGACAAGGGCTACCTCTCCCCCCACTTCGTCACCGATGTGGCGAACATGGAAGCCGTGCTCGAGGACTGCTACATCCTCATCCACGAGAAGAAGATCAGCCAGGCCCGCGACCTGATCCCCGTCCTCACCAAGACGAGCGAGCAGGGCAAGCCGCTGCTCATCGTCGCCGAGGACATCGAGGGCGAAGCCCTGGCGACGCTGGTCGTCAACAAGCTCCGCGGCACGCTGAACGTCGCGGCCGTCAAGGCCCCGGGCTTCGGCGACCGCCGCAAGGCCATGCTCGAAGACCTGGCCACCCTCACCGGCGGCCAGGCGGTCTTCGAGGAGCTGGGCATCAAGCTCGAAAACATCGAGCTGAACCACCTGGGCCGTGCCAAGCGTGTCCGCATCGACAAGGACAACACCACGATCATCGAAGGTGCCGGCGACGAGAAGGCGATCACCGCCCGCATCAGCCAGATCAAGAACGAGATCGAGGCGACCACCAGCGACTACGACATCGAGAAGCTCCAGGAGCGTCTGGCCAAGCTGGCCGGCGGCGTGGCGCAGATCAACGTCGGTGCCGCGACCGAAGTGGCGATGAAGGAGAAGAAGGCCCGCGTGGAGGATGCGCTGCATGCCTGCCGGGCGGCCGTGGAAGAGGGCATTCTGCCCGGCGGCGGCGTGTCGGTCATCCGTGCCGCGGCCAAGCGGCTCGACAAGGCCGCCAAGGAGTGCCCCAACGACGATCAGCGTGTCGGCGTTGGCATCGTCCGGCGTGCGGTCGAGGCACCGATCAAGCAGATCGCCGAAAACGCCGGCGTCGACGGCAGCGTCGTCGCCCAGAAGATCAAGGAGAAGCTGGACGAAGCCAACTTCGGCTACAACGCCTTGACGCATGAGTACGGCGACCTCGTGAAGATGGGCGTCATCGTGCCGACGAAGGTGGAGCGCACGGCGTTGGAGAACGCGGCGAGCATCGCCGGCCTGCTGCTGACGACGGAAGCGGTCATCAGCGAGATCAAGGAAGACAAGCCCGAACCCGCCGGCATGCCCGGTGGCGGTGGCATGGGCGGCATGGGTGGAATGGGCGGCATGGGTGGCATGGGCTTCTAGAGCCCCCGCTCCGACACCAGACCCACGAACCAGCAGGCCCGGGCTTAGCCCGGGCCTGCTTCGTTGCGCGAACGACGGTTCGCTTCAGTCCCCGCATTAAGCCGCAGGCCGAAGGCCGCGCTTCTTCCGGGTGCGGTTCACCAACATCGAAGCGCACACACTCCCCGGGCGAGCGCGGCCTGCGGCCTGCGGCTTACGGCGCACGGACCGCGCGAACTCGATCCGGCCTTCTCCTGCCCTTATCGCGACCTAACATCAAGCGATGACCGAGAGCGGCTTCATCTCCGCGATGCAGGTCCGGTTTGCCGGCCGCGAGGTGGTGCTGCTTCCAGAGCGGGCCGCGTGGCTGCCGGGCGTGCGGGCGTTGTGCATTGCGGACGTTCACCTGGGCAAGACGGGTGCGTTCCGCGCTGCCGGGCTGCCTGTGCCGGCGGGCACGACGGCCTCCGACCTCGCCCGGCTCGACGGGCTGCTGGAGCGCCTCGCGCCCGCCGAGTTGCTGATTCTCGGAGACCTGCTCCACGCCCGCGGCGGCATGGACGATCAGCAGGCCGACGCCTTCGCCACACTGCTGCGGCGGCACCCGGGCACGGGGTTCACGCTCGTCCGCGGGAACCACGACCGCCACGCCGGCGACCCCCCGGCCACTTGGCCGTTGCACGTGACCGACGGCCCGCTGTACCGCCACGGCCTGGCTTTCGGGCACGAGCCGGAGGTGCCGGCGGAGGCACCGCTGCTGGCCGGGCACCTGCACCCGGTGGTACGCCTGCGGGATTTTGACGGCAGCAGCCTGCGGGCGCCGGCGTTCGTGGCGGGCGAGCGGCGGCTGACGCTGCCGGCGTTCGGGCGGTTCACGGGCGGGGCGGTGGTGAAGCCGGCGGGGGGCGAGCGTGTGTACGCCGTGCTGGCCGGCCGGGTGATCGCGGTGAAGGGGCGGTAGTCGGCCGGTGGTTGAGTCGAGGGTCGTTTACGGTTCGCGGTCGCCGGGGTCCAGGTCGACTTGCGAGTGCAGATGCTCGCTGCTGCCCGGGGTGGCCAGGACTCTGTAGATGCACCAGGAGAGGAGCCCGGTCATTCCCATGACGGTGAAGAGCATGATGATCCAGCCGGCGGTTGTCATAGTTGCACCTGTTTAGCCATCAGGCGTTGATTTCGGCCGCGGCCGGGGTTTGGGTGGAGGGGTGCTGGTTCTGCCGGGCGTCGTGTTCGGCCGACTCCTGTCTCCAGCGTGGGGCTGCCCTGGCGACAATGAGCACGAAGAACGCCGCGACCGCGAGAATGAGCCCGATGGAGAGCAGTTCCACCGGGTTTCCGTCGCCGACGGCCTTGAAGATCCCGCTGATGCGGGCCGGCAGGCTGTTCACGAGCCAGAAGCCGAAGATCAGAAGAAGGTATGCCGGGGCCACGTACTTGATCATGACCGGCAGGAAGCGTGGCAGCCGGATTTCCGCGCCGCGCTGCAGCTCGTCCATGCCACGGTTGATGCCAAGCACCCAGCCGAAGAGGATCACCTGGACGGTGGCCAGCACGTAGATGCCGAACGTCCCCACCCAGAAGTCGATGGCGTCGAGCGCGCCGTAGCCCGCCGAGAAGTAAAGGACGAACGACGCCCCCAGAAGCGTGATGAGCCCGAGCATCGCCACGGACGCCTTTCGCCCGACGTTAAGGCTCTCCTCGAGCAGGGCGATTGCCGGCTGGAGCATTGAGAGCGAGCTGGTGACGGCCGCCAGGAACAGCAGGAAGAAGAACAGGAAGCCGAAGACGTTCCCGGCAGGCATGGAGGCAAAGACGTACGGCAGCGAGACGAACCCCATGCCGAAGGTGCCCGGCGGGTTGGCTACCACGCTGATGCCCAGGAACATGAACGTCGCCGGGATGATGATCAGCCCGCCGAGCGCAACCTCACAGAAGCCATTCCCGGCCGCGGCCGTGACGCTGGAGAGCGCCACGTCGTCATTTCGCCGCATGTAGCTGGCGTAGGTGATCACCACGCCGAAGCCGATGGAGAGGGAGAAGAAGATCTGCCCGGCGGCCGCCAGCCAGATCTCGGGGTTGGCCAACTGCTCTGCAAAGCTGGCGGTGGTCACCGCGGCCGAGATGACCCCGCTGTTGTCGGCTGGCGTACCCACCTCGAGGCGAATTCGCGAGCCGTCGTGAACGTACGTGCCGGGGGCGAGCGCCGTACCGGGCGTGGGGGCCTGGGCCGACGTCTCCCAGCCGGTTACGGCCAGGGCCGCGGCGAAGCCGGCTGCGTCGGTGACGGTGAAGCCGGCCAGCGATTCGGTACCGTCGGCAAGGGTCTGTTGTTCCAGGTCGGCGACGTCTCGCGGCAGGTACTTCAGGAGCGAGGCGAGCTGCGGGACGGGCGCGTTCTCCGGGGTGAGCGTCTGCGGGAACTCCTCGACGTCAAAGCCGCGGAAGGAGGCCAGGTCACCCTCGATGACGAGGCGAAGGGTGCTGCCGGCCGGCTCGGCCGGACCGTAACGGGCGGCCAGGACCTTGCCTTCCGCCACGGCGGGCGGCTCGCCGGTTTCGTCGGGTCGCAATGCCGGGGCCCAGCCGGCGGACTCGAGTGCCCAGGCCAGGGCCGCGCGGTCTGACACGCGGAAGGTGAGGTAGCCGTCTGCGTCGTCGGCCTCCGCCGCCGCCGAGGCGGTCGACCGCTGCTTGAGCGCCGTGATGAACCTGTCGCCGGGTGCGATGTTCTTCGGCTCGTGCACGGGGTTCCACATGTACCCCAGGCCGTTGTTCAGCGACTGTTGCGGCCTATCCGGAACCGGCGTATCCAGCGTGAGCACGCGGGCCAGCACAATGAGCGCGACGATGACCAGTGCCGGCATTGCGAACCGGCAGAACAGCTCGATGCCCTTGCTCAGCCCGCGGTAGATCAGCACGAAGTTCAGCACGAAGCAGATCGCCATGAAGATCAGCACCGGGCTGCTGCCGGAGAAGATCGAGCCGTTCGCCTCTTTGCCGACGAAGGTGTCGAACAGGGCTCCGTAGTCTCCCGGGTTGTCGGCCTTGGGGAAGCCGGTGAGGTACTTCCACGCGTACCCGAGGCACCACGCCTCGATGAACACGTAGTACATGTAGATCATGACCGGAATCAGCGGGCCCAGCACGCCCAGGTAGGGGGCGCCGCGACCCTTCGATACGACGGCGAAGATACCGGGGCAGGAGGAGCGACCGTGCGTGCCGCCGTACCGCCCCAACGCCCACTCCGTCATGGCGATGGGCAGGCCGAGGATGAGAAACGCGACGATGTACGGGATCATGAAGGCCCCGCCGCCGTACTCCGCCGCGAGGCCGGGGAACCGGAGGAAGTTGCCAAGCCCGACGGCCGAGCCCGTCACCGCCAGGATCACGCCGATGCGGGTGCCCCATTGTTCACGCTTCGGCATGCCGTCGGCTTGCGGTTCGGTCATGTGCTCTCACCTGGAAAATCCCGTCCGAGTTCACGGCGGTCACCTGCCGCCGTCGGCCGCCCACTCGGGTTCGCCTGAAAACCGAACGTCAAGTAAAGCGTCCGGTAGGCAAAGTCAAATCAATTCACGGCTTGCGGCAGGTTCATCGGCCGAAGGCGGGTGCTCACTTCGGCGTCCGGTCCAGCAGGAACAGCGTCGCCACCAGCACCTGCAGGAAGATCGCGCCAAGCAGCAACGCCGTGAGCGTGCCGACGTCCTCCCGGTACAAAAACGCCATGAACAGCGTGCCCAACGCCAGCACCTGCACCACGCTGCCCAGAAGCTTGCCCAGGCTGAACTCCGACTGCGGGGACTCGGCCTGGCGCTTGGCCTCGGCCATCGCGGCTTCCACCGTCTGGCGGAGCCGGCGGACTTCGTCCGTCACCGGCTGCAGGTCCACCTCGGTAGGGACGCTTGTTGCCGTCGGCGGCGGTACCACAAAGGGCTGTTGCGGCGGGGGCGGCGGGGGTGTCGGCCAGGGGTGGACTTCAATCTCGATCGGCTCGCCACGCTCCTCGTACGCCCGCGAGTGCCCGGCAGCGTCGTCGGGTTCGGCCGCCTCCTCGGGCTCGGGGTGGACGGCTTCTTCAGAGGGCTGGTGGCGGGCCTGGTTGGCCTCGATGTAGTCGGCAGCCTCCGCCAGGCTGCCGGCCACAAGCTCCGGGCTCGCCTCGAGCACCTCCTGCGTCGCCGGACTCGCGGTAATGCCTGGCAGCATCAGCAGCACGCACCGGCAGCCGGCGCGCCGGCCGGCCTCCATGTCGCGCGGGGCGTCGCCCACCATCCAACTGGCGGCCAGGTCCAGGTCCAGTTCCTCTGCGGCGCGAAAGAGCATGCCGGGGCGCGGCTTGCGCAGGTCGGAGTCGCGGCGGTAATCCTCCACCACCGCCTCGGGGTGGTAGGGGCAGTACTCGATGTGGTCGATCTCGGCCGCGGCGTCGGCTTCGCGAAGCAGGTCGCGCATGCGCTCGTTCACACGGTGAACGTCCTCCTCGGTGTGCAGCCCGCGGGCCACGCCCGACTGGTTCGAGACGACGACGATCGCAAACCCCAGCCCCCGCAGCCGGGCCAGCGCCTCGGCGGCACCGTCCACCAGCCGCACCTCGTCCGGCTCGGCGAGGTAGCCGTCGTTAAGAATCAGGGTGTTGTCTCTGTCGAAGAAGACGGCGGGCCGGCTCATGGCAACAATTATGGTGACTTTCTCACTCGGCACCAACTAACCGCCCGATCGCCGCGTACAGGCCGATGCCCACGGCCGTCGCCAGGTTCAAACACCGCTCGCCGGGCTGCTGCGGTACGGCCAGGCAGCTCTCGGGCCGGCTCGCGAGCCACGCCGGGGGCAGGCCGCGGGTTTCCGAGCCGAAGACCAGCACGTCCCCGTCGGCAAAATCGGCGGAGAATACCGACCGCCCGCCGGCGGAGTCGAACAGCCACAGTCGCCGGCCTCGCGTCGCGGCTTGGAAGGCGGGCAGGTCGTCATGGAGGTGCAGGTCCAGCCTCGGCCAGTAGTCCATGGCGGAGCGGCGCAGGCGCTTCTCGTCGAGGGTGAAGCCCATCGGCCGGACCAGATGCAGCGCCGCCCCGGCCGCGACGCAGGTGCGGGCGACGTTCCCGGCGTTCCCCGCGATTTGCGGTGCGACGAGCGCGACGGCGAGGTTGTGCCTGGGAAGGGTGTTCACGGGCGTTTGGGGCGGGTCGTTTGGTGTCTTTTGCAGATTAACCCACGGATAAAGCTTGACGAAAGCGGGGAACAGGCAATTCTGCCTAAAGGATTAGGCACATCGTTTAGGCGGACGGGTTTCTGGAGGCTCGGATGGTCACGCTTCGGGAGATCGCCAAGGAGGCCGGCGTCAGCACCTACACGGTGTCGCGCGTCCTCAACGGCCTGGCGAGCCAGAGCCGCATCTCCGAGCAGCGGGCCGTGCAGATTCAGGACATCGCCAACCGGCTGGGCTTCCGCCCGAACTCCGCCGCCCGGGCCATGCGCCAGCAGAAGACCCGGCAGCTGGGCGTCCTCATTCGCAACAACGCCGGCGACCGTTACACCCACCCGCTGGCCTTTGAGACGATCTGCGGCATCAACGAGGGGCTCGAGCCGGAGGGGTTCGTGCTGTCCATCGTCCGCATCGGCGAGGTGGCCGACGGGCAGGAGAGCCGCGTCTTCCGCGAGCAGGTGCTGGACGGCATGTTCGTTATCGACAGCCTGCCGGACCACCTGGAGAAGCGTGTCGAGCAGCTCGTGCCGAACGTCGTCTGGGCGGACGCCGGGATCATGCGTGACGTGAACTGCGTTCGGCGTGACGAGATGGCGGCCGG
The DNA here is from genome assembly GCA_050329715.1 of Phycisphaerae bacterium. Lineage (GTDB taxonomy): Bacteria > Planctomycetota > Phycisphaerae > Tepidisphaerales > Tepidisphaeraceae > DAIOTR01. The sequence goes on from JBHJOM010000049.1 coordinate 11,480, forward strand.
GGCACTGGCGGCCCGTCACGTGGCGAACCTTGGCTACAAGCGTGCAGTCTGGTTCGGCATTCCGGAGCGCAGCCGGTTCCCGCGGCACTACAGCCTGTTCGAGCGTCGCGAGGGCGTCCGCCGGACCTGCCGCGAGGCGGGCGTGGAACTCGTCGAGGTCGAGCAGCCGGACGACGACCGGTATGCGATCAGCCATCGCCTCGCCGGGGAGCTACGCGGCGACACGTGTGTGATCGTTTACGACACGTACCGGGCCCGGTGGCTGCAGAGCTTTGCGGCCGGCGCCGGCCGGCGTCCCGGGTGGGACTTTGGTCTGGTCTGCTGCGACGACGCGCATTCGAACCAGGTTCAATGGCCCGGGCTCAGCCGGGCGACTTTCGACCGTTACGAGTTGGGCCTGACCGCCAGCCGGTTGATGCACCGGGTGATGGAAGGCGGCCGGGCCGAGAGTGTGAGTGTCGGCTGTACCTGGCACCCGGGCGACACGGCCTGGGGCCCGCGGCCTGACTGAATCCGTGTCGCGACGCGCGCCGTTGCGACGTTTCATTTCTGCCGCTTCGGGCGGCGTACTTTGGAGGAGATGTCATGATGAAATGTAAGAATCGCATGTTGTTCGTCGTCGGCGGCCTGGCCTTGGCCGGGACGCTGGCGACGCAGGCCTCGGCCGCGACGGTCGCCGTGCCGTACCTCAATGATTTCAACGACAACGACGCCAGCGATTTCGTCGTTGCCAATCCCAGTGTGGCGAACGGCATTTGGACGGCGGCCAATGGTGTCTTCGAACTCCGTGACGGCGACCGCCAGAGCAGCTTCGGGCGAAGCCAGGCTTACCTTGATGTAGCCGGGGTCGATGACACAACATTGACGAGCTTCTCCGTGTCGTCACGGGTGACGCTCAACAGCATCCTCGGATTCTCTAACGGCCGCACCGAGATCGGACTGCTGGCGCTGGCCGAGGCACCGGCCGTCGCCGGGGACGTCATCGTCGGCTACGTCGGTGAGATCGACTTCATGCAGGACGGTGCCCTCGACGGGACGCTGCGCCTGACGGGCAGTGGGACATCGGCATTGTCCGCGACGGACGTGCTGGTCGAAGCCGGCAAGTCGTACGAGATGCTCCTTCAGGGCACGATGGCGGCCGGCGTGCTGACGCTGGACTTCACCGTCACCGAGGTGGGCAACGCCTTGATCACGGCGACGGTGCAGGTCGTCGATGCCACGCCGACGGTCGGCAGTTACTTCGGCTACAACCACGATAACCAGCGCGCGCAGGTCAGCGCTGACCTGGATGACTTCGCGCTGAACGTCGCGCTCGTGCCGGAGCCGGCGTCGCTGGCGATGGTCGGGCTGGCGGCCGGCGGGCTGGTGCGCCGGCGTCGTTGAAGCATCCTCCTCCGGCCGCGGGGCGTGGATTGACGCCCCGTGGCCCTTGTTTTCAGGCGAGTGCCGGCTCACGTCGCTCAATTTTGCCGGCGAATGAGGCGATAGAACGAAAGGAGGCCGCCATGCGCACATCCCGAAGCGGCTTCACACTCGTGGAACTACTGGTGGTCGTTGCGATCATCGCAATCCTCGTGGCTATTCTGCTGCCGGCTTTGGCCGAGGCGAGTCGCAGTGCCCGAACCGTGGCCTGCATGAGCAACCTCCGGCAGGTCGGTCTGGGGTTCGGCTACTACCTTGAGACGAATGCCAACTGGTATCCGTACGGCTGGGACGAGGTCGGGCCCGCCGGGCGGAAAATCGAGTGGAGCGGGCTTATCCCGCCGTTGATTTCAAGGGACAGCCGAAACGCGCTGCAGTGCCCCTCGGCGTTGATCCGGAACGGGCCCCTGGCGTTCAACTACGGCGGGCCGCCGGATATCCTGGACCGCATTCGAACGCCCAACACTTACGCCAGCAAGCGGTCCCGCCGGTTGTTCGAGCTGGGCCGTATTTCCGAAGTCGTGGTGCTATTCGACGCAAGCCAGGTGCAGTCGGACGGCTCATCTGACAGATGGCAGACCAGCTTCAAAAACGGGCGTAACAACAACGGCAGTGTCACGGTCTACACGGACAAGTTCGGCAAGGCCGACCCGGCGTACGAGCCGCTGGACGGGGAGAACCTTCTGGCCGGTATCACGCCGCCCTACAACGTGGACGCCATCGGGCCGAACGTCGATCAGGTCGGCGGGACGACGTTCCGAGGCATCCGCTGGCGGCACGGCACGCCGTTCTCCGGCACCGAGTCGTACGACAACCTCAAGGCGTCCTTCCTCTTCGGCGACGGCCACGGCGAGGTGCTCCGGCCGGGCGACGTAAAGTTCGGCAACATCCGCATCGGCTCGTGAACCCCATGGTGCCAGCACGGCACGGCTCGCCGTGGCCCCTCGGGCCGGCCGGCGGCCGACGACAGATAACAACCAACGGACGACATGCGGCAGACGCCGACGGAGTCGTTTCCCGCCAAACTGCCCGAGACCGTTCCATAACGGAGGATTTCTGATGATCCACACGAAACAATACGCGCCCGGCCGATGGCGTCGGATGCTGGCCGCCGTCGGCTGCGGGACGTTGGCGCTGTGCATCGCCGCGACCGCCCCGGCCAGTGCCGAGGAGCCCTCGGCCGAGCCGGTCGACCTCGGGCCGCAACTCGTCGCCAACCCGACGTTCGCCGAGGGCGAGGTCGGGGACCTCCCGCCCGGCTGGGACCACCGCACGGCCGGGCAGGGTTACGTGAAGCTGGCCGAGGAGGCCGGCGAACGGTTCGTCTCCATCGGGCTGAACTCGGCGGGGGAGGACAGCTTCATCCAGCAGATCGTTAAGCTGCCGGAGGATGCGGTGAGTGTGCGCGTCTCGGCAACGTACCGGTACAGCGACGTGGTTCCCGGTGCCAAGGGGCACATGCAGGGGAAGGTGCAGGCGCGGCTCACGGAAGCGGGCCGGGAGATCGGCGGTTGGATCGGCTTGGGCGATTTGACCGGCACGTCCGAGGGTTGGGTGAGCCAGGTACGCGAAGTGGCCGTGCCGGAACGGGCCGACGGCCTGATGCTCCGCATCGGTTTCTACAGCCCCGAGAGCGGGCGGATCGACGTGCAGGCGTACGGCGCGACGGTCGTAACGCAGGCCATGGTCGAGGCGCGGCGGGCGGCGTTCCGCCCGGCCGAGCCGTTCGGCCCGGCCGTCACGCAATCACGGTACGACAACCTCAAGCACGGGCTGAACATCAACGAGTGGATGTGCCAGCCGTTCAACGTCCGCCTCGACGGCGAAAAGGGCGGCTACACGGCCGAGCACTTCCGGCGGTACATCACCGAGCGGGACATCGCCATGATTCGCGACATGGGCTTTGACCACGTCCGCTTGGCGATCGACCCGGGCTTTATCATGGACGACGCCGGGCACCTCAAGCCCGACCTGCTCGGCGAGGTGGACCGTGCGATTCAGATGATCCTGAACACGGGCATGGCCGTCATCGTCGACGTGCACCCCAAGACCAACCGCTTCAAGGCGATGCGGGACAACCCGGTGCTCGCCCGGCAGTTCGTGCCGTGGTGGGGGCAGTTTGCCAGGCATCTTTCGAGTACGGACCCGGAGCGGGTTTTCCTCGAGTTGCTCAACGAGCCCGGCGGCCAGCAGTTCTACGGGCAGCAGTGGAGTGACTATCAGGACAAGCTCATCATGGAGGTCCTCAGGAACGCGCCGGAGCATACGATCATCGCCAGCTCCGGCGGCTGGCAGCTTGTGAAAGATCTGGCCGAGTTCGAGCCGCACCCGGACCGCAACATCATCTACGCGGTGCACTACTACGAGCCGAGCCAGTTTACCCACCAGGGCGCGATGTGGATGAAGGACTGGTACAGGCCGTTAAAGGGCGTCCCATGGCCGGTGACGGAGGAAAACCTCGACGTGGCACTGGCCGCGGTCGATGAAAAGCACCCGGCCGCCGAGCAGGCGAAGAAGGTGCTGCGTGACATGGTGAAGCAGGGCATCGCGACGCACGAGCGGATGCTCGAGAACATGCGGACCGTGGCCGCGTGGAGCAAGCAGCACGACCGGAAGGTGATCATCAACGAGTTCGGCGTGTACATCGATTTTGCCCCGCGTGAAAGCCGGCTGATTTACCTCGACGCCCTGACGAAGGCGATGGCCGACAACGACATCCACTGGTCGCTGTGGGCCTACGACGCCAACTACGACGTCGTGCTGAACGTGGACGACCCCGAGGCCCGGACGCCGGATACGGAGGTGGTCGAGGCGTTGAACCTTCGGCCGGCCGCGGCGATGGCGGAGTGAGTCCCGAGACGCAACCGTGAGGGAGCCGTCCGGCCGCCGAGCAGGTAGCGCTCGCTTGCGTTCTCGGCTCGTCTTGTGATCCTTCCGGCGTTCCTTGGACATGCCCGCCGGGGCGGCTAGACTCCGTGCACCGCTTCTCGGCGGGCCGTTATGACCGTCAGCGACTCTGAAACCCGTCCGACCGCTCGCTCGCCCGCCGTGGCGATCCGCAAGCTGCAGGAGAATATCGCGCTGGTCTACCTGGGCGACCCGGACGCGGTGGACCTGCTGCTGGTGGCGTTGCTGGCACGCGGGCACGTGCTGATCGAGGACGTCCCGGGCGTCGGCAAAACCGTGCTCGCCAAGAGCCTGGCCAAAAGCATCGAGTGCCGGTTCTCCCGCATCCAGCTTACGCCCGACCTGCTCCCCGGCGATGTGCTGGGCGTGGCCGTCTACAACCAGTCGTTGGGCGACTTTGAGTTCAAGCCCGGGCCGATCTTCTGCAACATCCTCCTGGCCGACGAGATCAACCGCACCACGCCGCGGACCCAATCGGCCTTGCTGGAGGCGATGAGCGAGGAGCAGGTTTCGATTGAAAACCGCACGTTCCAGCTCGATCGGCCGTTCATGGTCGTGGCGACGCAGAACCCCTTCGAGTTCGAGGGCACCTACTTCCTGCCGGAAAACCAACTCGACCGCTTCCTGCTCAAGGTCGAGCTCGGCTACCCGACCCGCGAGGCCGAGCAGCGCATCCTCAAGACGCAGCCGGCCCGGAACGCACTGGACAGCCTTGGCCCGGTGCTCAGCGGTGCCGACGTCGTGGCGCTGCAGGACCGCGTGCCGGCCGTGAAGCTCGATCAGGCGATTCTCGACTACATCCTCGATCTCGTGGAGATGACCCGTCAGGACGAGCAACTGCACCTTGGCGTCTCGCCGAGAGGCTCGCTGGCGCTCACCGCGGCCGTGCAGGCGTATGCGCTGCTCCAGGGTCGCGACTACGTGGTGCCGGACGACGTGAAGCGGCTGTTCATCCCGGCGTGTGCGCACCGTGTCATCAGCAAGACGTACCTGCAGAACGGCGAGAACGACTCGACGTCGCGCGTGCTCCGGCAGATTCTGGACCGGGTGCCGACGCCCCGGTAGCCGCCGACGTTCGCCGCCGGCCCGTCCTCCGGGACTTCGCCGACAGTTCGTCTACCGATCTGATACTGTGGTCGTGCCCATGACGTCGGACGCCCTCCAGCCGCCTACGCAGCCGCCGAACGCCCAGGCGCCGAACGCCCAGGTGCCGTACGCGCTCGGGCCGCTCCGCCCGCGGTTGGCCGTCGGCACGCGTCGCAACCAGCACCGGCTCAAGCAGACACCCCTTCGACGCCGGCCAAGCCTCGACTTCTCGCTCACCGGGCTGATCTACTGCTCGATGATGATGTTCATGGGCCTGGCGGCGATCAACAGTCAGGCGAACCTGCTCTTTGGCGTCTTCGGGCTGATGATCGGCATCCTGCTGGTCTCGGGCATCATCAGCCGGCTGGTGCTGCGCAAGCTTTTCGTCACGCGTACCATCCCGACGCACGCCGTCGTGGGGCAGCCGGTGCAGGTGATGTACGAGATCGCCAACCGCAAGCGGTTCTGGCCTAGCCTGTCCGTCACGCTCTCGGAACTCGACGGGGTGGAGGCCTTCACAAAGCAGCCGCACGCGTACCTGCTTCACGCCGCCGCCCGCACGACGGCGCTGGTGCCCTGCGAGGTGACGCCCAAGCGTCGCGGCGTGCACGAGATGGGGGCGTTTCAGCTTTCGACGAGTTTCCCGTTCGGGTTCATCAAGCGGGCCGTCGACGGCAGGCAGCCCGACAGCTTCCTGGCGTTCCCGCCGCTGGGTGGCGTCGATCCGCGACTGGTTCGCCTGCTCAAGAGCGCCGAGAGCACCGGCAGCACCAACCGCCCGCGGGCCGGCGGGCAGGACGAGTTCTTCGGCGTGCGCGAGTATCGCCAGGGCGACAGCCCACGGACCATCTACTGGCGGCGGAGCCTTCGGACGGGCCCCGGCGGCCCGATGGTCGCCAAGATGATGAGCCGCGTCTCCCCGCCGCGCATTCTGCTCGTCGTCGACACGCAACTGCACGAGCGCACGTTCAGGAGCCACGCGCGGGTTGAGCGGGCGATCGCCATGGCCGCCAGCCTCGCCGACACCTGCCTCCGCGACAACCTGTCTGTGGGTGTGGTCGCCTGGAGCGACGAGGTCATCCAACTGCCGCCCAACCGCGGGAAACGCCACCGCCGCGAACTGCTCGACGCGCTGGCCCGCCTGAAGCTCAACCGCTCGGTGAAGCTCGACGAGCTGCTGGATGCCGCCGGGAAGCTGGGGCGGTCTGGCACGACCCTGGTCGTCTTCACGCCCGGCGCTGAGGACGCGGTGAGCCGGGCCGGGGAGGTTCCACCGGCCGACGCAAACGCACCGGCCCACCGCCAGCACACAACCCCGCCGACCCGCGACCGGCCGGCAATGCCCGCGCCGGACGCAACCGCTGCCGGAACTGCAACCGCAACCGCAACCGCACCGGCACCGGCACCGGCAGACCCCGGGCCCGCAAGACGCTCAGCCAACGCCGGCAACGAGCCGGCGACGGCCCGGCTTGCGGCCGACACCGACCGCCGGGGCATGCTCACGATCACCGCGGCCGGGCCGAACACGCACTGGTTCGACTTCAACCCCGCCGTCGATTTCGAAACCTGCTGTCCCGACGACCAGCAACCCGAAGCCCCACAAGCCGGCTAAACTCCATCGCACAACCGCCGCCGCCCGCAGAGGACTTCATGGCCAGACGCAGCATGTACGACATTCGCCAGTTCAAGCCGGCCTTGTACGTGATTGTCGCGCTTGGCGTCACCGGCTTCTGCATGGCGGTGGCAAACCCCGGGCTCTGGCTCATTGCGATGGCGTTGATCGGGTTCAACGCGTGGTCCGTCCGCAGCGGGCGGTTCAACCCGCTGCCGAGGTGGCTGGCCAACAGCCTGACGGTATTGCTGTTCGCCTACGCCGTCGCCCGGTTGCTCGCGGCCGCGACGCCCATCGTGGCGATCGGCGAGTTCCTCATCATCCTGCAGGTCGTCAAGCTCTACGAACAACGCTCCAACCGGGACTATGCGCAGCTGCTGGTACTCAGTCTCCTGCTGATCGTCGCAGCGAGTATCTCAACGGCCAGCCTCTGGTTCGGCATGCTGCTGCTGGTCTACCTGATCCTGGCGCTTTACGCGTGCCTGCTGTTCCACCTGAAGGTCGAGACGGACGCCGCCCGGCAGATGCTTTCGCTCCCGGCCGACGAGGACGCCGTGCCCGCCACCCTCCGCCAGGACCAGCGTTTTCTCTCCGGCAGCATGCGTCGGCTGACGGGGCTGATCGCGGTCTTCGCCACGACGCTGGCGGTGATTGTCTTCCTCTTCTTCCCGCGTGGCGCCGGGGCCGGGCTGCTCGGGCCGCTGCAGTTTTCCTCCACGCAGTCGCTGCCCGGCTTCAACGACGAGGTGAGCTTCCAGTCCGTCGCGCGGATTGGCCAGAACAGGCAGATTATCGCCAGAATCGAGCTGTTCGACCACACCACGGGTTCCCGGATCCGCGAGCCACGCGAGCTTTACCTCCGTGGCGGCACGCATAACTACTACGACGCCGCCCCCGATTCCCCGGGCCGTTGGCGGTGGAGCAACATCGACCCGCAGCGGGAATTCGACGAACGACTCATGCCCCCGATGACCGACGAACTGGTGCGGCAGTCCGTGACACTCGAACCGACCGGCACGCGGCGGCTCTTTGCCCTGGCCGGTGTTACGCAGTTCAGCGGCGGGGGGATTCCGCTGCTCACGCCCGGCAGCGACTGGACCCTGCAGGTTTCCGAGCCGATCACCGACACGGTCCGCTACACCGTTGTCAGTACCCAGGCCCTGCCGGTCGACTCGCGCGACATGCCCCACCGCCTGCAGCAGGCCATGGGCCTGCGAAACGGCTCACAGGACACCGTCGGCATCGACCGCCAGATTTACGACTTCGCCCGCCGACCCGAAGTCAGCGGCCGGGCACCCGACGGCACCCCGCTGGCCGAGCTGCGCGACCCGATGCCCCGCGTCACGCAATTCGACGCCCAGATCGCCCGGAACATCGAGACGTACCTGCAGAACGAGTTCGAGTACACGCTGGACCTGACCGACGCGCTTCAAATCGGGCGGGAGGATCCGCTCGTGCAGTTCGTAACGCAACTGAAGAGAGGGCACTGCGAGTACTTCGCCGGGGCCATGACCCTCATGCTCCAGAGCCTGGGGATTGAAAGCCGCATCGTCGTCGGGTTCCGCTCGGGGGATGAGTACAACGACGCCGGCGGGTACTACATCGTCCGGCAGAGCCACGCCCACGCGTGGGTCGAGGCACTTACCGAGACCGGCTGGCAACGCTTCGACCCGACGAGCGGCAACCTGGCCGAGGCGAACGCCGACGCCGGCGGCTTTACGCAACGCCTGCGTCACCTGATCGACTTCCTGGAGTACACCTGGGCCACCAACATCGTCGCCTACGACGAGGGCAGCCGCGAATCGCTCTTCCAGGCCGCCGAGTTGGCCATTACCAATGTCGCCATCAGCAACGTCGACCGCAGTCAATTCACGTCTGTCTCGGCGTGGCTGCAGCGGTTCAACTTGATGGCGCTTTCAACGCAGATCATCAGCGGGCTGATCCTGCTGATGATGCTGGTGCTGCTCTTTGCCGTCGGGGCATTTGCGCTGGAGAAGTGGCGGCTCCGGCGGCGTGCCCGCCGTATCGGCCTCAGTGCGCTTCCGGACCAGGAACAGCTTCGCCTTGCCCGCGAACTGGGCTTCTACGACGAACTGCTCCGCCTGCTGGACCGCCACGGCGTCTCCCCGCCGGACCACCTGACGCCGATGGAGTTCAGCCGGTCCGTCACCTTCCTGCCGCCGCAGGCCTATGACCAGGTACGGCGGCTTACTGAGATCTTCTACCGCGTCCGCTTCGGCGGGCGGCGGCTCGGCTCCCGCCGTCGCGGCCGGCTGCACCGGGTCATCCATCGCCTCGCGACGACCCTGGACGCCAAGCCGGCGTAGCCGGCATCTCAAGGCTGTGTCGTCGGGCTCGGTGGCGATGCCGCTTCATCCACGCCAGCCCACGTCGCCTCCTCAACCGCTTCGGCGGCCGGGGCGTTGGCGGCCACGAGCACGGCGAAGCCCGCCTCGCGGTCCAGCACGATTTGCGCGAACCAAACCGTGTTCGAGCCGGCATGAAGCAGGCGTCCGTCGTCGGCCACGCCCCAGCCCATAGCATACCGCTGCTCAGACCCGGGGTAGGGCGTTTGCAGCTCGGCCAGCGTCTCAGCCTTGAGGTAGCCGGGCATTTTCCCCAGGTGAAGCTGCGCGAAGCGGGCCCAGTCCGCCAGGTTCATGTGCATCGTGCCGGCCGGGGCGAGCACCGGCGGGTTGTCTATCGCAAGCGGGAGCCAGCCGTTGCCGAACTGTCGGTGGCCCGCCAGCGTCGGCGGCACGCCGAAGCCCGCCGAGGCCATACCCAGGGGAACAAAAACCTCCCGCTCCACCAACGACTCAAAGCTGTCGCCCGCCACAGCCTCCAGCATGCACCCGGCCAGCAGGTAGCCCCAGTTGCTGTAGGCGAACTCGTCTATCGGCGTCGGCTCCGATTGCAGCACGGCCCTGGCGACTTCCATCCGTCGCTCGGGCATCGGGCGGGCGGCGTCGCGGCTTTGCGTCCAGCCCAGGCCAAGCAGTTGCCGGTCGGCCGAGGCGCCTGGTATGCCGGCGCGGTGGGCCAGGAGCTGGCGGAGCGTTATGCCGCGGTAGGGGCCCTTGGCCTCTGCGGCGAGTGCCGGCAGAGCGTCGGCGAGGGTCGTGTCCCAGGTGATCAGGCCGCGCTCGACGAGCCTTGCGGCCAGTGTTGCCGTCACGGCCTTGCCGCAGGAACCGATGTGCCACGCGTCGTCCTCGGCTGCCGGGGTCGCGTCCGGCTGCGACCGCCGGCCCGTCACGACGACGACAGGCGGGCCCTCTGCTCTGACGACGGCGAGGCCCATCGCGGGCACCCCGTGGCGGAGCCGAACCGCCTCGAGCCGCCCTTGGTCTGCCCCCGCCGCCCCCGCCGCAGCCGCAGCAGCCCCCGTAGCCCCGGCCGCAGCCGAGCAGACCAGGGCGACCAGGCACAGGAGCCGTACCGGCAAGGCGTGCGAAGCAACCATGCCCGGTAGCCTACCACACCGTCCGCCGGGCCTGCAGGTGCCCTCCGCAGTGCCAAAAGCAGGAAAACGACCGAACGACCTTGACTGCCAAACGTTTGATTGAAACAATCGTTTCAAATGAAGGAGCCCATCGTGCACGACGACGCCATGACCGACCGCAACCTGGAGGCCCAGCCCGTTGCGCCACCTGCCGACGTGCATGCCGGCATCCACCGCGACGCGACGCGTGAGCGGCTTTTGGACGTCGCAGAGCGGTGCTTCGCCGAGCGCGGGATCGACGGCACCAGTATTCGTGAAATTACCCGGGAGGCCGGAGCGAATGTAGCCAGTGTGCACTACCACTTTCGCGACAAGCAGGGGCTTTACGAGGCCGTCTATGCCCGCCGGATGGATTACCTGCGTGATTACCGCGTCTCGCGCATTCAAGCGGCATTGGCCCGGCCGGGCATCACGCTCGAAGGCTTCCTGACCGCTTTCGCGCAGGCGTTCGTCGAACCGCTGATGGAGCAGAGTACCGCCCGCATCTCATTAACCCTGATGAACCGCGAAATGATGCACCCTCGCCTCCCGCCCGAGATGATGCGCGACCGCTTCATGCGCCCCCTCGCAGACGTGCTCTTCAGCGCGGTGCGGCAACTCGTGCCGAGTCTTGATAACCGACAGATTGCCGAGTGCATGCTCAGCATGGTCGCGCAGTTGCTCCACGCGGTGCAGATGTTCAACGCCTCGCCTTGCAGCGGCGCGATGCTGCAGGTGCTGCCGGCCGGCATCGGCCTGCAGAGCCACGTGGAGCACATCGTCCGGTTTACCCACGCGGGGATCCTCGCCTACGCGAAGGAAGGCCGCTGATGGCCTATGCCTCATGGATCAAACCGGCCTCGGCCGGGACGCTGGTATTTGGCGGCGTGATCGTCGGCGGCTGCACCGTCGGGCCGGACTACACCCGCCCGGACACCGCCGCAGAAAACGCCCGCTACAGCACCACGCTGGACCCGTCCACGCAGCCGGGCCCGGCCGAGCTACTCGGGCAGGAACGCTGGTGGGAAGAGTTTGCCGACCCGATCTCCACGGCGCTGGTGGAACGTGCACTCGAGCAGAACCTTACGCTCCGGCAGGCGGCATTGCGTGTGGTTCAGGCCGACGCGCTTCGCCGGGCACGGTACGGCGAGCGGCTGCCTTTCGTCTCGGCCGGGGCGGGTGCCTCGGCCAACCGGCTGCCCGGGGGCGTCAACACGGAGCAGTACAGCCTGGGCCTGGCGGTCAGCTGGCAGGCGGACCTCGTCGGCGGCCTGCGGCGCGCAGAGCGGGCCGCCGTCGCCGAACTCCTGGCCGAGACGCAAAACGCCCGGGCCGTGGCCCACACCCTCGTGGCGGACGTGCTGGCGGCCCGCGTGAACCTCGGCACCCTGCTGCGGCAGTTGCAGCTTCAGCAGACGATCGTCGAGAACCGCCGGCAGACGCTTGAGATTGTTCGCCGTCGCTACGAGCAGGGTGCCGGGGGCGTGAGCGTGACCGACCTTCGGCTCGCACAGGAAAACCTCGCCGCCGCCCAGAGCACCATTCCCACGATCGAACGACAGCTCGGCCTCGTGCGTAACCAGCTGGCGGTGCTGGTGAACCTGACGCCCGCCGAGTTGGATGCGCTGCCCGACACGCTGGACGACTTGCCGAGCCTGCCGCCGTTGCCCCTGGGCATCCCCGCGGCGCTGCTGGACCGCCGGCCCGACGTGCTGGCCGCGGAGTTCCGTACGATCGCCGCGAACGAGCGCATCGGCGTGGCCGTGAGCGACCTGTACCCGGACCTGATCTTCAGCGCCGACGCCGGCTACCGCGCCGACGACCTGGCGGACCTGATCGACGCGGACAGCTTCGTGGCGAACCTCGCCGGCGACCTGCTCGTGCGGCTGTTCGAAGGCGGCCGCCTTCGCGCGAACGTGGACGCCGCCGAGGCCGTCTACGGGCAGCAGGCGTTGGAGTACGCGTCGGTGGTGCTGCGGGCGATTCGTGAAGTGGAGGACGCGCTGCTGCGCCAGCGGACGCTCCTGCGGGAACTGGACTTGCTCGTGCTGCGCGTTGAAGAGGCTCGCGCGGCCGAGCAGTCCGCCCGGGAGCGGTACCAGCGCGGCCTCGAGAGCCTGCTGCAGGTGCTGGAGGCGGAGCGGCGGCGGAACATCGCCGAAACCGAGCTGATACGGTCCCGCGGCGAACTGTGGCAAAGCCGGATTGACCTGGTGCTGGCGCTGGGCGGCGACTGGCAGACGATGCCACTTCGGAGCATCGAGGCGAACGAGCTAACGGACGTAAACCCATGAGTCGTGTGCAGAGAATCATCGTTCAGTTCGCGGTGGTGCTGTTGATCCTGGCCGCAGGGGGCGGCATCGCGTACCTGCTCTGGGCGACCAGGCCGGCGCCGACGCCCAGGCCGGTGACGCAGGCAGGCCTTGCCGTCAGCGCCGTGGCTGCGAAGCCGACGTCGGAGGCGGTGGTGGTGCGTGCCTTCGGCACGGTCCGGCCGCACACGCGGGTGCAGATCGTTCCGCAGGTGGCCGGCAAGGTGATCGAGCGTCACCCGAACCTGCGTCCCGGCGGCGAAGTGCAGGCCGGCGAGCTGCTCATTCAGATCGACAAGGCCGACTTCGAGTTGAAGGTGCAGCAGGCCGACGCCGCCATGGCCGAGGCGCAGCGGGCCCTCGAGGTCAAGCGTGCCGAGGCGGCCGTCGCCCGTGCCGAGTGGGAGCAGCTAAACCCCGGCCGCGACCCGCCGCCGCTGCTGGTCCGCGAGCCGCAAATCAATCAGGCCGAGGCGCAGCTGCGCCGCGCCGAGGCCATCCTCAAGGAGGCCCAGCTCGACGAGCAACGTACGACACTCCGTGCCCCGGTCACCGGTATCGTGAGCCAGCAGATGGTCGACGTCGGCGAGTTCGTTCAGGTCGGCCAGACTCTGGCTCAGATGTACGCCACTGACCGCATGGAGGTCGTCGTTCCGCTCGAGGACAGCCTGCTGCGCTGGTTCAACGTGCCCGGTGCCCGCGTGGACGTCTCGGCAACCTTCCGCGGCGGCCTTCGGCAATGGGACGGAACCGCCGCCCGCCTCGAAGGCGAGGCAGACGAAGTCACACGCACCCTCAACCTCGTCGTGGACGTCGACGACATCGACGGTGACCACGGCGTCCGGCTCATCCCGAACCTGTTCGTCGATGTCGCCATCACCGGCGACGACATCGAGGAAGTCGAGCAACTCCCGCGCTACGCGCTTCGCCCAGGCAACCGCCTCTGGCTCGCCCGGGACGGCGCGCTGGTCTTCAAGGACGTGGAGGTCGTACGCCAGAGCGGGGACAGCGTCTACGTTCGCGGCATCGACGCCGGCGAGGTGGTCATCACCAGTGACATCAACGTGCCGACGGAAGGCCTGCCCGTTCGCGTGCTTCTGCAGGAAGCGCCCGGCGAGGTGGCCGCACCGACGCCCGCGCCGGCGACGCAGCCTGTTGCACAACGAGAATAAAATCAGTCACCGCCGCCGGGCGGGCCGGTTCACGAGGTACCAACCATGAGCGAGCCTGAAGCAAAGAACCACGACCAGAACCCGCCGGACCGCTCCGGCGTGCTGGCCTGGTTCGCCACCAACCACGTGGCGACGAACCTGCTGATGGCCTTCATCCTGCTGGCCGGGGCGATGGCGGTACTCACGGCGAAATACGAGGTTTTTCAGGAGTTTGACCTCGACCGCATCCTCGTCACCGTGCCGTACCCCGGGGCCGCGCCGGACGACATCGTCCGCGGCATCAACGAGCGCATCGAGGACGCGCTGGACGGCATCGACGGCGTGAAGCGTGTGCAGTCCCTTGCGACGGAGGGTCTCGGCTCCGTCACCATCGAGATCGAGGAGGACGCCGACGACCAGAAGGTGAAGGACGACGTCGAGCAGGCGATCGACACCATCCAGGCCTTCCCGCCGGAGGACGCCGAGCAGGTACGCGTCACGCTCCTGGAGGTGCAGGATCAGGTCATCAACGTCGTGCTCTACGGCGACGTGCCGGAGAAGAGCCTCAAGGCCTTCGCCGAACGCACGCGCGACGAACTGACGGCACTGGACCTCATCAGCGTCGTGAACCTTTCGGGCGCACGACCTTACGAGATCAGCATTGAAGTCTCCGAGCGTGCCCTGCGCAAGTACGGCTTGACGTTCGACGAAGTCGCACGCATCGTCCGGGCCAACAGCCTGGACCTGCCCGGCGGCACGCTCAAAACCGGCGGCGGCGAAATTCTGCTCCGCACGCAGGAACAACGCTACGTCGCCGCGGATTTTGAGAACCTCGTGCTCCTTGCCCGCAACGACGGCACCAAGGTCACGCTTAAGCAGGTCGCCGACATCGACGACAGCTTCGCCGACTCCGACAACGCCAACTTCTTCGACGGCCGACGCAGCATGACGCTCAACGTCTACCGCACCGGCAACCAGCACGCATTGGAAGTTGAGGAGGCGGTCTTCGACTACCTGGCCGACCTGGAAACCCGCCTCCCGGCCGGGATTGAAGTCGCCACGTGGTTCAACCGCGCCGACTATCTCCGCGGCCGCCTGGACCTGCTCATGCGCAACGCCTGGATCGGTCTGATCCTGGTCTTCATTACGCTGGCGGTCTTCCTCGATTTGAAGCTGGCCTTCTGGACGACACTTGGCATCCCCATCAGCTTCATGGGCGGGCTCTACCTCATGCCGTTCGCCGGCATCAGCATCAACATGCTGAGTCTGTTCGCGCTGATCATTGTGCTGGGCATTGTGGTGGACGACGCGATCGTGGTCGGGGAGAACATCTTCGAGTACCGCCAGGCCGGCATGGACCCGACCGACGCCGCCATCAAAGGCGTGCGCGAAATGGCCATGCCCGTGACGCTGGCCGTCGCGACGACGATCGCGGCGTTCGCGCCGCTGGCATTCACCGACGGCATGATCGGCAAGATCACGTGGGTCATTCCGGCGGTGGTGAGCGTGGTGCTGGCGGTGTCGATCATCGAAGCGTTGCTCATCCTCCCGGCGCACCTTTCCAGCGGACGGGTGAAGAAACATACCGGCCCGATCGCCCGCGGGCAGGCCAGGGTCGGTGCGACGCTCAACTGGTTCATCACGCACGTCTACAAGCCGCAGCTGGCGTTCTTCGTGCGGTGGCGGTACGCGACGGTGGCCACGGCGGTCGCGATGATGCTGCTCATCGGCGGGTTTCTCGCGGCGGGGCACATCAACTTCGTCTTCATGCCCAAGGTCGAGGCGGACAACGTCATCGCCACACTGGAGATGCCCCAGGGCACGCCGGTGGAGCGCACGCGGCAGGTGCTGGCCCGGCTCGAGGAGGCCGCGTTCCAGGTGCGCGACGAGCTGAGCCGCGAGGGCAGGGGCGCGGTCGACGAGGAGGGCAACGAGCTTTCCGTCGTAAAGCACATGCAGACGCTCATCGGTGAACTGACGCCGGAGGACGGCCCCGGGGCAGCCTTCGGCGGCGGCGGCGGCGGGGGGCACCTGGGCGAGGTGAACGTCGAGCTGCTTTCAAGCCAGAAGCGGGACTTCACCGCGACGGAGTTCCAGAACCTCTGGCGCCAGGCGGTCGGCGACGTGCCGGGCGCGCAGACGCTTACGTTCAAAAGTGAGTTCTTCTCCGCCGGCGAGGCGGTGAACGTGGAGCTGCGCCATCGCGATCTCGATGCACTTGCCCGCGCCGTGGCCGTGCTGAAGCAGGAGCTGCGCGAGCTACCCGGCACGGCGGACATCCGCGACACGTTCGAGACGGGCAAACGTGAGCTTCGGTTCGAGATGACGCCAACCGGCCGCGCCGCCGGGCTCAACGCCGGGGACATCGCACGGCAGGTCCGTCAGGCTTTCTACGGCGTGGAGGTGCAACGCGTGCAGCGCGAAGGCAGCGAGGTCAAGGTGATGGTGCGCTACCCGGAGGTGGCGCGCGAAAGCTACGGCACGCTGGACGATATGCGCATCCGCCTTGCCGACGGCACGAGTGTGCCGCTCTACACCGTGGCAAACCTGATCGAAGACCGCGGCTACGCCACCATCCGCCGGACGGAGGACATGAACTACGTTCGCGTCATCGCCGACGTGGACGAAACCAGCGGAAACGCCCGGCAGATCAACAAGCTGCTGCAAGCCCAGGTGCTGCCCGAGTTGCAGCGGCAGTTCCCGCAATTGAAGTACGCCTTCGAGGGCGAAGAGAAGGAGCGGGCCGAGAGCATGGCCTCACTCGGGCGGAACATGGTCGTGGCGATGGTGCTGATCTTCGGCATCCTGGCGATTCAGTTCCGCAGCTACGTGCAGCCGCTGATCGTGATGAGCGTAATTCCGTTCGGCTTGATCGGCGCGGTAATCGGGCACCTGATCATGGGGTACGACCTGTCGTTCCTGTCGTTCATGGGCGTGGTGGCGCTATCGGGCGTGGTGGTGAACGACAGCCTGATCATGGTGGACCTCATCAACCGAAAGCGGGCGGCCGGCGAGTCGATCCGTACCGCCATTCTCGAGTCGGGCGCGCGGCGGTTCAGGCCCATCCTGCTGACGACGCTCACCACGTTCTTCGGGCTGATGCCGATGATCCTGGAGACGAGCGTGCAGGCGAAATTCCTCATCCCCATGGCCATCAGCCTGGGGTTCGGGGTGCTGTTTGCCACGGCCATTACGCTGATCCTGGTGCCGTCGCTTTACACGATTCTGGAGGACGTCCGCGAACTCGTCACGAGCCGCAAAGCCACGCGTGCCCGCGAGCCGCAAGGCGGCCGCGGCTTCCCCGTGGTGCAGGCGGACGCCTGACAGCCGCGCGGCCTGCAAGCACTGTTCGGCCCGGTTGCGGCGAACGGCCAATACCGCGTGCCGCTACTGGCCGCGACGCATCCGGTCGAGCATCCGCGTCACGGTTTCGGGCAGGTTCGTCGGTTCGACTTCCAGCAGCACGGCCTGCCCCTCGGCGTCGATGCCGTAGAGTAATCGCCAACTCGTCTCCCCCGGGCCGGCGTCGCGGGCCGTGCTTATCACGGTCATGTCAACGCTCACGCCGTTGGGCGGCTGTTGCTGGGCTTCGAGCCGGCGGATTGTCAGCGTTTGAATGTCCGCCCGTTCCGTGCCGTCCTGCACGAACCGGAGCGTCGTCTCGGCGTCCAGCAGGCCTATGACCGTCGCGCGGTCACCGATCAGCTCCGTGAACCGCGGCCAGTCCCGGTCTTCCACCGCCTGAACGATGCCATGCGCGTTGGCAATCGCCGACTCGCGTGGGGTGTCCATGAAGTAGCTTACGAGCGTCAGCACCACCGCCAGCAGCATGGCCGTGGCACCGGCCTGCATTACGCGGGTCTGCTGGCGGGCATTGGCCGCAACAAATGCCACGCCGCCGGCGGCAGCGAGGATGACCGGAACGAACCAGGGAATGTCGAAGAAGAACTCGCTCATCGCCAAGGGGTGCAAAGGGTCGAAAGTGCCTGAACGGATTCTTACCAGCAGGCTGCCGGGATCCTCTCCGTTCGCGTCGGGGAAAAGGCATTCAACCGTCCGCGGCCCGGCGTCCGATAAACCGCAATAGTCGCTTACGCCGACGCGTTTCGGCCGCAGCACGCTATGTCCCCGCAACCTTGACTGCAAGCCGCCTGAACCTTCAAACGCCCATGACCCTCACGAGCGACGCACCAGAACCCGTATGCCGGTCCCGACGATTCGTCCGCAGGCCGGACGACGCGTTTGTCAACAACCTGGCGGCGCTGTGGCTCACGCACCCCGAGCTGGCCGGCACGCTCGACGCCATGCCGTTGCCGAGCGACTACCAACTGCTGCCAACCCCGGAGGGCGTACCCACCGCGACAGTCGCCACCGGCCAGGGCGTGACCATTCTACTGCACAGCGCACACCGTCCGCTGGCCGAGGCCCGTCGCCTGGTGGAGGACCTCGAGACCGAGGACCGCTGCGCGTTCGCCGTTTACGGCCTTGGCCTGGGGTACCACCTGGAGGCGGTCGTGGAGAAGGCGGGTGCGAGCGCCGACGTTTGGCTCTTCGAGCCGAGCCTCAAGACGCTCCGTTTCACCTTCGAGCACCGCGACCTGTCGAAGATCCTGGGCTCAGGCAAGCTGCACATCCACACCCGCCCGGAGAAGCGTGCCTGTTTCGACCAGATGAATCAGCACAGCGCGGCGATCAACCTCGGCTTCGACGCCGTCAGCCATCAGCCCAGCCTGCAACTGCAGCCTGAGAGCCACCAGCAGTTCACGCGGATCGTCGCGGACTTCAAACAGCTCTGCCGGACGAACCAGAACACACTGCTCTACAACGGCCGACGCACCGCGGAGAACATCACGCGGAACATCCTGAAGTACGGCGTCAACGGCGGGCTGCGCAGGCTGCGTAACGCCTACCGGGACAAGCCGGCGGTGATCGTCTCGGCCGGGCCTTCGCTGCGGAAGAACAAGCACCTGCTTGCCAACGCCAAGGGGCACGCCGCGGTCATCTGCGTGCAGACGGCGCTGCGAACGATGCTGGAGTTGGGCGTCGAGCCGGACTTTGTAACGAGCCTGGACTTTCACGACCTGTCCGCCGGCTTCTTCAAAGGCCTGCCGCCCGGCTGCCGGACTGAACTCGTCGCCGAGGCCAAGGCCTCGCCGGCCGTGATCGAAGCGCACCCCGGCCCGCTGACCCTCTGCGGCAACGGCTACGCCGACCTGCTGCTTGCCGGGCTGACGAGCCGGAACGACAACCTCCGCGCCGGCAGCACCGTGGCCCACCTGGCGTTCTACCTGGCCGAGTACATGGGCTGCAGCCCGATCATCTTCGTGGGCCAGGACCTGGGCTTCTCCGACGGGCTGTTTTACGCCCCCGGCACGCCTTACGACGACACGTGGCGGCCGGAGATCAACCGGTACTGCACCTTCGAAACACGCCAGTGGGAGCGCATCGCCCGGAACAAACCGATTCTCCGTCGCGTGGAGGACTACCGAGGCCGGCCGACCTTCGCCGACGAACGGCTCTTCACCTACCTGCAGCACTTTGAGCGTGACTTCCTGGCGAGCTGTGCCACGGTGATCGACGCGACCGAGGGCGGCGTGCTGAAGCGCGGAACGACCGTTATGCCCTTTGCCGAGGCGCTTCAGGCCTACTGCAGTTCGCCACTGCCGGCCGGCCCGCCGACACATGTGCCCGACGACATGGCCCGGGCCGTGGCAGTTCGACGCGAACTCGAACTGCGACGCGAGGAGGCGAGGCGCATCCTGGACATCAGCCGGCGGACCGCGCCGCTGCTGGCAGAAATCCGCGACAACGTGGAAGACCAGACCCGCGTGAACCGGGCCATCGCCAGGATCGATAAGCTGCGTGAGGAGATCTTCGGCCTGGATGTCACCTACCGGCTGATCACGCAACTGAGCCAGCAAAGCGAACTGGAACGCTTCAAGCAGGACCGCCGCATCGCAGCAGCAGAACTGGAGGGCAGGCAACGCCAGCGCCGACAAGTGGAGCGCGACCTGGCGAATGTACAGGCCGTGGCCACAGCAGCCGAGCAGTTCATCGACCTGCTCAGCGGCGTTCTGGATGAACCCGCCACCGAGGCACAAACCACGCGGAGGGCAGCTTGAGCATTCCCAAAACCGTCGCCGTACTGAGCATGCTGCACGAGCCGGCCGGGACGAACAGCGCCACGCGGCACTTCCGCGGACAGCCGGTGCTGGCCTGGACCCTCTCCCGGCTGGAGCAGAGTGTCCACCTGCACGACGTCGTCGTGGCCTGCTGGGCCGACCAACTCGCCTTCCTCGAGCCACTCGCAGAGGACGGCTCCGCCAGCGTGCTGAACCTGGGCGAGCGTCGCGCAGACCCGATCATCGAACGCCTCGCCGCGGCCATACGCTGGAGCGACGGCTGGCGTGGCGGCATCCTCGGGGCGTGCGAGTTCGACCGCGGCTTCAACGCCAGCGTTGTGCTCGAAGCCATTCGCCAGAGCGAAGCGACCCATGCGTTGCTGGTCGATCCGGCCTCCGGGCTCGTCGATCCGCACATCATCGACCTCCTGCTGATCGACAGCATGAAGGCCAACGCCGCGGCGATTCACATCGCGCCCGCCGCCGCCGGGCTGGCAGGCGCGCTCCTCTCGGCAGAGGTACTTCAGGACCTGCAGCGGCTCAACTGGCACCCGGGTAAGCTCTGCGCGTACGAGCCACGCCGGCCGGTCGTGGACCCGCTGGGACAGACCGAAAGCTTCCAGCTCGACGCCGCCGTCGCCCGTTCCATGGCGTACCTGAAGATCGACTCCGATCGGCAACTGAGCCGCTTCGACAGGGCGTTCGCCGAACTCAACGGCTCACTCGTGGCCAGCGGTGCCGGTGACCTGGTCCGAAGGTTCGAGGCAGCGTCCAACACCGACCCGCACCCCCGCGAGGTGCTCCTGGAAGTAACCTGCCGACGCCAGAGCAACCCCCTCTTCTGGCCGGGGCAACGCTACGACATCAACCGCCCGGACATGACCCTTGAACAGGCCCGGCCGGTGCTCGAACAACTTGCCGAGGCCGAGGACATCCGCCTGGTGCTCGGCGGCGTAGGCGACCCGCTGGAAAGCGCGCACGGACTGGAAATCGCCCGGCTGGCACGTGAGCTGGGCATCGCGGCCGTCTCGATCGAGACGGACCTGCTGGCCGAGCAGCGCGTGCTCCTGGAAGTGCTCGAACTGGCACCGGACCTTCTGGCAGTCCACATGCCGGCTGTCACCAGCCAGAGCTACGCGACGATCATGGGCGTTAACGCACTTTCCCGTTGCGTGGGCAACGTCGGTTGGTTCCTGCAGAGACAGGTCAGCGGCATGGCCTTGCCGATTCTGCTGCCCGTATTCGTCAAGTGCCAGCAGAACCTGGCCGAACTTGAAACGTGGTACGAACGCTGGGTTCAGACGCTGGGCACCGCCGTGGTGCGGGGCGTTCCACGCCTCATGGCCGACGTTCCCGACCTGCAGGTGGCCGACATGGCACCGCCGACGATGCGGGCCGTCCGGGCCGACAAGACGCGCATGACGATTCTGAGCAACGGCCTCGTCGTGGCGTGCGAAGAGGACGCGACGGGCGAAGCACCGCTCGGCAACGTGTTTGAAGAGGGCGTCCAGGCAATGTGGCGTCGTTTGCGGGAGGCGGGAGCAGCGTCCGTCAACGAGGCGAAGGAACGCGGCGTGTATTGTTTTTGTCAGAGTTGCCGGGAGTGGCACCCGGCACCGGAGGCGATTGCGGCATGAAGACCCTGGGAATCATTCTCGCGCGGGCAGGCAGTCGCGGGCTGCCGGACAAGCACCTCCTGCCCCTGCTCGGCAGGCCGGTCATCGAGTACACCTTCGGTGCCGCACTCGCGGCCGAAAGACTCGACGCGGTGGCCGTGAGCAGCGACTGCCAGCGTGTATTGCAAATGGCAGAGAAGCGAGGCATCGAAACCATTCAGCGGCCCGCCGAGCTGGCCACGGGGGAGGCGAGTGTGCAGGAGACGTTGCTGCACGCCCTGGACGCATGGTGCGGCCGAGGCAAGCCCCGGCCTGAAGCCATCGCGCTGCTCTACGGCAACGTGCCGTTGCGCGAGGACGGTCTGATCGATCGCGCGGTGCATCACCTGCACGAAACCGGCTGCGATTCGGTGCGAAGCTTCTGCCCGGTGGGCAAATGGCACCCTGCGTGGATGAGCAGCCTCTCGGGCGACGCGGTGCAGCCGATGTTTGCAGGCAGCATCGACCGACGCCAGGACCTTACGCCGCTGTTCCTCCACGACGGTGGGGCGGTGGTGGTGACCACGGCCGCCCTGGAGGCCTCGCGAGACATGCCGCAGGATCCGCACGCCTTCTTCGGGAAGGACCGTCGGGGCATCCAGACGCAGCGTGGCGAGGTGGTCGAGGTGGACGAACTTCGGGACCTGCTGCTGGCCGAGGCGATCTTCAAAGAGCGGCTGCAGCCGCGGTACAAGGTGGCATCATGAACGAGCGGTTGCGGATCGGAGCACGGGAGGTCGGGCCCGGCTGCCCGACGTTTACCATCGCCGAGATCGGCGTAAACCACGACGGCGACGTCGGACTGGCGTTGCACCTGGTGCGAGCCGCCGCGGCCGCCGGTGCCGATGCGATCAAGCTGCAGCTCTTCCGTGCCGACCGCCTGGTGGATGCCTCTGCCGGCTGCTGCGAGTACCAGAACGCCGACAGTCAGATGGAATTGCTCCGTCGGTACGAGTTGACGACGGAGGAAGTCGGCGACGTGGTGGACGCAGCCCGGGCTGCGGGGCTGGTTCCGTTGGCCACGCCATTCAGCGTGCAGGATGTGGCGGTGTGTCGGGAGTTGGCTTTTCCGGCGGTGAAGATCGCCTCGCCGGACCTTGTGAACCGGCCGCTGCTTCGCGAGGCGGCCAAGCTCGGCGTGCCGATGTTGATCAGCACCGGGGCGAGCGACGAGCAGGAGATCGTTGATACCGAGGCGTGGCTCGAGGGCATGGCAGTCCCACACGTACTGTTGCATTGCGTGAGCAGCTACCCGACTGCGATGGACGAAGCACGGCTGGACTGGATCGGCCGGCTGGCGGAGATCTCCGTCTGGCCTGTCGGCTACTCGGACCACACGACGAGCCCGCTGGCCGGCGCTCTGGCTGTGGCTGCCGGAGCGTGTGTGCTGGAGAAGCACCTGACTCACGACCGTGACGCCGAAGGGCCCGACCACGCCGCGAGTTTCGAGCCGCATGAGCTCAATTACTACATTCACCAGGTACGTGTGGCCGAGCGGATGACTGGCGTCGGCCCGCGGCGGGTGCTTCCCTGCGAGGCGGAAGTGCGCAGGCTCAGCCGCCAGCGGCTTGTTTACCTTCGCGACCTGCCGCCCGGGCATGTCCTTGAGTGGGAAGACCTTGCGACACGCCGGCCTGCGGAGTCGGGCGTCCTGCCGGTGCACGCAGGCACGCTTGTGGGTCGCACGCTCGCCAGAGCATGCCCCGCCGGACGGCCCGTCGCGCTGACGGACCTGCAGCCCGCCGCCTCGACATCGACATCGACATCGACATCGGAATCATCCTCGACCGTAGCCGCGGCGGCGTAACAGCGTCATGTCTAAGCGAACCGTCGCATTCGTCACCGGCACCCGCGCCGAGTCCGGCCTGATGCGGCGAACGCTGGTTGCACTAGGACGACACCCGAAGATCGACCTCAAACTCGTCGTCACCGGCATGCACACTGATGCGGCCGTCGGGGCGATTGAGGGGACATTGATCGACGGCCGGACGCCCGATGCCCTCATCCCGTGGCCGCAGGTCGCCGGCGGAGCCGACGTCGCGCGGGCTGTCGCTACGGGGCGTGTCTCGGCCGAGCTGGCAGGCGTGTACGAGACGCTGGGGGTGGACATCGTGCTCGTGGTGGGCGACAGGGTCGAGGCCTTCGCGGCGGCGGCGGCGGGGCACTTGTCCGGCAGAGTCGTCGCTCACGTACACGGTGGCGACCGGGCACTGGGCCAGATGGACGATTCCCTCCGCCATGCAATCACCAAGCTCTCTCACCTGCACCTGGCGGCGACGCAGAACTCGGCACGGCGGATCATTCGCATGGGGGAGCGGCCGGAGCAGGTACACGTCGTCGGCTCCCCGGGTATCGACGGCATCGTTGCCGAGGCCGCCGGCCCGCGACGGCTGCGGAAGCTTCTCGGCACGCTCGCCGGCGCGTACGCGCTACTCGTACATCACCCCACCCGTTCGGACGCGGCCGCCGAGGCTGCATTGGCCACACGTCTGCTCGCTGTCGTGCGGGAACAGGTGCCGGGCATCTGCCTGATCGACCCGAACAACGACCCGGGACACGAAGGCATCCGTACGACGTGGCAGGCCGCCGAGCGCGACCCAGCAGGCAAGGTGGTGCGGTTTGCCAACCTCACGCGGGCGGATTTCCTTGGACTGATGCGTGACGCCCGCCTCCTGGCCGGGAACAGCAGCAGCGGCATCATTGAAGCGGGCAGCTTCGGCACGCCGGTGCTGAACGTCGGGCCGCGTCAGGCCGGGCGGGAGCGGGGCGGCAACGTGATCAGCTGCGGCGAATCGACACGGGCGATGACCGGCGGGCTCAGGCGTTTGCTGGCCGTCTCGCCTGAGGGGCGAATCCCGGCGACGAACCCGTACGGTGGAGAGGGGACGGCCGAGCGGATCGTCAAGCTGCTGGCCGGGGTGCCTTTGACGCCGGCATTTCGCAGCAAGCTGATTCGATATTGAGTGGCAAATGTAGAAGACCGGGTGAATCTGTTTCAGGGTGTAATCGTGGCTAATGCCAACGGGTTGTCGGTTCGATAACGGGTGTAGTACCGGTTACTGGTGGTCTTTGCGACGCCGATCGTGCCGTAACTGCCAACAACCGCCCTTGCCAAGTTAGAGGAAAGCCATGTCCACCGCGACAGAGACAACTTCGAAGGACGATCTGATCTACTCCGCCATTGGCCGGCTCACCACCTTGGCAACGCTGCCGGAGGTCACTGCCAAAATCATCCAGACGGTGGAAGACCCGCGCAGCAGCGCCAACCAACTGCACCAGCTGGTAAGCCACGACCCGGCACTGGTCACCCGCGTGCTGAAGGTCGTGAACTCGAGCTTCTACGGTCTTCCCGGGCAGATCGGGAGCATCGAGCGGGCGATCGTGCTGCTGGGGCTCAACGCGGTGAAGAACATCGCCGTGGCCGCGAGCCTCGGGCAGCTGTTCCGCGGCGTGAAGCTGTGCGCCGGGTACTCGGCGAAGGACTTATGGCGGCACTGTATTGCGGTGGCCGTATCAGCGCGCGATCTGGCCGAGAGGTCCGGACATGAGCACGCCGACGAAGCCTTTCTCGCCGGCATGATTCACGACGTCGGCCTGCTGGTTTCGCTGCAGGTGTGGCCCGAGCAGCTACGCGAGGTCTGCGAGAAGATTCAGAAAGAGGGCGGTGCCTTCATCGACCTGGAAGATTCCATCATCGGCGTCGACCACCAGGCGTTGGGCAAGGCACTGGCCGAACGCTGGCACTTCCCGCGAAGCTGCCAGATGGTCGCCGGTTACCATCACAGGCCGACCAGCTGCGACGCGGCGGAGAAGAAGCTCGTCGGGCTGATCTACGTGGCCGATACGCTCTGCGCGCAGGAGGGAATGGGCTTTACGCTCACGGGAGTAAGCCAGGACCCGTACGAGGTGCCACTCGAGGAGTTTGGCATCCTGGCGTCCGATGTCGAATCGACGCGGGCGGCACTGCCGGAGCTGATCAACCGCGCCGCCAGTTTCCTCATGTAAACCGTGCCGGCGTGCCTGGCGTCGCGCCCGGCGTGCAGCCGGCGAACCGTTTCAGCGGCCAAGACCCTTGCCGGACAGGGCGCGAGCGATGGTGTTCGTGCTGTTGGAGACGGTGCGGGCGTGGCCACCTTCGATGACCTCGGACGTGCCGCGGTGGTGGTCAACCTGCTCCACCTCCGACTGGCCGATGACGCCGGCGATGTGGTTGACCTCCTCCTTCTTCGCCGCCAGCCGCTGCTGGATGTCGTGTAGCTGCTCCTCGAGCTGGCGGTACTCGGCCACTGCCGCGTCGTAAAGACGCTGGCCTTCCTGCATCCAATCGCGGAATGACTTGTTCATGGAGTTACTCGCTCCGTCCTGCGCTGGTGCGGGCGGGTGGGTCGCTTCACCGTCGCTGAGCTGTTCTTGCATGGTGCTCATGTTAGAGGTTTGCCCGTTGCCGCCAAGAGCGCCGGCGTGGGGCTTCATGTAATCGCGTTGAGGCGGCCCGGCCAGCCCGGCGGGCGCATCGGGCCCGTCGGGGGGCGGTTTATCCTTTTGCCGTTGACGCCACTGCCACACTGCCGTACGCCCTTCGACATGAAACTTATGCCACGGGCAACCGCCCGACAATCGTTCATCCTGGCCGCCGTGACACTGCTGGCCGCCGGACTGGCCGGAACCTCCGTCGCAGAAACCGCGACGACAGCCCGGGCCGACAGCCCCGCCGCCGGAAGCTTACCACCGACCACGCAACCGGGCGATCCCGCTTCCGACCCTGCGATCCAGAAGCTGCCCTCCGGGCTGGTGATCGAAACTGTTGCCGTGCCCGAGGCACCGCTTCTGGCCAGGCCCGGCGACACCGTCTTCGTGCACTACACCGGGCGGCTGGAGAACGGACGGGTCTTTGACAGCAGCCTGAACCCTCCCCAGCCCGGCCGCCCGGTCGAGCCCATCAGCTTCGAACTCGGGGCGGGGCGGGTCATTAAAGGTTGGGACCAGGGGATCGAGGGGATGCGCGTCGGTGAGAAACGCAAGTTGACGATCCCGCCGGCACTCGGCTACGGCGAACGCGGTGCCGGCAACGTGATCCCGCCGAACGCGACGCTGGTGTTCGACGTGCAGCTGGTGGGCGTCTACCGGGCTGGCGAGTAGTCCAACGGCCGCCACGCCGAGACGCTCTGCGCAAGGACAGACCCACCCCGGCAGGTGTGCCGGGGCGGGCCTTGATGACGGTACGGCTTCGCCGAAACGGCTACGCCAGCCACCTGGGGTTACTTCCGACGCCGCACCAGGCCGATGCCTGCCAGACCAAACAGCCCGAGGCTCGCCGGCTCGGGCACACTCGCCGCAAAGGCGGCCAATGCGGCGTACTCCGCGGCGGTGGGGGTGGCGTTGACACCGAAGTTGCCGAGCAGCAGATTGAAGTCGTCGAAATTGACGACGCCGTTGCCGTCGAAGTCTCCTGCTTGCCAACCCAGGTCCGTCATCGCGCCAAAGTTGCCGAGCAGTGTATTGAAGTCGTCGAAGTCAACGTTGAAGTCGCCATCCACGTCCCCGAAGAACGTCACCAACCCCGAAAGGCTGATCGTGCTCAGAAGCCCTGTCGTCTCCCCGGCGATGTCCTCGTCCGAGAAGCTCAGGACATACTCAGACGCGAAGTTGCCGATGTCGGTCGTCGCCAGCAGTGCCGAGAACGCAACGTCGTCTCCCGCGGCCAAATTGCTGAACGTCGTCGTGTCGATCGTCAGTTCGCCGTCGCTGCCGGGCTGGGCCGTGACCGAATCCAGGTCCAACGCCGCCGTGAAGCTCGCCAGCGACTCCAGGTTGTAGATCGAGAACCCCTCGCTTGCCGTCCCCGAACCAAGCCCGACGATCCCGAAGTCGATCACGAGTACGTCCGAGTCGGTGACGGACGAAAACGACGCGTTGCTCGGGTCCAGTGCCGTGCCGCTGTAGCCGACGGCCACGTTAGCGTAAGCACCCTCGCCAGTCAGGCCGGCACCGGCGTTCTCGGCCGTCGTCACGGCCAGGCCCACGCTGCCGGACTTGGCCCCGGCCGTGGCGAAGGTCGCCTCCACAGTGCGCGACCCGGTGTCGGTAGCGGCGTCGAAGAGCGACCCCGCGCCGCCGACGACCGTCACGTCCCCGGCCCCGCCGGTCGTGGCCACGTTGACGCGGGTCCGTTCGTTGTCCGAGCCGCTGGTCGCCAGGTCCGACACGCCGCCGACCGTCGTGCCGACGATGAACGTGCCCAGATCGACCGTGTCCGCCGTGACGACCCGCTGCTGAAGCACGGCCACGCCGACATTGATGACGTCATCGCCGTCGTTGGCCCCGTTGCCCACGCCGCCGCCGGTGGTGACATCGAGATTGTCGATGGTGACACTCCCGCCCTGCAGCCCGGCCACGGCCGTGCTGACGGCCCCGACGCCGACGGTAAGAACCGTGCTGTCCGTCTGAGCGTGCCGGAACGCGTTGAACCGCCCGGTGATGCTGCTCGTGGCCCCGCCGCTTGTGGTGACCTCGTAGTACGTGCCGTCGGTGCCGGCCTTGTTGAGCGTCACATCGACGGTGCCGAGCGTCCCGGCCGACTGCCCGACCATCACCCGGCCGAGCTGAATGTCCTTGCTGCTCGAGCCGTCGGCATTGACCACGTCCGCGCCGGCGATGGTGATCGTCGAGTCATTGTCCTGCCCGACGAAGATACTGAAGACGTATTCGGGGTGATCGACCGCCCAGTTGCGGTTGCCCTGCGTCCAGTTGAACGTCC
The DNA here is from genome assembly GCA_050329715.1 of Phycisphaerae bacterium. GTDB lineage: Bacteria > Planctomycetota > Phycisphaerae > Tepidisphaerales > Tepidisphaeraceae > DAIOTR01. Next base: position 39,988 of record JBHJOM010000049.1, read on the forward strand.
TGGCGACGTTGAATTCGTCAATATGCGTACGCTGGAACAGCAGGTGGTTGCGTCGAATCTCAAAGGTATCGACGGGGTCGGCGAAGTGGTACTTGATGTGCTCCGTCAGGCTCCCCTGTTGGGCACCGACTGAGATGCCCGGGTTGCCCTCGACCAGCTCAAGGTCACCGGTCTGGGAGTCCTGGGCCGTGTTGCCGTCGTAACGCACGTCCATGTAGAAGCTGATGCGGGCCGTGTCGCCACGGTGGGCGTCGCCCGGGTCGAATAGGCTGAACGTGCCGGCCGGTGTGACGGTCGAGTTGTAGCCGTACTGCGTCGGCCCGATGTTGCCGTTGAACCCGCCGAAGTTCGCGTTCGACTTGAAGCCGTTCACGCCGGCGTCGGCCCATCGCAGGTTGTACAGGTCCGTGTAGTCGCGCCCGGCGTCGTCCCGTGAGCCGGGGTTGTGCCGGCTTGCCGACCAGACGTGCTCGGCGTTCTTAGCGACGGAGGACGTGTTCGCCCGGTTCTCCGCCGTGTAAAACAAGTTCACGTCATAGGTGTTGAAGACGAAGTTGCCCACGGCCGGGGCCGACTTGTCGAGCTGGTCCAGCGCCGGGCCGCGGTTGCTGTACGGGTTGAGCCGGTGCTGTGTGTGGGCGTTGATGTTGCCTATCGTGGAGAAGTCCAGCCCGCTCGAAAAGTAGTCCTTCTCGACGATCAGGTGCAACTGGTTCCTCAGGTTGGTGCCGGTCAGACCCTGGGCGGTCGCATAATAGTCGTTCGGGGCAAACCAGGCGGTGTCGAGTGTCCAGTTGGTCGTCACCATCTGGCCTGCGGCCGTCGGCACCGCACAGGCGGCTGCCAGCAGAACGAGACGGGCACTCTTTCGCATTTTCAGCATCTTCTCTCCTTCAATAACCGCCGGACCCGGCGGGACTAGTGGCAGACATTTCGTCGAGGACGATTAAGAACGCCGGGACAACCCGCCTAGCGTGCTAGCAATCGTGCGGCGTGAAAACACTTTGCCGCCGCTTCAATAAATAACAGACGCGGCCGGGGCGACTAGCCCCGGCCGCGCTAAGTTTTCATGCGGATGCAGGAGACAAGCTCAGGCGCGGCGACGGCGGGCGAGGCCCAGACCGGCCAGACCCAGCAGCGACATCGAAGCCGGCTCCGGGATCACGTACGAGTCTACGAAGAGTTGGATGTTGTCGAAGCGGTGGTTGCCGTTGGTGCTGGTGGCCCCATCAACTTCGACGCGGAAGGCGACGACACCCTCGGGAACACTCAGGAGGGAGAGGTCGGCAAAGTTGGTGTTCGCGGCGAAGGTACCGAGGGTACCAGTCTCCGTACCGATCTCGACGAAACTCACGCCGTCGAGCGAGTAGGAGTAGGTGCGGCTGTTGTAGCCGGTGCCGGTGCCCTGCTGGGCCCAGGTCAGGCCGGAGATTTCCCAAGCCGAGCCGGCGGGGAGCTGGCCGTTGTTGAAGTCCGGGTCGATGACAATGTCGAAGTAGCTGCCGTTGTTGGCGCTACCGGTGATGGCCAACGAACCGCCGGCGAACGTACCCGACGGACGGTTGACGCCTGTACCCTGGAACGAACCCCACGTGTTGGCATTCATGTTGCCGTTGTTGGCACCGACGACGTTCGACACGTCGATGTACGCACCGAAGTTGCCGATGTTGTTGGCGATCTGCGTGCGGCCGGCGAGGCTCTGGGGGGCGTTGTCGATGCCCGCCGTGTTCACCAGGATACCCGAGCCGTACTGGCCGGTGAAGCCGTCGTAAACCGGCAGGAGCAGGTCGCCCTGGATGCCGGCACCGATGGTGCCGGTGGTCGGGCCGGTCCAGATGCCGTCGTCAAAGTTCGGTCCCGGGATCGTCGTGTGGTGGAAGCCGCCGCCGCCGGTCCAGAGACCGTCGCCACGGTTGCTGCTCCATGAGTTGTTGAAGCTCCACCATGCGCCCAACTGGGGGGCGGCCTGGACGGTGGCGGCAAGGCCGAGAACTGCGACGCTAGCGAGAATGGTACGAAGTTGCATTTTCTTACTCCCGCCCCGATTCGAGGCGATTGATAACCTGACCCCTGTCATATGTCGAAACCTTTCCGACGCGGGCAGATTACAGGCCGAAGATGCCCGGGGGATGAATGAGAAATAAAGCTTCCCGAAAAGCTGGTTGAGTATTGGGTTCGCAAGCCCGGCATGTCGCAAGTATGCCCTAGTAATGGGTTTATATGTGTGGTCCGCGTGAGCCGCGATCCCAATAAACGATGAAGGCGAGTGCCGGGCACTCGCCTTCATCAATGATCGGACGATCTGTAGTCGTGTCGATGCTTACTTGCGACGACGGATCAGGCCCATCGCGCCCAGGCCGAGCAGGCTCAGGCTGGTGGGCTCGGGAATGGCGTAGGTGCCGAACGGAACAGCGGCATTGTGCTGTGCGGCGGACAGGCCGTTGAGTGCGCCGTTGCCCTCGAACGACCAGTTGGCCAAGACGAAGCCGCCGTCCGGGCCGGTGTCATCGACGCGATAGGCGAAGCTGTCCTGGTAGGCCCACGGGGCCGAGTAATCGCCGTTGGCCGAAACGTCCCCCGGGTTGCCGAAGGTATCGACGACCACGGCACCACTCAGCAGGCGGAACCCGTCATTGCCGTTCCCGTTCACGTTACCGCTGGTGATACGGTTGGCGAAAATGCCGGTCGTGCCGAAAACGTTGTCGAACGCGGCGACTCCGCCGTTACCGGTACCGATGAGGTACACGAACGTGTCAGTGTAGATGCCACTGAGTGCGAACGAGCTTCCGAACGTGCCGCCGTTGCTGGAACGCTCGAGGGTGTAACTGCTGAGATCCTCGGTGCCGTCGATGTAAAGTTCGATGGCCTTCGGGTTGCCGCCCGAAAGGGTGCCATCGACGATGCCGGTCATGATGACTGCCGCGTCGGCGGAAACAACAGCCACGGCCGAGACGGCGGCGGTAATGATGGAGCGAAGTTGCATTATCTGGAAATCTCCCGCCCACATGGGGCGAATTGAGGGGACACTTCCCCGGACCTGTTGGTTAAAGAAACCTTTCGACCCGCGAAAGATAGGCTTCGTCTATGCCTTCCTGATAAGCAGGATGCGAAGTTTGGCCATGGTTCGCTTGAGCGTTGCGTTCATTGTGGCCGCTCAACTGCATGCGTGACAGGGGGTTGCGACGTTCTATGTCCGGCGCTTACGCGGTGCTGTCCGAATGCTCGCGTCGTTCACGCCGCCTTGCCGTCGGGGGGCGCAGGTCGACCCACGGGCTCTGGTTCGGCCGGTGCGGTGGGTCGCGGCGGGTGGTTCTTCTGTCGGGATTGGTCAATCATGCCCGGCATGCAGGTCGCCATTCTTGTTGCTTGCCTTTTTCTGGCCGTGGGTTTCGTACTGCGGGCCGGCGTGCCGCCGTTGCGGGCGTTGTTCGTGCCGGCGAGCGTGGTCGGGGGGTTGGTGGGGCTGGTGGTGGTGCAGGGGGTGCTGCGGGCAGGGCCGGGGGCGTTTTCGGTGGTGAAGAACGACGCGGTCGTCGGCGAGGGCGGCTGGGGGGTGCAGTACCTGCTGGCCGAGGCCACGAACACGCTTTCCGGCTTTCCGGGCGTGCTGATCGCGGTGTTGTTCGCCGGGCTGCTGCTGGAGCGGTCCGGCAGCAGCTTCGGGAAGGCGATGAAGCAGGCGACGCGGCAGGGGATCGTCGTGTGGATCATCGTGTTCGGGCAGGCGGTGGTGGGGCTCGTCGCCACGGGGCTGTTCATCCTGCCGTACTACGACGTGCCGGCGAGCTTCGGGCAGCTTATTGAGGCGGGCTTCGCCGGCGGGCACGGCACGGCCGCGGCGATGGGGACGGTCTTCTCCGAGACGCTCGACTTCCCGCCGGGGCTGTCGC
>JBHJOM010000050.1:0-9508 GCA_050329715.1 Phycisphaerae bacterium
CCCGCTTCATTTCGATCAACTTGCTGGTTGAAACGCCAAGCGTTTCAGGCTCAGCCAATGATGCGACCACGGGCACGAGACGTGCCGAGCACGTTATCGTTCCGGGAGGCGACCAGCGAGTCCGTCTTAACGACGGGCTGGGCGGAGAAGAGTGTCACCGGGGCCGAGACGGGTACGAACCCGAAATTGCCCAGGAGGGTGTTGAAGTCATTGAAGTCGACATCATTGTCGCCGTCGAAGTTGCCCGAGGCCCAGCCGATTGTCGGGCCGCTGACGCCGAAGTTGCCGAGCACAGTGTTGAAGTCTGAGAAATCGACATCGCCGTCGAGGTCAGCGTCACCGAACTCGGTGCCGAGAAGGGTGCGGACCAGGACGCTGGCGTCGGAGCCGGCGGCCGTGCTGAACACCACATCGTCGTCACCGGTCAGATCGAGGCGCTCCTTCTCGAGCGCATCCGACCCGGCCGCCGCGGCAGCCAGGGCGTCGATGTCCTCGGCGGTCACCAGGCCGTCGCCGTTGTTGTCGCCGAAGCGGAAGGCACGAATGCGCTCCGAGCTACCCAGAAATGCGGTGATGGCGTCGAGCTCTTCGTAAATGAAGGTCTCGGTGTTCGTGTCGTAGACGTACAGGTCGGTCGGGTTGGTGCCGGCGATGTCCAGGTAGTAGACGTACTGGCTGCCCGGAGCGTAGACGGCGAACCGGCCGTCGATCGGCAGACCGCCGTTGTCATCGAGAGTCGGGCTGAGCGGCGCCAGGACGTCCCAGGCGCCGAACTCGATCTCGTTCTCGCCGCTGGTGTCGGAGTCGGCCGCGTCGTAGTCCAGGACCTCACGGGTGATGATCTTGGGCTGGGTCTGCGGCGTGTCGAAGAAGCCCGACTCGCCGATGACGAGGTTGCCAAACTCATCGACGTCAAAGAAATCGACGGAGCCGTCGTTGGTCGTCGGATCGACGACCGGGTTGTCATCGAGTGCGAAGGCGAGGGGGTACGGGCTTCCGGCACCGATTTGCAGTTCCTTCTTGAACCCGGTCAGGTTCACCAGATCGAGCTCGAAGAAGGAGAAGTCGTCGCCGCCGCCGTCACGTTCGCTGACCCACACGCCGGTGACGCCGTTGCGGTTGACGAACCGCATGCCGTCGACGTTCGAGTCGTACAGCGGCATCATCGTGGTGGTGTTGAAGTCCATATCGACGGCCAGGAACGGAAGCCCGTTCTTGGTGTCGGCGATGTCGAAGGACTCCCAGCTCTCGGTGGTCTGGTTGTTGTAGCCGCCGACGAAGCCGGTGCCGCCGGCATCGACGGTGGCGGTGGCCGCACCGGGGCTGGTGCTGACACGCTTGATCACGCGAATCTGATTGTCGTCCGCGGCGACGCGCGGGAGGGGGTTGCCGAGCGTGTCGAATTGCAAGTTCCGCTTGTTCTCCATGAGCAGCAGCGTTTCCGGATCGACAAACTCGAGCGTCTGTTCGTTGAAGAACGGCGTGTCCTGCTGACGGGCGATCTCGCCGATCTTCTCGACGACGCCGTCGAGCCAGTAGAAGTCGTTGGACGGGTCGGCGTCCGTGTTGTTGCGACCGGGGGGCACACCGTCCATGGACGACGTGACCGCAGGCAGACCAGTCGGGCCCAACGGCAAGGCACCGTAGGCGGCCTCATAGTCGAAACCGTCGGTGGTGACGGTATTGGTGTACATGATGCCAGGCGCGCGGCCGTTGCCTACTAGGTCAAGGTATGCCTGAGCGGCGCTCTTGCGGTACAGGTCATAGTCGCCCTGGCCGTCGCCGACGCCGTCGGTCGTGCCGGGGGTGCCGCTGTCGAACGCGAGGAAGTAGGTGTCGCCGTTAGCCGGGTTCACGGCAAGGCCGCTGATCTCTTCGAAGTTACGGGCGGCTGTATCCTCGTAGCCCGTCCAAATCGAGAAGGCTGCGGTCTCGTTGATCCCGGTGAACGACGGGCTGGCGACGTCCGAAACGTCGTAGTAGCTGACGGCCCGGCGGGTGTCACTGAAGTTCTGCGTGCTGTTGGCGACGACCAGAAACTCCGGTGTCGTGACGGCAAGCAGGCGACGCTGTTCGAGCGTCTCGAGCGCGATATGACGAATCAGATTCATGGCAAATTCTCCTTCAATAACGCAGTCGTCCGGCAAGCCGGCTTGGGCAGAGGCCGACGCCGGCCCTGCTGACTGCGTTGGGTAAATCGTTTGGACCCTCGCAACACAAACGACCCTCGTCCGATGAAAAGGAGACGGAGGGTTACTGAATGACTTGGCCGTTCACGTCGGTCGGATCGTAGGTGCGTGCCGCATTCGTGATCGTCGTGCCGGTCGGATACCAAAGTTGGATTCGTACCGACTGGCCTACGTCAAGCGCCTCGGCGCTGCCGTCATACTTGGCGACGTTCATCTTTTGTGAATGACGCCAGGCGACGCGGTAACTTGTATCGGGTACCTGTCCGTTCCAATTCGAGTCGAAAGCACTCGCCGAGCCCAGAAAGTGCGGGTCGCGGCCGTTGGCATACAAACGGCTTACAACACCACGCGTACCGAAGTTACCGCCCTGGCGCTGGTATCGTGCGGCGTTGATTCCCGTTACCACCAGCGTCGGAAGACCATTGACGAGGTTGAGATGCTCGGACGACCGGGTGCCCTCTGTGAGATATACCTTTTCTGAAGCGTTGCCGACAGAACTGAGCTTCGGCGTGTAGTTCCGGCGAGGACGCAAGCCGTTGTAGCTTGAAGTTCCGTCATTGAACGCCGAGATACCGACGCGGTCCGTACTGCTGTCGTAGTCGCCGTCTCCGTTCGCGTCGTCGAGCCTCGGGAAAGCATGGAACTGGTTGACAATGCTGTAACTCGACGCGGGCAGTCCTATCGCGCTGCCGAAGGCGTTCTCGTCATCAAGTTGAATTTTATCGAATAGGATATCGTTCGTCGGGCAGCGGAGATCGACGGTGAAGTACCGGAGCATCCGGTCGCGGTCGTTCTCAGGGAAGTCGAGTGTCTTGCCGAGTGTCGGGGCGTACCAGTCGAAGTTCTGGACCGGTTGCTCCGAGTCACGCGACTCGTTCGGGCCGATGGAGTCTACGCCGTAGGCATTGTTGTCGGCATTCGGCGAGTAGTTCCAGATACGCCCGGACGTGTGCGGGCCGGCAAGCCAACCGTTGGCTTCGGCCGCATAGATGTTCATGGCCTGGGTCGCACTCCGGATGTTCGAGAGGCACTTGGCCGCATTCGCCGCCTCCCGGGCTTTGCCTAGCACCGGCAACAGAATGCCGACGAGCAGGGCGATGATGCCGATTACGACCAGCAGTTCGACCAGAGTGAAGGCGAAGCCGCGGGCCGGCGTGTGGTGCGGCAGCGTACGGCGGGCGGGGAAACGGGGCGTCGAACATTGCGTCATGGGGGAACTCCGGAACCAGGGGGCGGTAGCCGCCGCCGCTTACCTTGCGGCCGGCGCAGTCTGCGACCGCCTGACCGCGACATCCTAGCCCGGGCGATACAAGAGTCTGTTAGCGAGGCGTGAAATCACAGGATGCTTTGGGTAACCCATTGGTACGCAACGTGTTCGGGCGCGAAAATTAACAACTAGCCCGCCGTCCTCTGGTGGGGCGGCGGGCCGGTCGGGGTGCTGGTGCTTAGGGGGTGACCCGTGCTTGCTGAGGCTTGCCGGGTCATCCCGGCGGGGCCGTTCAGGCTTCCACGCTCACGTACCGCTCCACGCTCTTGAGGTCCTTCACGAACTGTGCGTTCGCGGGGATCGTCGCGGTGCTGCCGGGGGGGAGTTCCGGGTGCACTTTGCGGGGGTACTTGGTGTAGATGCGGCCGCCGCGACGCTTCGGGCGGGCGCGGAAGTTGCGCGTCCGGAGGCGGATGGGGCGGCTGAACTCCGGGTCGGACATGAAGAGCCGCTCGAGGGTCTTGTAGGCGGCCTCGGACTTGATGGTTCGGCTGACGGTGACCTTGAGGGTCTGGCCGGGGTTGGGGGCGATGTCGAGGGGCATGGTCGTGGGTCCTGGTAACACGGGTACGTCGGCCTCTGTAGGCCGGGGCCGGGCTGGCAGGGCGCAGTGGCACCGCCGGAGACCGGGAAAGTCCGGCATTGTACGGCCGAAGCCGGTAACCTCAAGGGGCGGCAGACGCGGATTTACGCCGAAGCAAGCCGCCAATGGTGCCGCAGCAGCACCGCACCGGCGCACAGCGCCAGGTACGGGGCGAACAGGGTGAACCCGTGCTCCCCGGCGATGAACGCCAGCGGCAGGAACGCGAACACTTTCATGGCGGCCCGAGCTTACCGGACCAGGCCCGCCGGGCAACGGCGAATGTGGCCTCTCCCCGCGAGAATCCCGCAAGGTTCGGCGGGTTGGCTCGCCCGGGCGGGTCGTAGCGGCTTACCATGGGGCACCGGATGGACACCCGCACCACCTACACCTCGCCCGCTACGCCGCAGCGCGACCACTGGCTCCGCGGCACGTGGAAGGAACGGCTCGACACGATCACGTCGATGGTCCGCGCCATCAGCCTCCAGTCGGACCCGGGGGAAATGGTCCGCTTCTACCGGGACTGGATCCGCTCCGTCATGCCCATGGACGGCTCGCTCTCCCTCACCCGCCGCGACCACGACCGCCCGCACTTCCGCATCACCCGCATCCACGACCGCGACGACACCCCCGACCCCTGGCGCGAGCGCGACCAGCTCCCCGTCTTCTCAGGCGGGCTGCTGGCGGAACTCATCTACACCGGTGAGCCGGTCATCATCGACGATTTCTGCGTCTCCCCCTCCGACCCGGCCGCGGCGTACCTCACGGGCTTCCGCAGCCTCATGGCCACCCCGCTGTTCGACCAGGGGCGGAGCCTGAACATGGTCGTAGCGCTGATGCGGGAGCCCAACGGCTTCAACCGCGAGCGGCTGCCGGAACAGGTGTGGATGTCCAACCTCTTCGGCCGGGCGACGCAGGCGCTGGTGCTGGGTCGACGTCTGAAGGAAGCGTACGAGCAGGTGGACCGCGAGTTGAAGGTGGTGGCGGACATCCAGCGGAGCCTTCTGCCGCGGGAGAAGCCCAAGGTGCCCGGGCTGGAGCTGGCCACGTACTACCGCACCAGCAAACACGCCGGCGGAGATTACTACGACTTTTTCGAGCTGCCCGGCGGGAAGGTCGGCATCCTGGTGGCGGACGTGTCGGGCCACGGCACGCCGGCCGCCGTCATGATGGCCGTGACCCACGCCATCGCCCACTCCGCGGCCCACCCGGACCCGCCGTGTAAGATGATGCGGCTGCTGAACGAGCGTCTGTTCAACGAGTACACGCGCGGGGCGGGCACGTTCGTGACGGCGTTTTACGGCATTTACGACCCGGCCAACCGCCGACTGACCTACTGCTCCGCCGGGCACAACCCGCCTCGCGTGAAGAAGCCCGACGGCCACGCCGCCGACCTCGCCGGCGACTCCCGCAACCTGCCGCTGGGCATCGACCCGTTCGAAGCCTACACCGACCACCACCGCACGCTCGAGGCAGGGGACATCCTGGTGATCTACACCGACGGCATCACGGAGGCCCGGGTTCCCGGCACGTCGGACATGTTCGGACCCGACCGGCTGGACGACGTGCTGGCCAACTGCCCTCACTCGGCGCAGTGCGTCATCGACGCCACCGTCAGGGCCATCGACGCCTTCACCGACGGCGTGGCACCCACCGACGACCGAACCATGATCGTCGCCAAGCTCCTGCCGGCGTAGCCGACAGGTCCGCGAAAGCCGCTTTCGGGATGGGTCGGCCGCTCGTTACCCGCCGCATGGACAATCGGCCATAGGCTCGGCCGAGACCCCGCCTTCCGGTCCGCTACAGGGTCGAGCCCACTGGGCTGAAGCTGTGAACCCCCGACAGGCCAGGCCGTTCGAATCGGCGCATCGGACGGTCTCGCGCCCCGAAGGGGTGATGCAGCCCTTCAGCCCGTCAGTTCGTCGGCCCGTCAGTTCGTCAGCGCGCCCAGGCCGCGGAGGGTCGCTTCGTCCTCGTAGGTGAAGCCGAAGCCGCCCGGCCAGTCGCGGTGCAGTACGTCCACGAGCGTGCCGCCGGCCATGCCGGTTAAAAGCACGTCGCGCGACAGCGCGATGCCCTCGGCGTCGGCCAGGGCCAGCAGGCGGTCCAGCCGGTCGCGGCTGCTGCGGGCCAGCGCCGCGGCAAGGGCGCGGGCCAGGTCCCGGCGGGTCGTGGCGAGTGTCATGCCCGTGAGCGAGGCGGTCGGCTGCTCCACGGCCAGCCGGTCGCCGGCCAGCGCCGGCTCGAAGTGGACCGCCGGCCCGTCGAACGGCGTCGCCGCGGCGTCGGCCACCAGCCGGGCGAAGGTCTGGGGCGTGTGGTCGCAGAACCAGGTCTCGCGCGCCCAGTTCATCGCCGAGCCGGCCGCCGCCATCGTCGCCGCGGCGACGAACAGCCCGCCCACGCCCAGCGGCCGCATCAGCAGCCCGGGCGTCGGGCGGGCTTCGGGCAATACCATCGCCAGCACGTCGCTGCTGCCGGCGGCGTTGGCCAGCTTTCCCGGCCGCGGCCCGGTGCCCAGCAGCAGCGGGCAACTGCCGTCGATGATGCCGGGCAACACCGGCAGCCCGTGCTTGAGGCCCCACGCCCCGGCGACTTTCTTCTGCAGCGTCCCGGCCGGCCGGTCGGCGGTCACCACCGGCGGCAGCCCGGGCCGCGGGCCTTCGCCCAGCACGCTGGCCAGCAGGTCCGGGTGCCACGGGTCGGGGTCGGGGTCGGCCACGGCCGCACCGGCCAGACGGACGTCGGCCAGGCCCAGGAAGCCGGCGTTGCTCGGGTCGACGGCCGGGGCGCCGCACAGGTGCATGACCAGGTAACTCGAGAGCGGCAGCACCCACCCGCCGGCGGCGGCTTGGGCGTAGGCCTCCGGCTGGTTTTCCCGCAGGTGACGCAGGCTGCTGGCGGCGATGCCGCCGGGCGTACACCGGCAGCCGACGGTCTGCAGGAAGCGGTCCGGCCCGATGTCCGCCTCGACCGCGCGGGCGGCGGCCAAACTGCGCCGGTCCTGGTGCGTGATGAACGGCACGAGCCCGCGGCCTTCGGCGTCGGCCAGCGTCACGCACGGCGACATGACCGCCAGCGCCAGCACGTCCGCCCGGGCCGCCGGGAGCCGCGCCACCGCCGCCTTCACCGCGCGAAGGATCTCCGCCGGCTCCACCTCGGCGATGTGCCCGACGTACCGCGTGGCGAACGACTCGCGCGCCACCCGCCCGACGACGCTCGTCCCCTCCAGCACCGCCGCCTTCACGGCCGAAGACCCCACGTCGATCGCCAGTGTCTGCATGACCGCCAGTGTAGCTTCGATCAGGCAGCAGGCAGCAGGCAGCAGGGAGCAGGGAGCAGGGGAATGACCAAATCTCAAGGAACCAATGACCAACCCCGCCTTCGACGGAATGACCAATGCCCAAGAAACCAATGACCAACCCGCGCGAGGTTTGGTCCTTGGTTTCTTGCCGATTGCTCATTATTCATTACTTATTGCTCATCGTGCCCCCCGCCCCGCACCTCGATCTTCGCGGCGACGTTGCTGCCGAGGGTCAGTGGGTCCCGGCCGTCGGGGCGGAGGGTGACGGCTTCGGCGATCGGGTCGGCGGCTTCGACGGTCAGGTTGGTGCCGGGGACCAGGCCGCGGCGTTCAAGAAAGAGCAGGAACGCCGGGTCCTGGTCCGAGACGCGGGCGATCTGCACGCGGCTGCCGGCGGGCATCGCGTCAAGGCGCAGCAGCGGGCTGTCGGCCACGTCGCCGGCGGCCGTCGGGATCGGGTCGCCGTGCGGGTCGAACTTCGGGTGGCCCAGGTGCCGGTCGATCGCCGCCAGCACCTTCTCGCTCACCGCGTGCTCCAGTTCCTCCGCCTCGTCGTGCACCTCGGACCAGCCCAGCCCCAGCGTGTTCACCAGCAGCAGCTCGATGAGCCGGTGCCGCCGCAACACCGCCAGCGCCAGCGCCCGCCCGGCCTCGGTGAGCCGCACGCCCGACCGCGGCTCGTACTCCGCCAGCCGACTCTCGGCCAGCGTCTTCATCATGCTGGTGGCCGTCCCCGGCGTGACGCGCATGGCCTGGGCCAACTGCCCCATGCCGACCAGCGCCCCGCCGGCCGACAACTCGGCGACGTAAATCTGCTTGAGGTAGTTTTCGACGGTCCGACTGGGCATCCGGCCACTAGGTTAGCCGCTGGCGGCGGGGGGGAGAAGGAGGCACGGAGGGAGGAAGGCACGAAGGCACGAAGGCACAAAGGCACGGAGGCACGAAGGGTAAGACGACCGCAGTCGGTTGTTCTCAGTCTTAATGAACCACAAAGACACAGAGGCACAAAGAAGGCGGGGCCGCAGGCTCAAAAGCCCGTAGCATGGGCGTCCCGCCCATCACCCCTCCCTGTATCTCCTCTGCGCCTCTGTGCCTTTGTGTTTCAAAAGACCGCAATCAAGCCGCCACGCGCAACGCCGTCTGGCTTGGAACGGCCGCGCCGAGGCTCACGGTGAACCGGGCGGGGCTGCCGGCCTTGCCGCTGCGGACGGCTTCGATCTGGTACTCCACCGCCGGGCTCGTCGGCGAGAGGGTGGTGTCGACGAACTCCTTCTTGTCCGCGTAGCCGATCGGCATGAACGGCTCGCCACCCCCGCCGCCCCCGCCGCCCCCGCCGCCCCCGCCACCGCTGCCTGCGGCGCGACGGCTGACGGTGTACGTCGTGCCGCTGGCGGTGGGGTTCTGGCACTTCCACCGGAGCGTCACGACGCCGGCGGTGCTGAGGCTTGCCTCGATTTTGTACGGCTCGCCGGGCGCAGGCTGCGGGCTCGGCTCGCGGGGTGCGGGGATCTCGGCCTTGACGTAGACAGTCTCGTCGCCGCTGCTGACGGCGAACGCGCGGATGGTGCGGGTGAGGGCGCTGCCGGCCTCGTCCATCTCGGCCAGCGCGATCTTCAGTTGCTCGGTGGCCGCCTTGGAAGCCTCGCGGGCCGCGACGGCGGCGTTGAGCGAAGCCTGCGCCCCGGTCACCTTGACGGCGAACTCGGTGACGGCCGTCTCCTCGACGCCGATGTCCGCCGCATGGCTCGTCCACGGCTGCACGTGAGCGTAGTAGTAGGCGATGCGGTCGGCCTGTTTCTCAGGAACATTCATGATGACCTCTCATTTCATAATCCGGGATGCGAATGCCTGCGACCCGACGCCGCCGGCTGGTTGCATAATCGGGCGGCCGGCGGGGGGTGTTGAGAAAGGAAATGAGGAATGAGCAATGAATAATAAGAAATATTCCGACCGGGGCCGCCCGTGGCCCGTCGCGTGACCGGCGACCGGGGGCCGGGTCCCCATTGCTCATTGCTTGTTACGCATTGCTCATGGCTTATTCCCGACACCCGCCCCCACGACGACCCAGCCCCGGCAATCGTTATCGCCCCCGGCCTTCCCAGCCGCGCCACGGGGGCCCCGGCGGCGGTTGTCGGACCGGGGAACGTCCGATCCGACGTGACTTTTAG
>JBHJOM010000051.1:0-15762 GCA_050329715.1 Phycisphaerae bacterium
GGGCACGACCCGACGACCCCGAGCTTGCCGAGATTCTGGCCGCGTGGCCGAACTTGCCGGGCGAGACGCGGGCCGTGGTGCGGGCCGTGGTGCGGGCCGCGGTGGTGCGGCGGTGATCCGCCGGTTTCATTGACGCGGCGCGGGCCGGGGTGGGTCCTTCCGAGGGGGGGTCACGATACGCGGCCCTGTGACGGGCGGAAATCTTGCACGCAGCGGCTGCGAACTCCGGCCGCCGCCGCCGCCTTTGAAGGCCCGGATACGTTTCCGGTTCGACCGAAAAATGCACGAGAAACGCCGCGTTCTCCCCCGCGACTGGCGAGGCCCCGAAAGGAACCTACGACCCTCACAAATCGCCCGGCTTAACGCGGGTTCTGTGGGCGTGGCGTGGTTGCGATGCGCCGGGTTGGCGTGGTAGGATTTGGTTCGGGTTGGCGGTTCGCTACCGCCGCACGCCCGCCCTGGACGCGGTTTCACCTTCCGCGTGCCGGGGCGGGCGGCCCGTTTGGAAAGGTGATCATGCACGACGATCAACGGCGACTGGCGGCCGAGGTGTTGCCGCGGCTGCGGGCCGCGAAGTCCAAGGCGACGCTGCACGTCTGGCACCTGGGGCCGGCCCTGCCGCCGGGGCTGGTGCCGACGGACACCGACATCGACGCCGCCTGCCCGCCGGCGAGCCGGCCGAAGCTGACGGCCGGCGGCATCACGCGGGACCGCAACCCGCCGGGCTGGACCGGGCCGCACGTGCCGCCGGACGGCGAGCACCTGCGGTGGCCGCTGCGGTTCGCCCGCATGGGCGGCCCGTGCGACGTGGCCGGGCTGATGGAGCTGCTGAACGATTTCGCCACGGCCTGCGGGCCGTGGTGCCTGGCCTACGGCATCACGCCGGCGACGTTGGGGCTGGACGACCGCCAGCCGCGGGCACACTGGCCGAGCGTGCTGGTTGAGCTGGCCGCCCGCTGGCCCGAGCGGGTGCCGGGGTTGGACGTTCAGTGGCTGGCGGGCGCCACCGAACCGGGCGAGCCGCCGGTTGCGGCGGTGCTGAATGACGGCACGCCCGTCATCGACAGCGCCGGCGAGCTTGGCGAGCACCGCCGGGCCGAGCTGGCACGTTCGAACGGCTGGGGCGCGACGCTGGACGACGTGGCATCCTCTGCCGTGGCGGCTGCCGAGTTGCTGGCGACGTGGCCGCCGCCGAGCGGCTGCCGGCCGGCTTCTGGCGACCTGCTGCCGCCGCGGGAGCAACGGGCGTACGGCGGGCACTGGTGGCCGCTGGGGCCGCTGCCGGCCCGCGTGGGCGAGCTGCTGGCGACGCGCGGCACATTCGACGGTGCGCAATGGCAGGCCGCGGCACGGGCCGAGGAAACGGCCGAGCGGGCGCTGGCTGCCGAACGGCCGGACGCGGCGCTGGTGGTGAACATGGCAAGCGACCTGCTTCGTAACGTGGTGGACCTGCTGACGGGACACGAACGGCGACACCTGCCGTGCGGACTGAACGTGATCGAGCACGGCCGGTGGCTGCGGTGGGCGGTGGACGGACTGCACGACTGGCCCGCCGACGAAGCGGCCGACCTGGGGCCGCTGGTGCGTGGCCGCGGTGCGCTGCGGTTGATCGTGCGGCTGGCGAATGACCTGTGCGGCTGGTTCGAGGCCGAACTGTCGCTAGCCGGCGGCGGGGCAACGTCGGGCCGGCGGCCTGACTTTGACCGGCTGCCGATGGACGATGACCGAGTGAAGGCCGCCGGCGAGGCGATGCGGGCCGCGGTCGTGAGCAAGCTGCTAGTGGACGACGCGAGCCTGCGGGTGGTGACGGCAAGCGCGGTGGCGCTGCACGATCAACTGTTCGCCGAGGAATCCGCGTACATAAAGGCGACGGCGGCTGAAGCCGAGCGACTGGCGGCCGAGAGGCAGAAGGGAACGAAGCGCGGGCGGATGACGCAGGCCGAGGCCGAACCGCTGGTGAGGCGGCACCTGCGTCGCAAGCCGAAGCTGACGGCGAAGGACTTGGCCGGGCTGGTGGGTTGTTCCGTCGGGCTGGTGGCGAAGACGGCCGCATGGAAGCGGAGAAGCGCCATCCGTAGGGCCGAGGCTGCACGCGGCCCGAAGGCCGTGGCCCTAAGCGACAAGCTGCTGCGCGTGACGGCCGCGGATGACGGGCAGGACGCCGACGCCGACGCGGAGCTTGAACGGCTGGTGGCGAGCCAAACGGCCGACCTTGCCGACGACGACCGCCGGCTGGGCAACCCGCGGCGGGGCCGCGTGATGAAGCGGTGAGCCGTGAACGTTCACGCCCGACACTACCGGGTGATTCGCGTTCAAATCCCTGTAAATCCGCACATTTCGTGACGTTCACGTGAACGCCCGCCAAGGGCATGAGACACACGCGAACCGAAGCGAGCGAAGCCGCCGGCACGCCGCCGAACCTCATCACCGCCGGGGTGCTGGCCGCACGGCTGGGCGTGCCGCTGCACCGCGTGCTGCACGTGCTGGCGACGCGGCGGCACATCACGCCAAGCGCCCGAGCCGGCACGCTACGGCTGTATTCGAGCCGTGCGGTGGACGACGTGCGGCGGGAGCTGGCCGACATCGACCGCCGCCGCACGGCAAGCCGTGACGCAAGCCGCGAGGGGGTGGCCGATGCCTGAACCCCTGAAGCGCTCACACCTGGCTGCAATCCCGCGGCTGGCGTTGCGAAGCCGCGAGGCGGCCGAGGCGTTGGGCATCTCCGAACGCACATTGTGGGGGTGGACGCAGAACGGCGACGTTCCGCACGTGCGGCGCGGCGGCACGCTGCTCTATCCGACGGCCGAGCTGGAGCGGTGGCTGGGCGAGCAAGCCGGCGAAGCTGCGGCCGGGGCCGACGGGCGGATACGAAACCCCGAGCCGGACGACGCAATCGAGGGTTTCGTATCCGTATCCACGAGCGAAGGCGGGGTGAAGCGATGACCCCGGCCGAGCTGATTCAACGCCTGGGCGAGCTTGAACGATCGGTGCTGGGGTGCATCTACTGCCGGCCCGACATCGCGACACGCGCCGCCAGTGCCGCCGGCCTGCGGACGGAACACTTCATCATCGACGGCGGGGCCGCCCGGCTGTACGCCGCCTGGAAGTGAATCAAACAAACGCCCGCCGGCTGGGGGAGGCCGACGGGCGAGGGAAACAAGCAATGCACAAATCATACTCCGAAACCGACTATGGCGACGATCCGATTCGCGACGCCGCCGAAGATTATCGACGCGGGCAGGCCGCCGAGACGACGCCGAAGCCGCCAAGCTTCCCGACACTCGACCCCGCGGCACTGCACGGCCCGCTGGGCGAAGCCGCCGCGGGCGTGTGCGAGCACTCCGAGGCGGGCGTGGCCGCGGTGCTGGCCCGGCTGGTGACGATCGCCGGGTCCATGTCCGGCCGCGGCCCGCACTTCGCGGTGGGCGGTGCCGAGCACAACCCCCGCGTGTTCACGTTGGTGTGCGGGGCGACATCGAGCGGCCGCAAGGGGCAAAGCTGGGCGGATGCCTGCCGAATTATGAAAGCCGTCGATGCCGACTTTATGAGTGGCCGCGTGGCCGGCGGACTATCGAGCGGGCAGGGTCTGATTCATGCGATTCGCGATTCCGCCGGCGACGACGACGGCGAGCCGGACAAGCGACTGGTGGTTTATGAAAGCGAGTTTGCCGCGGTCCTACAGAACGCCGGCCGCGAGGCGAACACGCTTTCAAGCATCATCCGCCAAGCCTGGGACGGCGGCACGCTGCGTCAACTGACGCGAAACCCCTACGTCGCGACCGACCCGCACGTGTGCGTCACCGGCGACATCACGCCGCGGGAGCTGCGCGAGTTGCTGAACCGCCGCGACCGGGCGAACGGCTTCGCGAACCGTTTCGCGTTCATCGCGAGCCGCCGGGACCGCGTGCTGCCGTTCGGCGGGAGCTTGAAGCAAGCCGACGTTGAGCGACTGGCCGCGCCGATCCGCCGCGGCCTGGAGACGGCACGAACCATCGGGCGGATGAGCTTCGACCGCGACGCCGCGACGACGTGGCAACGCGCCTACCTGAAGCTGACCGACGACGAAGCTGACGACGTGGCCGGCCTGACGAGCCGGGCCGCACCGAACGTGCTGCGGCTGTCGATGATCTACGCACTGGCCGAAGGCAGCGACCGCATCCGCCGGCCGCACGTGGACGCGGGGCTGGCCCTGTGGGCTTACGCCGAGGCGAGCTGCCGCTGGGCGTTTCACGGCACGACCGACCCCGGCCCGGCGGCGCTGCGGGCGTGGATCGAAGGCCGAGGCGGTGCCGCGACCGCGGCCGAGCTGGCGCGGAGCGGGCCGCGACGCTACCGCGGGAAACCCGACGACGCTGAGGCCGCACTTCGCGAGCTGGCCGAGGCTGGTGCCGGCACGCTGGGCTACGCCACGCAAGCGCGAGGCGGCCGCCCGGCGCTACGGTTCGCGCTGCCTGGATACGGAGATAAAACCCCGCGTGGCGATGCCGTGACGGGGGGTTTCATATCCACGGGTGCCGCCGACGCCCCGGCACAACCCGGCGACACGACGCGGCCGGGAAGGGGTGAGCTGTGAGCCTCCGCCCCTATCGCCCTACCGACCGCGACGAACGGGCCGCTGACGTGATTCACCGCCTGCACCTGGCCGGCTGCCGGCTGCGGCCGAGGCCGAACGGCCGCATCGCCTGGGAAGCCGACGACGCCGGATCGGCGGCCGAGCTGCTGGCCGAGCTTCGCGACGTGAAGCGCGAAGCATGGCGGATTCTGGACGTGACCGACGACATCGCATTTCTCGACCGGCAACGGGCAACGTCGCCCGCCGCCGACACCGCCGGCTTCGGCCGGCAATACACAAAGCGCCCGCCGAGCGGGCAGAAGGTTTCAAGATGAGGTTTTTGAACGTGATTCGCAGGCGTGCCGAGGCCGAGACGATGACGGCCGGCAAACGATACCTCGCATTGCTCGAACGCGGCGCGGCCGGCGAGCTGGCCGAGGCCGAAACCGACGAGCTGGACCGGCTGCGGCGGGAGCTGGGGCTGGGTGTTGAGCGCTTGGCGTTTGACGCCGAGGCGGTGGCGACGGCCGCCGCGATCCGCAAGCGGGCCGCCGGCCGTGATGCGCTGGCCGCGGCCGCCGTGAGGGCCGAGGAAGCGGCCGCCGCGGCCGCCGAGGAACACCGCCGGATCGTGGAGCAAGTCACCGAGAAGCGTGACCGTGCCGCCTACGAAATGCGACGGGCGCAGATTGAGTTTCAGAACGCCGAGGCTGCGATCGGCGAGCTTGAATCGCACACCGCGGCGCACGCCCGGCTGTTCGGGAGAGTCAGCGTGGGCAGGCACGTCCGGCAGGCCGAGCCGCGGCCGGCGGGCGAAGCCTGATCGGCAGCCCCTCGTACGACCCGCCGGGCGGCCGCGGCTGGACATACCGCCGGCCGCCCGGCACACGCGGAGGAAACACGGGAGCATGACGAACGAACCCCAACCCGCCGCCGCCCGCGGACGACGCATGGCGGTGGCCGCGCACGAAGCCGCGCACGGCCTGGCCGCCGCGGCAATGGGCGGCCGGTGCGACGGGCTGCTGGTGAACGAATCCGGCACCGCCGGCCTTGCAATGACGGCCGAGCCGGACGACTTCGCGCGGGCCGTGGTACTGGCCGCCGGGCCGGCCGCCGATTGGCTGCTGGGCTACCGCTACCCGCAGCCGACGACGCCCGCGGCCGGCCTGGCCGTCGATTGGGTGGCGGACAGAATCGCCGGCGCAGAGCCGGACGACGTTCAACGGGCCGCACTGCCGCAACTGCCGAACGCCAACCCCGAATTGGTGGCCCACCGGCTGGTGGCCGCGAACCGCGGGGCGATCCGCACGCTTGCCCGCGTGCTGGCCGCAAGGCGGACACTCGACGCCGTCGACGTATCCCTCGTGGTGCCGACGCTGCCCCTGCTGGACGCGGCCGGCGCTGCCGCCTGGGCACGGGAGCTGGCCGACTGCTGGCTGCTGCTCGGGCCGGCACTGGCCGACGAGGGGGTACGCGACCCCGTGCGGTTTCTATGGAGGATTGCAGACGTGCGGGTACGGCACCTTCGCACGACCGGCTGGGGGATGCCTGAATCGACGTGACGAGACGGATTCCCGGAACAACCCTTGTATTCGTATCCTTGCCCGGATACACTTTGACCATGCCGCGAGGATTGTCTGAACGCCAGCGAACCATCATCGCACTTTTCGACGGGAGCCGCCGCCGGCTGGTTTACGGGGAAGGGCCGCTGACGACGAGCGAGCTGATGGAGGAACTTGTCGAAGCGGGCGACTTGCCCAAGGGGATTCGCCGGGACATTGCCCGGTTCACGATCCGCCGGGCGTGCCGTTCCCTGGAACGACGCGGGCACCTCGCATCGAAACCAGTCATCGTGGACGACACGGGCGGCACCGCTATCGAGTGGCGGGCATCGAAGTAACACCGCCGGCACGCCGGCATAACACGGGAGAAGCATGGCAAGCATCGCAAACGATCCGAACGGCCGCCGACGTGTTCTTTTCGTCGCGGGTGACGGCTGCCGCCGGACGATCCGGCTTGGCAAGGTGACGGCCGGCGAAGCCCGAGGCGTGGCCCGGCAAGTCGATAGCCTTCTGGCCGGGAGCATCACCGGGCAGCCGATCCGCCGCGACACCGCCGCATGGCTGGCCGGCATCGGCGAGAGCCTGCACGCGAAGCTGGCGGCCGTGGGGCTGGTGGCACCACTGGCGGCTGCCGAGCGGCTGACCCTGGGCGGGTGGCTTGCCGACTACATGGCCGGCCGCGGCGACGTGAAGCCCAGCACGCGGCTTGTGCTGGGGCACACCCGCCGGTGCCTGGTGGCATTCTTCGGGGCCGAGAAGCCGCTGGCCGGCATCACGCCCGGCGACGCCGACGACTTCCGCCGGTGGCTCAAGACGCACGAGAAACTGGCCCCCAACACTTGCCGGCGGCGGGTGGGCATCGCCAAGCAATTCTTCCGGGCGGCCGTGCGGAAACGCCTGATCGACGCCAACCCCTTTGACGGCATGACGGCGAGCGTGACCGGCAACGCCGAGCGGTTCCATTTCGTGAGCCGGGCCGACGCCGAGGCGGTGCTGGCCGCCTGCCCGGATGCCGAGTGGCGGTGCATCTTCGCACTGGCCCGGTTCGGCGGCCTGCGGGTGCCGAGCGAGCTGGCGGACCTCGCCTGGTCGGACGTCGAATGGGGCCGGGGCCGCCTGCGGGTGCGAAGCCCCAAGACCGAACACCACGACGGGCAAGGCGAACGAATGCTGCCGCTGTTCCCCGAGGTCCGCGGGCCGCTGCTGGAGCTGTTCGAGCAAGCCGAGGCCGGCAGCGACCGCGTGCTGCCGCGGGTGTCCGATCCGGGGGTGAACCTGCGCCAGCAGCTTGGCCGGATCATCCGCCGGGCCGGACTGCTGCCGTGGGGCAAGCTGTGGCAGAACTGCCGAAGCACACGGCAGACGGAGCTTGCCGAGCAATGGCCGACGCACGTGGTGTGCAAGTGGCTGGGCAACAGCCGGCTGGTGGCAAACGAACACTACCTGCAAGTAACCGATGAGCACTTCGAGGCCGCCGCGGGACCGGGTGGCAACGACGCAACCGCCGGTATCGCGGCTGGCAGCCTGCTACCGCCGAAAAGCGGCGCAGAATCCGGCGCAGTAAGGGCCGGAAATGCCCCGCAACGGGCAGCAGGCGAAAAGCAAAATCGCCTTTCTGCGGCCAGAAACGGCGATTTGCGAAGCGGTGCGGGTGAGGGATGGGCGTACGTGGACTCGAACCACGGACCTCGTCCTTATCAGGGACGCGCTCTAACCAACTGAGCTATACGCCCGGGTCATCTCGCGGACGAGGCAGTATAGGACGGGCCGTCGGGGTGTCAACGCCGGGCGGGCCGCGGGCGGGCGGCGGTGGCGGGCTGCGGCGCGGGGGTTTAGCATGACGTCGTCCTTTTACGTCGAACGGGAGTGTTTATGCCCACTTTTGCTGTTGCCGTACTCACTGCCACGCCGCCGGGGGCGCAGGCACCGGGTTTTCAGGTGTCGGATTCGACGCCGGGGCTGCTGAAGGTGGGGGACCGCGAGTCGTTGCTGCGGGCGGTCGACCTGCTGACGAACCACCCGGACATCGCCCAGAGTTTCGTGGCCTTTCTGCCGGACGACGCCGCCGAGGCCAAGCGCAAGCACGGGGCGAACCTGAGCTTCAGCGGGTTCAAGGCGGTTGAGGGGGCGGACTGGTTCCAGCAGGCTGCGGCCGTGCTGGCGGCGCTGGCCGCGGAGGTGACGCACGTGGTGCTGCACGACGCGGCCCGGCCGGCGGTGGGCGGCGACGAGGCCCAGGCCCTTCTGGCCGAGGCGGCGAAGGTGGAAGCGGTGGCACTGGCCGGCGTGCCGGACGGGCCGCTGGTGACGGTGGACGAGGCGGGCATGCCCACGGGCCTTGCCCCGGCGGTGCGTGTGCTGGCGACGCCGATGGCGTTTTCGCGTGAGGCCTTCGAGGCGTACGTGGAGCAGAAGGACGGCTTTGACCTTCGCCGGTTCAGCCTGCAGCAGACGGGCCGGTACAACGTGCGCGTGACGGACGGCCCTTCGGCGAAGTTCGCAAAGAACATGCTGCAGCTTGTGCCTGGGAAGAAGAAGTCGGCGGCGTTCTCGCCGTTCGACGAGGCGCAGTGGTGAGGGCCGGCGTTATGGCGCGCCTCACGGTTCGAGCTGTCGGGCGAGTATGAGCATGCGGTCGAACTCGATCATGTCGAACGGTCGGCCGCTGAAGTCGATGAAGAGCCACACGCCGTTTTGCATAAGGCTGACGTCCGGCGGCAGGAGCGCGGGGGCGGCGGGTGTCTGTTCCAGCGAGAAGCGGCCCTGTGCCAGGAGCAGGAAGCGTTCGTCGTCGGTCGCGCCGAGGTTGACGGGCCACTCGTGCGCGTCGGGCAGTGCCCATGCTGCCCGGAGGCTGCGTAACGCCAATGCCGGCAAGGGGATTTCGCGCCGGCAGGCCAGCACGTGCAGTGTCTGCCCGCCGAGCGTGCCGGCCAGGAGGAAGCGGTGTTCGTCGGCGACGGCCTGCGTGGGTTCCATGCCGGGCAGCAGCTCGGCCAGTGCCTCGGGCACGGCCGGGGGGTCAATCACGTGCAGCCGGTGCCGCCTGCACCAGGCATGAAGCTCGGCGCGGTTCTTCCCGCGGGTGTACCGCCCGACGAGCGAGAGGAACATCCACAACGACAGCCCGAATACCACCAGCAGCAACAGCAACGACCACCCCGGCAGCACGGGCATAGTGATTGCATCAGCTGCAGGCACCACGGCCGACGGCATGAAGCAGCCAGGCAGGCGACTGAAACCTGGCGCGTTTTTGAACCGCGCACGGCACGAAGTGCTGTACGCGGGGGTGAGGCTTGGACGATAATGCCCACAGTGCCGGACTACGGACAGATCATCGAAGCGGCCAAGCAGACGCACGGCATCCGCGTGCGCCGGTGGCGCAGCCACATGAGCGGCTGCGCGTGGCGCGTCGTCTATAGCGATGGTAGTGTTATCAACTGGATCGAATCGCCGCGGCCCAGGAGTCCGGTGAGCCTGGCGATTTTTCTGCACGAGGTGGGGCATCATGTGATCGGCTTCTCCCGCTACCGGCTGCGGTGCGAAGAGGAGTATCACGCCTGGGCGTGGGCGATCAACGAGATGATTCGCCAGGGCGTCCGCCCGGACCTGCGGACGATGCGCCGGTTCGACCGGAGCATGCGGTACGCCGTGGCCAAGGCACGGCGGCGCGGGCTCAAGCGGCTGCCGGGGTGCCTTCGTTCGTTCGAGCCGATGCCGCCGGCCTCGGCGGCGTAAGGGCGGCCGGCACAGTAGCGCGTGACACACAGCAGGCATCGGCCGAAACGCCGGGCGCTTCCATGTCCCTCGCCCCGGCCAGACGCCTCCTTCCTCGCCCCGGAGTCGGCACCTGTCTATTCGCCCCGATGGGGTGCCGCTTTCTTCGCCCCGAAGGGGCGGCGGAAACCTCGGCCGGTCCTGTCGCCCCTCCGGGGCTTCGTGCTACCCGGGCCGGCCACCTGGGGTTTCACTCGCCTTGGCTCACTCCACCCCTGGCTACAGTCCGTCACCCCGCCGGGGTGATGGGGGGAACTGCGGCAGTGACAAGTCGGAGGTGTACAGAACAGGTGTTCAGAACAGTCGCCACGTGCCCGGGCACATGAGAACTCGATGACACGCCGGGGATCGCCGGTAACCGATTGAGATCGACCGCTTCAGCAGTAAACCCACCCGGCGGCATGTGCGGCGGGACGGGTGGGTGCATGGGTGGGTGCTGCGTTTTTCGCCGGAGAGGTCGAGTGGCTGTTGCCCAGGCCGGTATTGCCTATGCGACGCGGAGAAAATGTCGAAACACGGGCCCGGATGCGGCGTGTCGGGCGCCTGGCTTTATGGTATCGGCCAGGATGAAAGCGATTCTCGTAGTCGGGGCGGCCGTCATCGCCGCTGTTCTGGTCTGGGTTCTGGTTCCCGAGGAGGCCGGCAACCTGCCGCGGAAGGCGGGGGTGATCTTCGTCGTCGCGGCGATCCTCTGGGGTACGGAACTGATCCCGCTGTTCGCCACCTCGCTGGGCGTCGTGGTCGCCTGTGCGCTGCTGCTTGCCGAGGAGGGGGGCCTGGCGACGACGGGGGGCATCACGTCGGCCCGCTTCTTCACGCAGTTCGGGTCGAACGTCATCATGCTCTTCCTGGGCGGGCTGGTGATTTCCGCGGCGGCGACCAAGCACGGGCTCGACAAGGCGATCGCCTCGCGGGTGCTTCAGCCGTTCATCGGCAGGCCGCTGGCGCTGATCTACGCCGTGCTTGCGATCACGGCCTTCTTCAGCATGTGGATGAGCAACACCGCGACCGCCGCGATGATGCTGGCGATTCTCGCGCCGATTCTCACGCAGATGCAAAGCTGGGCCCGGTTCAGCACGGGGCTGGCACTGGCCGTGCCGATGGGGGCAAACATCGGCGGCATCGGCACGCCGGTCGGCACGCCGCCGAACGCCATCGCGCTGGCCGCCCTGCGAACGGCGGGTTTCGAGGTGTCGTTCCTGAACTGGATGGTCATGGCTGTGCCGCTGGCCGTCGTACTGCTGCTGATCGTCGGGGGGATCATCTATTTGGCCTACCGGCCGAAGGGGCCCACGCCGGCGAACATTCCGCTGGCGAAGGAGCCGCTGTCGGTCCGGGGCTGGGGGACACTGGTCGTGCTTGTCCTGGCGATCGTGGCGTGGCTGACGACGGGTTTTCATGGCGTGCCGGACGGCTTGATCGGCCTGACGGCCGCCGCCGTGCTGGCCGTCAGTGGCCTCATCGACCGCAACGACCTGCGCGGTATTGAATGGCCGGTGCTGGTGCTGATGTGGGGCGGGCTTGCCCTGGGCGTGGGTGCCCAGGATTCGGGGTTGGTCGGGCTGATGAACGACCTGCCGCTTGCGGCCCTGCAGGGCTTCCTGCTGGCCGGGCTGGTGGTCGCGGTGTCGCTGGTCGTTTCGACGTTCATCAGCAACACGGCGACGGCGGCGTTGCTCGTGCCGATCGTGCTGGCCTTCTCGCTGCCGGAGCGCGGGCAGTTGGTGGTGCTGGCGGCACTGGCCTGCTCATTCGCCATGGCGATGCCCGTGAGCACCCCGCCGAACGCCCTGGCATTCGCCACGGGCCGAATCTCTGCGCAAGACCTGCTGAAGGTGGGCGGCCTCATGAGCCTGATCGCGATCGCCGTGGTCATGGCCGGCTACCCGATCATGCTGCCGCTGGCCCAGATTCGCGAGTGAAAAAGGCCTGCCGTCGCAGGACGGCAGGCCTTGGTTCGGGCTCACGACTCGGCGGGTGCCGCGTTACTTCACGGCCGCCCCGGCCGGGACGCCGCCGGCTTCCTTCTTCTCAACGCCGACGGCGGCGGGCTTGGCGGCATCGACCTTGGCGTCCACCTTGCCGTAGGTCCGCTGGCGGGGGGGCACCAGGCTCACGTCGACGGGGCCGTACTCGATGCGTACCTCGTCGCTGGCCGCGTCGTACTTCGCCCAGGTGGCCTTGAGCCAGTCGGCGTCGTTGCGGTCGGGGAACTCGGGCTTGTAGTGGGCGCCACGGCTTTCGTTGCGGTTGTAGGCACCCTTCAGGATGGCCTCGGACATGCGGATCATGTCGCCCAAAGCCCGGGTGAAGGAGAGGTTCTGGTTCGTCCACATGCCGGTGTCGGAGAGGCTGACGCGCTTGTAGCGTTCCTTCCAGCCCTGGCAGGCGTCGATGGTCTTGGCGAGCCGGTCGTTGTAGCGGACGACGGTGCAGTTGTCCGTCATCTGCTTGCCCATCTCCTGCCAGAGCTCGTACGGGTTCACCTCGCCGGAGGAGTTGACGAGGCGGTCGACCTTGTCCTGCTCCTTGCGGACGGCCGCGTCGTACACGCCGGCGTCGATGTCCTCGGCGGAGCCCTGGACCGAGTCCTGGATGTAGTTCTTGATGCCCGTGCCGCAGAAGAGCCCGTCGAAGATGCAGGATAGCAGCGAGTTGGCCCCCAGGCGGTTGGCACCGTGGTAGTGCACGCACGCCTCGCCCATGGTGTAGAGGCCGGGGATGTCGGTCATGAGGTTCTTCGGGTCGCCGTACTTCATGCCGCCGGACTTCTCGTCCTTGGTGAAGTGCCCGTGCAGCCCGCCCATGCTGTAGTGCACGGCCGGGAAGATCTTCATGGGCTCCTCGAGCGGGTCGGCGCCGACGAACTTCTCGTAAATCTCCAGGATGCCGCCGAGCTTGTTGTTCACCGCGTCCCGGCCGATGCGTTTTACTTCGTCGGTCAGGTCCAGGTAGACCATGTTCCCGCCGCCGACGCCGTAGCCGTCCAGGCAGACCTGGAACAGCTCGCGGGTCGCGATGTCACGCGGGACGAGGTTGCCGTACTTGGGGTATTTTTCCTCGAGGAAATACCACCGCTCGGCGACGGGGATGCTGTTGGCGGCGCGGGTGTCGCCGGGCTTGCGTGGCACCCAGACGCGGCCGCCCTCGCCGCGGGCGGATTCGGAAATCAGCCGGCACTTGTCCTCGCCGGGAATGGCCGAGGGGTGCACCTGCAGGAACTCCGGGTTGGCGTAAATCGCCCCGGCCTGCATGCAGCGACTGACCGCGCCGCCGGTGCAGATGACGCTCATCGTGCTCTTGCCGAACAGCACGCCGTTGCCGCCGGTGGCCATGACCACGGCGTCGGCGCGGAAGCTGCGAAGCTCCATCGTCCGCATGTCCTGGGCGACGATGCCGACGCACCGGCCGTCCTTCTCGTCGAGCACCGGCCAGAGGAACTCCCAGAACTCGTACTTGTTGACGCGGTTCTCGGCCTCCCACCGGCGGGTCTGCTCGTCCAGGGCGTAGAGCAACTGCTGCCCGGTGGTGGCACCGGCGTAGAAGGTCCGCTTAAAGAGCGAGCCGCCGAAGAGACGCAGGGCCCGCTGGCCTTCCTTGGTGCGGTTGAAGGGGACGCCCATGCGGTCCAGCAGATCGATGATGCGTGGGGCCCAGTTGGCCATCTCCAGGACGGGGGGCTGGTCGGCCAGGAAGTCGCCGCCGAGGACGGTCTCGTCGAAGTGCTGCCACTCCGAGTAGCCCTGCTGGCGGGCGATGTCGTTGCAGGCGTTGATGCCGCCCTGGGCACAGACGCTGTGGGACCGTTTGACGGGGACCATGCTGAACAGGTCGACGCCGACGCCTTCCTCGGCCAGCTTGATGGTCGCGGCCAGGCCTGCCAGGCCGCCGCCGACGACGATTACACGCTTCTTGATGGGTGCTGCCATGTTCTGTTTTGCCTTCTTTGCTGACTCGGATCGCGTGACGCTTTGAACCGTCGGAGTATAGGAATCCGCCCCTGCCGGCAAAAGCCTATCCGCGTGACAGAATGCCCGGTTGCGCGACTTTTGAAACCGCCCACGCCGGGGCGAGACGACCGCTTACGCAGCCGGATGCCCATGCCTCTGCAAATGAGACACGGTCTCTTTTGGGCCGAAACCCCTTATCTTTTTCGCTTGCTGGCCGTTTGATTGCTACAACGGAGTGTCCGATCAACCCGAACAGGAGTGCATCATGTTGACAGTATCAGAAGGTCAGTGCGGGCTGTGTGCCCACTTCGGCGATCATCGCGGGGCGGACTACGCCAACGAGAATTCGCCGTTCATCCAGATCCGTACGTCCCGCCAGGCCGCCGAGGATTTCCTGGCCGACTGCGGCAACCCCACCCACGCGCAGCTTCACCTGAAGGTCACCCCCATCAGCGGCTGCGAGGGGTTCACCCCGGCCCAGTAGAGCCGAGCAGGCTGCGCGAAATCCGCAGTCGAACATCGCAGGCCCTGAGCCGCAGGCCGAAGGCCGCGCTTCTTCACCCGGGAGAGCGCGGCCTTCGCCGTTGACAATCTGTCCCACAGGCGCGACCCTGCTGACGGAAACATCACCTTGAGGAGGTTTGCTTGCTTACACGTGCATCACAATGGTTGTTACTCGCCGTGGCTTTCGCCGCGTTGGCCCTTGGTCTGCCCCAGCCGGCTTCGGCGCAGCAGGAGCAGGCGAAGAAGACCTACCCCGAGCGGCCGGAGATGACGATCGACACCGCAGCGACCTACGTCGCGACCGTCGAGACGAACAAAGGCACCTTCAAGGCCGAGCTTTACCCGGCCGAGGCGCCCGTCACCGTCAACAGCTTCGTCTTCCTGGCCAACGAGGGGTTTTACAACGGGCTGATCTTCCACCGCGTGATCCCCGGGTTCGTCATCCAGGGTGGCGACCCGCAGGGCACCGGGAACGGCGGCCCGGGCTACAAGCTGCCTTCGGAAGTGAAGGACAACGACCTCCGCCACGTGAAAGGCGCCCTGGCCATGGCGGATGCCGGCTTGAACACCGCCGGCAGCCAGTTTTACGTCGCCCTGCAGGACCTGCCGCAGCTGGACAACCGCTACACCGTGTTCGGCAAGGTCGTCGAAGGCATGGACGTCGTCGAGAACATCGGCAGCGTGCCGACCGCCGGCCGGGACCGACCCGTCGAGCCGGTCGTCATTCAGACCATCACCATCAGCAAGAAAGAAGCACAATAATGGCCAAGCAATACGCCAAGCCGCCCGAAATGCACATCGACCCGGCCAAGAGCTACCAGGCCGTGTTCAACACATCCCGCGGCCAGATCGTCGTCGACCTGCTCGATAAGGACGCACCCCAGACCGTCAACAACTTCGTCTTCCTCGCCCGCGAGGGGTTCTACGACGGCATCATCTTCCACCGCGTCATCCCCGACTTCATGGTCCAGGGCGGCGACCCCACCGGCACAGGCACCGGCGGCCCGGGCTACAAGTTCAAGGACGAGGCCTCGGCACTCAAACTCAAGCACGACGCCCCCGGCACACTCTCCATGGCCAACGCAGGCCCGAACACCAACGGCAGCCAGTTCTTCATCACCCACGGCCCGACCGACTGGCTCGACGGCAAGCACGCCGTCTTCGGCAAAGTCACCGAAGGCCAGGACGTCGTCGATGCCATCAAACAGGGTGACGCCATCGAAAGCCTCGAAATCCGGGAAAGCTGAGCGATCCCCACCCCGGCGAACAGCACGCCGGCCGGCGATCAACAACCCACAAAGCCCCGGCGTGGCGACAGACCCCTCTGCCGCCATGCCGGGGCTTGTGTTTCATTGAAGCGACGCGTCGATCAGCCCCCAGCCCCCAGCCCCCAGCCCCCGCCCCCGCCCCCCGCCCC
>JBHJOM010000052.1:0-3964 GCA_050329715.1 Phycisphaerae bacterium
CAGGTCGGTGAGCTTGTCCGGCTCGTAGCCGTCGAGCACATGGTGCGGCACCTCGCGGCCGGCCTCGTCGTGGCCGTGGAGGTGCACGTCGTACTGGGCGTTGTTGTTCTCGTAGCCGAGCCAGGTGCCGAAGCCGCCGCGACGCTCAGGCTTGACGAACGCCAGTGCCCCGCGGCCGTTTCGCTCGCGGTGGCCGTCGACGTGCCACTTGCCGAACCAGGCCGTCTTGTAGCCGGCCTCGTTGAACGGCTGTGCGATGGTGGGCATGCCCTCGGGCAGCGGGTACTCGTGCCCCGGCACACTCTGGTGTGGGTAGCGCCCGCTGAGCAACGCCCCGCGGTACGGGCAGCACAAGGGGCATCCGCTCACGGCATTGGGGAACCGCAGGCCGTTGGCGGCCAAGTTGTCGATGTTCGGCGTGCGGACGTTCGGGTCGCCGGCGACGCCCAGCGACTGGCCGCGGTGCTGGTCGCCGAAAATCCAGATGACATTCGGCCGACGCATTTCAGGTTGGCTTGGCATGCCGTCACTATCCCGACTGTCGGCGACGCTGTCACGCCGGGCGGATGTGACGTCCCGGGTCCGAGTTCGTTAAAGTTCGGCATGCCCGCCGCCTTCATACGTGGTCGCTTTCTCCGTTTCGCCCTCGTCTGGCCGGCGTTGCTGCTGGCAGGCGGCTGCGCCGGGGGACGCGAAGAAGCACCGCCCGAGCCCGTCACCTTCTCCCATGCGGACTGGGCGGAGGTACTCGCCGCCGTGGTGACCGAGGACGGCTACGTCCGCCACGACGCCGTGCGCGACGACCCGACCGTGCGGCGTGCGCTGGACCGGTACATCACCCGCCTCGGCCAGGCCGGCCCGGCGACGGCGCCGGCGCTCTTCCCGGACGCCTCCCACAAGCTCGCTTACGCCATCAATGCTTACAATGCACTTGCACTATACGGTGTGCACCGCCAGGGCCTGCCGCCGAACGTGCTCCTGGCCGACCCGACGGCGCCCGGGGCGCTCTACGCGATCGAGCAGTTCCGCCTCGACGGGCGGAACCGGACGCTGGCGTCGATCGAGCTGAACGACGTGCTGCTGGCCTCGGGCCGCGACCCACGCGTGCACTTCGCGCTGAACGACATGGCCCGCAGCAGCCCCCCGCTGCTGCGCGAGCCGTACGCCGGCGAGGGCCTCGAAGAACAACTCGCCGCCCAGGCGAAGCGGTACCTGGCCGATGCGCGTGCGGTGAAGCCGACGGGCCCCGGCACCGTCGGGCTCAACAGCCTGCTGACGCGGTTCCACCGGCCGGACTTCGAGGTGCCGGCGACGCAGCTTACCCCCGGCGGGCTGCTGCCGGGCATCCGCCGCTTCGCCGACGCCGACTCCCCGCTCCACAAGGCGACCGCCTGGCAGGACATGGGGTTTGACTGGTCCCTGAACCGCCCGCCGGAAGCCGAGTGATTCACAAACGCCGCCCGAGGCCGTAAGACGATGCGATGCAAACCCTGCCTCACACGCCCCGCCTTGCGGTCGTCGGTTACGGCATGGCCGGGCGGCTGTTTCACAGCTACCTCATCGGCCTGACGCCGGGCCTGAAGCTGGCCGGCATCGCTTCACGCGATGCCGAGACGCGCGACCGCATCCAGGCGGAGCGCGGCTGCCACGCATACGAGAGCTTCGAGCAGGTGCTGGCCGACGACGCCGTGGACGCCGTGGTGCTCGCCAGCCCCAGCCACCTGCACGGCGAGCAGGCCGTGGCCGCCTTGCAGGCGGGAAAGCACGTGGTCGTGGACAAGCCGATAGCCCGGAACCTGGCCGAGTGCGACGCGATGCTCGCCGCGGCCGAGGCGGCCGGGCGCGGGCTGGTCGTTTTCCACAATCGCCGGTGGGATGGGGACTTTCTCACG
This sequence comes from Phycisphaerae bacterium, assembly GCA_050329715.1. Classification (GTDB taxonomy): domain Bacteria; phylum Planctomycetota; class Phycisphaerae; order Tepidisphaerales; family Tepidisphaeraceae; genus DAIOTR01. The sequence goes on from JBHJOM010000052.1 coordinate 1,893, forward strand.
GTGAAGCACCTGATGACCGACGGCGAGCTCGCGCACGTCCGTCGCGTGGAGATGACCTGGTCGCAGACGCGGATGCCCGGCGGCTGGCGCGGCCGGGCCGAGGCCGCCGGCGGCCGCGTCTACGATCTGGGCAGCCATATGCTCGACCAGTTGCTGCTGCTCTTCCCGCAGCCGGTGCAGAGCGTCTACGCCCGCCTGCAGCACGACTCGCCAGAGCACGACGTGGAGAGCGACGCGGTGATCGTCGTCGGCTTCGAGGACGGCGCGACGGGCATCGTGCGGACAGGGGCATTGGGGTTCGTGCAACAGCCGCGGTTCCTGCTGGCAGGCCTCGACGGCGGGTTCGTGAAGTACGGCCTGGACCCGCAGGAGGCCGCGATGAAGGCCGGCGACATCGACGCCGCCGTCGAAAACCCGGCCGCGTACGGCACGCTGAACACCACCGGCAAACCGGCCGACGAACAACGCATCCCGACGCTCCCGGGCCGCTGGCGAAGCTTCTACGAGGGCGTGGCCGACTACCTCACCGGGCGGGGCCCGAACCCCGTGCCGCCGGCGACCGTCCGGCGGACGACGGCGGTGCTCGACGCCGTCTTCGCCTCGGCGGCGGCGGGCGAGGCAATCCGGGGCCAGGCCGTCAGGCCGGCGGTCACAGCGTGATCTGCGCCTTGACGCTGTCGGCCGGCATGTTCACGGCGAAGTCGAAGGCTTCCTTGCTTTTACTGAATTCGAACGAGTTGGTGATCAGCGGCTTCACGTTGATCTTCCCGCTGCCCATCAGCGCCAATGCCCTCGGGTAGACGTGCGCGTAGCGGAACACGTGCTCCACACGGGCTTCCTTGATCTGGGCGGCAACGACGTCGTACGGCACCGGCCCGCCGGGCATGCCCACCAGCACGCAGCAGCCGCCGGGGGCCAGCACGTCGAACATCTGCCCGATGACGGGTGCGGCGCCGGTGCACTCGAAGACCAGGTCCACGCCGCCGTCAGTCTCGCGCCGGATGACGTCGGCCAGGTCGTCGTTCTTCACGTTGACGGGCATGATGGGCCCGAGTTTCGCGGCCAGGTCGAGCTTGGGCTGCTGCACGTCCGTCATGAAGACCCGGCTCACGCCGCCGGCCAGGGCGGCCAATGCCGTCACCATGCCGATGGGGCCGGCACCGGTCACCACCGCCACGTCGCCGGGCTTGATGCGCGCCTTCATGGCCGCGTGCATGCCGACGGCCAGCGGCTCGACCATCGCACCCTCGGCGAAGCTCACGTTATCCGGCAGCTTGAAGGTGAAGGCGGCCGGGTGAATGACCTCCGGCCTAAGCACACCGTGCACCGGCGGCGTGGCCCAGAACTGCACGGCCGGGTCGAGGTTGTACATGCCAAGGCGGGTGGTTTTGGAGTCCGGGTCGGGGATGCCCGGCTCCATGCAGACGCGGTCGTGCTTCTTCAGGCCGTGCACGTCCGAGCCGACCTCCAGCACCGTGCCGGCGGCCTCGTGGCCCAGGACCATGGGCGCATCCACCACGAACGGCCCGATTTTGCCGTGCTGGTAGTAGTGCACGTCCGACCCGCAGATGCCGACGGTGTGCAGCGCGATGCGCACGTCGCGCGGGCCTATCGTCTGCGGCAGGTCGATGTCGCGAAGGTTCAGTTTCAGGTCGGGTTCAAGTACGAGGGCTTGCACGGCGGGCCTCCGGGTAAGGGGTCTGCGGTGCAGTGTAGTGCGATCCGGTTCGGAATGAACCCGGCCGCCGCCCGCGACAGGCGTGTGCAGACGTCTTCGGCCACGCAGAGGCGTGACGGATTTGGCGCAAAAAAATGGGGCAGGCCGGATCTGACCGACCTACCCCGGGAGCGCGGTTCCGTGAAATGTATCAGTTCTGGCGCCTCCGCAGTAAACCGCAGGCGGCAAATGTGAGTCCGATAAGGCTGCCCGGCTCGGGAATGACGACCGTCCCCGGCCCGGTGATGCTGCCGGTGTAACTCTGGGTCGCGCTCCCGGCGAACCGGTCCCACTGGCTCATCACGAACGTGTACTCGACGCCTTCGAACAGCAGCGCCTCGATGAGGCTCTGGCC
>JBHJOM010000053.1:0-29085 GCA_050329715.1 Phycisphaerae bacterium
CGCATCGCCGCGTGAACCGAAACCAGCCCGATGCACGCGCCCACGTCCAGCAGCATGTCGTCGGGGCCCAGTTCCTCGAGGATCGCGCGGGTGAACGGCACCTCGCCGCCGTACTCGCGCACCCGGAAGTTCTCCGTCGGCCCGGCGACGTGAAACGCTACGCCCCGCGGGTCGAGCGCTTCGAGCCGCGCGATCGTCGGCGTCCACACGCGTGGAGCGTCAGGCTTGCGCGTCGGCAAAGCGCGCCTCCTGTCGTTTCTGGAAGATCGCCGTGCGCCACCCGGCCGCAACAAAGCCGAGGCGCGGGTCGAGCGTCAACTCGTCCACCAGCCGGTCGACGCCCGGCGAGGTTCCGTCGCGGTAGTTGTCGAACACAACGATGCCATCAGGCATCACGTGCGGCAGGAAGCGCTTGCAGTCGAGGCGGGCACCTTCGTAGCTGTGGTCGCCGTCGATGAACGCCAGCCCGTACTGCTGATCCTCCACCGCATGGAGCGCTTCTGGCCCGTCGCTACGGGCGGCGACGATGCGCACGTCCTGGCTCGGCACGCTGTTGAGGGCGAGGTTCCGCCTTAAAAGCCGTTCGCTGACGAGCAGGCCCGTCGCCGGGTCGAGCGTGCCGCGGCCGTAGTAGCCGTCCAGCGGGTCGATCAGTGTCAGGCTCACCTGCTCGAAGTAGCTCAATGCCACGTCGTACATCGCCACCGCGTTCACGCCGAAGAGTGTGCCGATCTCCAGCAGGTTCAGCTTCGGCCCGGGTGCCGCCTGCAACGCGAGGCAGCGGAGCACTGCGTCGGCCAGGTCGCCGGCGAGTCGGCCGGCACATACGGCCTCGATGTGCGCAATCCGGTACGCCAAGTAACGCACGTGGCTGATGTCGCGCACCAGCCGCAGCTTCGGCAGCCACTCGCGGAGCAGGGACTGCTCGTCGTCGGCAGTCAGCGCGCGGGAGAAGGCGTCGGGCCGCCTCGGCCAGGTGCGGGCGGTGACCGGGGCCGGGGCGAAGGTTTGTTGGGGTCGTGCGTTCAAGCGGCCTCCTGCCGGGGAAAGTTGGCGTTCACAGGGTTTATCGGACACGGCACGGGCGTTTCATCACCCGCCAAACGCACGGCCGCCGCATTCAGCACCCGGCGGAACTGCCCGGCGTACGTCAGGTTCGTTTCCACCATCCCCCGCTGCGCCGCGACGACGTCACGCCGCGCCTCCGGCCGGGCCAGGTAGTGTGCGATCTTCTCTGCAAGCTCCGGGGCGGATGCGAAGCTCACGTCCTTCAGGTGCGGCAACGGCACGAGGACCTCCGGTGCCTGTATGCCTCGCATCAACTGCACCAGGTCGCCCTCGGGGAGCATCGGCCGGGTGTAGTCCAGGTACTCCCGCAGCCGCTGGTTCAGCGGGCCGGTCGTGTGGGCCAGTGCGTCGGCTTCGTTGTTCAGGTGGGCGGGCAGTTCCTGTTGGAAGAACCGCGCCAGCTCGTGGTTGAGGTTTGCTGGGTGGTGCCGAATGAGGAAGAAGCCCCCCGCCCCGATGCCGTCGAGCAGGCGCTGGTGGGTGCAGTGGTACGGCACCAGTTGCAGGTTGATCTTCGCGGCGCGGGTCAGGTTCTCCAGGTCCGGGCCGTACTTCACCGGGCCGCGGGCGTAGCGGCTGAGGCGCGGGTGCTTGTCCCAGCCTCGGCCGAAGATCGCCAACTCGAAGCCGAGCCGCTCGGCCGCCTCGGCCGCCCAGGTGAGTGACTGCTGCCGATGGATCGGGTCGGTGATGCGCTCCCAGATCATGCTCATCACGTCGCGCCGTTCCTCCTCGGCGCAAATCCGCCGGCCGGCGTGCACCTCAACCGCCTCGGCGACGGCCTGCACCTGGCTCGGCGTGTAGTAGGCGTCGCCGGCTTCGAAGTGCGCCACGATCCGCCGCGTCACTTCCTCGAGCATCATCCTGTCGGCCGAGGCGTGGGTCGCCAGCAGTTCGCGGCAGCTTTGCTCCGGCAGCCGCGAGGCCGTGGAGACGAACACCACGTCCGGCCCCGTCGATGTCGCGGCAACCAGCGGCGGTACGCGCGTCGCCTTGTTCAGGTAGATCATCTGCTCGGCCGGGTAGCCGTACCACCGCACGTACCGGTCGGGCATGGTCGAGAGCACAAAGTCCCGCCGGCCGACGCTCTTGCCGGCCGTCGCGCTGCGGATGTTGGGCATCGAATCCTGCACCCAGCAGAAGAACGGCAGGCTCGGCGGCACGGCCCCGTCGTGCTCGTACCGCAGGTGGTTCAGCTGGAGCATGATGTCCGGCGCGAACGCCTCCACGGCCCGTGCGATGGCAAAGAGCGTTACCCGCTGCCACGGCTCCTGTTCCACCACCACGTGCGTGTCCCAGCCCAGTTCGCGCAACCCCTCGGCCGTGTCCCGCGTGCTGAACTGGAGCACCGAGGTGAACAACGACGTGATGAGCAGCGCCCTGGGCCGCCGGCCGGCACGGCACTGCATCAGTTCGGCCAGTTGCACGTCACTCGTGGCGGCGTAGCGTGCCTCGGCGTCGGCGACGATCTGCCGCGTGGCCGTCGAGAGGTGCTTGAGCATTTCGTTGAGAAACGGCTCGACCCCCGGCAGGCACGCCTGGTTGCCGACCTTGGTGGGGAACGGCTCGCGCGGGTCGCGCATGAAGGCCGCCTCGAACGCGGCCTGCCAGTCGCCCACGTGGAAGCGGAACCGCTGCTGCTCCAGCGGGCCGGTCGGGCCGGTCAGGTCGTGCAGCATCATGTTCATCAGCAGGACGGCCGGCTCGGGTTCAAAGACCACCACCGGCCGCTGCTTGCCCAGCGGGAGGCTCGGCTGGTGCTCAGCCAGGCGTACCAGCAGCCTGCCGTCGCCGATGCCGGCCAGTGCCGCGGTGTGCTCCAGCACGGCGGGGTCCGTCAGAGACTTGAACTGCTCGGTAAGCGCGCCGTGCACCGGCGTGTACGGGTCAATGCCCTTGAACACCCCGCCGGCCTGCTTCGCGATTCGGCCGCCGTGCTCGCCGGGCTCGATGCGGTACGCGCTGATGTCGGCAGCGAGCAGTTGCCCCAGCAGCGCCGGTCGGTGCATTGCCACCGAGGCCAAATTCGCCGCCAGCCGCCGCTGCACGACCAGCGGGCCCGTGAGGCGGTCCATGCGGTCGAACACCTCCACGGCCTCGCCGAACCGCTGCTGGCGCATCAGTTGGAGGGCTTGGGCGGCGTCGGCGGTGGCGGTCATCCTTGGGTTTATCGGTCGTATGCCGGGAAGTTGTTGAATCGTGAAACCCACGGCTTCTCAACTGCAGCCTGACGCCCGAGCGGTCCGATAAGCTCCACAGGCACGTCGCGCCGGCGGGCCGGAGGACACGCGTTTGGCCCACACCGGGAAAATCGTCAACCTGAAGCAGCTCGAGCAGCTCCGCGCCGCCGCCGCCGAGGGCGGCCAGGTCGTGGTACACTGCCACGGCTGCTTTGACATCGTCCACCCGGGACACATCCACCACCTGCAGCACGCACGCACGCTGGGGGACCTGCTGGTGGTGACCGTCAGCTCCGACTCGAACGTGGCCAAGGGCGTGAACCGACCGCTGATCCCCGAGGACCTTCGTGCCGCCTCGCTGGCCGCGCTGCAGAGTGTGGATTACGTCTACATCAACCCGGAGCCGACGGCCGTCTCCCTGCTGAACCGCCTGAAGCCCGACGTGTATGTCAAAGGCCTCGAATACGAGCACAGCCAGGACCCCCGCTTCCTTGCGGAGCGCGACGCCGTGATCACCGGCGGCGGCCGCGTCGTCTTCACCGGCGGCGAAATCGTCTACTCTTCCACCGCGCTCATCGGGCAACTGCGCGAGTCGGGGGCCTTCCGCGACGAGAAGGTCCTCCGCTGCTGCCATCGTCACGACATCCATCCCGCCAGCATCGGGCAGATGCTCCAACGCTTTGCAGGTAAGCGGGTTCTCGTCGTCGGCGACTACGTGCAGGACCGCTACCACTTCTGCGAGGCCAGCGGCATCGCCGGCGAGGGGCCGATGGTCAACCTCCGAAGCTTCGAGCGCCGCGACTACGACGGCGGTGCGGCCGTCATCGCACGTCACGTACATGCGCTGGGCGCATCGGCACACCTGATAACGACCCTCGCCGACGACGAACCCTCCGCCGAGGTGGACATGCGGTTGCGTGCCGATGGTATCGAGCTGGACGCGCCGCGTCAGCGTCGCATGCTGGCCGTGAAGCACCGGTTCCTCGCCGATGAGACGAAGCTGTTCAAGGTGGACGAAGGCGGCTTTTCGCCGCTGGACTCCGCGGCGGAGGACCGGCTCGCGGAGTTGATCATCAACGCGGCCGCGGCGGCGGATGCCGTCATCTTCGCCGACTTCGGGCTCGGGCTGTTGACCAGCCGGCTCGTCGGGCGGGTGCTGCCGGCGATCCGGCGGCCGGGGCTGACGATCACGGCGGACGTCTCCGGGCAGACGGCGGACCTGGCCAAGTTCCGCGGCGTCGGGCTGCTGTGCCCGACGGAGCGCGAGATGCGCAGCGCCTTCAACGAACACGCCGCCGGCCTGGGCGCCGTGGCCGCCCGCATGCTGCACGCGCTGCAGGTGCCGCGTGCGCTGGTGACGCTGGGCAAGCAGGGTCTGGTGGCGGCAAGCTGGCCAGAGGGCGACACCGCATCTGAGCGGCTCGAGAGCGAATACCTGCCTTCGTTGTGCGACCAGGCGCGTGACCCGCTCGGCTGCGGGGATGCGCTGCTGGCCGCGGCCACGCTCACACTGGCGGCCGGCGGCTCGCTGCCGTTTGCGGCGTTCATGGGGTCTGTCGCCGCGGCAATCGAGGCGCAGCAGGTCGGGAACATCCCGGTGAGCGACTCGGATGTTCAGGACTTCGCCGGCCGGCTCGCCCACTCGGGCCAGCCGCTTCGCCTCGTCGGCTGAAGGCACGTTCCTGACCATAAACCGCAAAGCAACGTCCCTCTGGAGAAGTGCATGTCGCAGATCGAGTTGACCGTCATCATCCCCACCCGCAACCGCGCCGACGCACTGGCGACCGCCATCGACGCGGTCGGTAAGAACACGAAGCTCTCGCACGAGATCATTGTGTGCGACGGTGCCAGCAGCGACCACACGGACCGTGTGCTGGCCGAGGCCAAACGTAAGCTGGGCGGGTCGCTACGGGTCATCCGTGAGGAGAAGCCGCGGGGCTTCGTGCGCGGCGTCAACGGCGGCTTTCGTGCGGCGCGCGGGCGGTACATCACGTGGCTGAACGATGACGCACGGCCCATGTTCTCCGCTTACGACAACGCCGTCGCCCAGCTCGCCGCCTCGCCGGCTAGTGTGGCGTTTGTGGCGCTGTTCCACCGCCACCACGGCACGAAGAACGTCGCGTTCGAGCAGCAGTTCGGCGACGAGAAGTTCCAGCTCCTGCACGTTCGCGGCACGCTCTACGCCAACTTCTGCGTCGGGCGGCGCGAGACGTTCGAGTCGCTGGGCTACTTCGACGAAGGGTACTGGATGTACGCCGCCGACCCGGATCTGTCACTCAAGGCCTGGTCCTGCGGGAAGCAGGTCGTCCCCGGTTGGACGAGCGCGATCGACCACGACGAGGCGGACGACGAGAACCGCCTGGCCAACACACCCCAGATGCACCTGGACAACGAGCGGCTCTTCGACAAATGGGCGTTGCCGCCCAAGAACCTGCTCCGCAACGACTTTGACCCCAACCGGCCCTGCACGCTGCTCGTTTCGCAGCCCCGCTTCTTCGAAGGCGAGTCGAGCCGGGGCAAGGCCGCGTGAGACGCGGGCGAGGCACGACGGGTTCCGCCGTGCGAAGGCGAACGGGCCACATGGGCGACCGCAGCGTGAGCTTCGTCATCTGTTCGTGCAACCGCCGGCCGGAGCTGGCCGGCGTGCTGCGCCGGCTGCGCGACCTGCCGCTGGAGAACCTCGGCCGCGAGGTGCTCGTCGTCGACAACGCCAGCAGCGACGGCACGGCAAAGATGGTCCGGTCGGACTTCCCGCACGTGAAGCTGTTCGCACGGCCGACCAACGGCGGGCCGGTGGCGCGAAACGTCGCGGCCCGGCTGGCGAGCGGAGATTTTCTCGTCTTCCTCGACGACGACTCCTGGCCGGAGCCCGGGAGCATCGAGGCCATGGTCCGCCACTTCGACGCCGAGCCGTCACTCGGTGCCGCGACGTTTACCGTGACGCTTCCGGACGGCACGCAAGAGTGCAGCGCGTTTCCGGGCGTGTTCATCGGCTGCGGGACGGGCTTCCGCCGGGCGGCGTTGCGGGATGCGGGGCTGCTGCCCGACGACTTTTTCATGCAGGCCGAGGAGTACGACCTGTCGCTCCGGCTCCTGCGGGCCGGGTGGCGTGTGGCGGCGTTCGACGACCTGCACGTCACGCACCTGAAGACGCCGCGTAGCCGCCTCCCGGGCCGGACGCTGCGGCTGGACGTGCGCAACAACGCGGTGCTGTGCGCACGGTACTTTGCCGGACAGGAGGGGGTGCCGGTCGGGCTGGACTGGCTGCGGCGTTACTGGTGGATCGCCACGGCGCAGCGGCGGCGGGTGTCGTTCCTGGCCGGCCTTGGTGCCGCGGCCGTGCGTGTCGTGACGGAAACCCACCAGCACGCCCTGCCGCCGAGCCAGGCGCGACGATTCTTCTGGACCGACGCGATCGAGGCGGGGTTCGCGGCGTTGGCCGAGGCCGGCCACCGGCGGGTGCTGCTGATTGACCTGGGCAAAAATGTCCGAACGTACGTTCTGGCAGCACATAAAGCCGGGCTGAGCATCGCGGCCATTGCGGACGCGCGCCTGCACGCGCCGGGGCGAACGTACAAGGGCGTCCCCGTCGTGGCCGACGCGGACGCCCTTGCGCTGAGCTTCGATGTCGCCGTGATCAGCAACACGTCGCGTGTTCATGCGGCGTTGCGGCTGAAGCAGTGGCGTAGGGTGTGTCCCCGGCCGGTGGTGGACGTGCTCGCGCCGTCTGCCGAGCCCGCCGTGGCCAACGCGGCCGTGAACGGCCCGGCGGCAGTTAGCCCTGCTGCTGCGGGGCCTGCTGGGGCTGCTGAATCTGAATTTCGCCGAACTGCTGCTCGTAACGACGCACGAGCTGCGTGAGGCTCATAGCCAGCCGCTTGGCGGTCGAGTAGTTCATGATGCAGCGGTCGTTGATCTTGAACAGGATGGCCTGCTGGCCCTGCTGCTGGGGGTTGGGGTTGGCCATGTTGAAGCCGATGTCGAGGATGACCTCTTCCGGCGTCTGGTGCATGCGGTAGGCGTTGGCGTAGATGGTCTTCATGTCACGCTCGTCGAGCATGACCTGAACGCCCTGGGGAGTCTGCTGGGCCTGGGGTGCGGGGGTTTCCTCGGACATGAACTGTGCCTCCAAAAGTCTTGTGTTTGTTTCAGTTGCGAACGACCCGCTAGTATGGCCGAGGTTTTGGCCTATGACAAACGCCGCATTGCAGGAAAACGAACCCGCCGCCGCTTTGGCCGCCCTGCTACGGCCCGATCAACTCGTGCTGGACCCTGCGGAGCTTGCCGTCTATGACGCCGACGGCTTCACCATTGCCCGGGGTACGCCCCGGGCCGTCTGCTTCCCGGAAACCACCGCACAAGTCGCCGCTGTGATTCGCGAGCTCATCCGCCACGACGTGCAGATCGTCCCCCGTGGCAGCGGCACGGGCCTCACCGGCGGGTGCGTCGCGTTCGAGTCCCGGGGCCGCGGCGGCGTGGTCATCTCCACCGTCCGCCTCAAGCGCATCATCTCGATCGACGTCGCCAACCGCGTCGCGCACGTCGAGGCCGGCGTGCTGAACACGCGGCTCTCCGAGGCCATCGCCCGGACGCCCGGCGGCGAGCGATTCCATTACGCACCCGACCCCTCCAGCCAGCGGGCCAGCACCATCGGCGGCAACGCCGCGACGAACGCCGGCGGCATCCACACGCTCAAAGACTTCGTCACCAGCAACCACGTGCTGGGCGTCGAGATGGTCCTGCCGACGGGCGAGGTCGTCACCCTCGGTGCCGCGGGCGACACCGGCGGCTGCTACGAGAGCCCGCTGGACCTGCCGGGCCTACTCTGCGGGTCCGAGGGGACGCTGGGCATCATTACGAGCCTATGGGTGCGCCTTACGCCGTTGCCGCGGGCGTTCCGTACGCTCTCGGCGGTCTTCCCGACACAGGGCGAAGCGTGCCGGTGCGTTTCGGGCGTCATCGCCGCCGGGCACTTGCCTACGGCCATGGAGATGCTCGACGGGAACATGGTGCAGTTGGTGAACGAGACATTCAGTCTCGGCCTGCCGGCCTCGGCGCAGGCGTTCATCGTCTGCGAGATCGACGGCATCGACGCCCTGCTCGACGACCAGGCCGAGGACATCGCCGACATCATGCGCGACAACCGCGCCGAGCAGGTGCAGGTCTCGGCCGACGCGACGGAGCGGGCCAAGCTGTGGAAAGCCCGCAAGGCGGCGTTCGGCGCGATCGGCCGGATCAGCCCCAGCTACTGCACGCAGGACGCGTGTGTGCCACGGAGCAAGCTTGCGGAGGTGCTGGAGCAGGCCAGTGCGATAGGCCGGCGGTTCGGGCTGGAGATCAACAACATCTTCCACGCCAGCGACGGCAACGTGCACCCGATCTTTCTGTACGACGACCGGGACGAAGCCCAGATGGCCAACGCGCTCCAGGCCGCCGAGGAGGTGCTCAAGATGTGCATCGACCTGGGCGGCACGGTCACGGGGGAGCACGGCGTGGGCGTGGAGAAGCTGCACCTGATGCCGTACCTTTTCGACCGCAACACGCTGGGCCAGTTCGCCGCGGCCAAGTACGCCTTCGACCCGGAAGAGCGCATCAACGCGGGGAAACTTCTGCCGAGCGAGAAGGTCAAGGTGCAGATGCTCAAGCCCGGGCGCAAGGTGCCGCAGTAGGGGAGGGGAAGTCAGAAGTCAGAAGTCAGAATGCAGAATGCAGAAGTCGAAGTGGAGAAGTTAGAATGCAGGAGGCACGACCCGCCCGCTCACAATCTGCTTCTGACTTCTGAATTCTGCCTTCCGACTTCCGACTTCTCCGCTCAATCCTCATCCGACCTAAACGCCTGGTACGCCTTCTTCAGGGGCTGCTGGTAGTCGATCAGATTGAAGAACATCGCCTGATGTGGCTCGAGCAGGTACGGCTGTTCCTGAACGAACTCGCGCTGCAGTTCCTCTTCGCGCTCGACCTTGTCAAAACGCCCGGCCACTTCGGCGGCGGCCAGCAGGCGGATGTCGTCCAGCCAGCCGTAGTGGTCCCGACGGACGACCGGCTCCTGGAGAATCTTCGCGGCCGTCTCACCCTCCTCGGCCTCCTGGGCTCGCAGGATCGCCAGTCGGATCGGGATCGCGCCACGCGAGAACGCCAGCCGGTCGGAAAGCTCCTCGATCAGCGGCTTCATGTCGCCGGCGGCATGGCAGCGAATCCACAGCAGCACGTCGGCCAGCGTCTGCTGCTGGTCGTCCTCGAAGCGGGAAACGAGCGTCGCCGCGTCGTCGTGCCGGCCGGCGTCCACGAGGACGCCGGCGGCGTACCGCAGCACATCCTGCAGGCCCGGAGCGGTGATGCCGTCCGCCGGTGGCAGCAGGCCGGCGTGACGTTCGATCAGCGGCGTCAGGTGCTGCATGGCAAGGTCGGTCTGGTCCCAGAGGTAGGCAAAGCGTGCCGCGGCCAAAGCCAGCGGGCCTTGCCGCTGCGGCTCGGGCATCTCGGCAAGGAGCGCGAAGCAGTCGTCCACCTCTCCAAGTTGCTCGTGCTGCTGGGCGAGCGTGAAGCGGATGCGGTCGGAGTTGGGGTACAGCTTGAGCCCGAGCCGAAGCCGGCGGAAGGCCTCGGACTCGTCCTGCCGGGTGATGGCGATGACGGCCTGAAAGTAGTGGTACGCCTCGGCCTCGGGCGGCGTGAGGTCGTCGAGGATGAACGGCCTGATGACCCGCTCCAGCGCCTCGGGCGTGCCGTAGACCTGCCGGAGCCGCAACGCCTCCTCGGCCGCCTTGTCGATCCGGTTGACCTGCTTGGGCGCGTCGATCTTGCGGCTCGGACGGGGCAATTCCACGTGTACGTCGATGCCGTCCGGCTCGGGCGGGGCCTCGGCCTTCGTGTTGGAGGTGACGGCCTGCTCCACGACCAGCGGCGTCAGGTCGCTCGTGTCCCAGTTCGCCACGCCCAGCCACCGGCCGATGGACTGCACCAGCCCGCGCCAGCCGCCGGGCACCTCGCGCACGGCCAGGGGCGTCTGCCCGAGCCCGACGACGCGCTCGATCGCCTGCGCGCGGTCCGCCGCCTGCACCGAAACCCGCCCGGTGTTACCCGCATCGTCGCGAATCTGAAACTCGAACGTCGGCATCTGCAAAGTCACCTCAAGATCGGGCACCTCGTGACTGAACATGTCCAGGGGTTTACGCCAACCCTCCCCCGCGGACGCCCCGTGCCCGGCACCGCCGGACAAGACACGCGTACCATTCGAACGATGGCCCGAAGCCCGCAACAGCCTTTCGTCCCCGGCCGAGACTATAGCACCGACTCGGCCGGCCGTATCGTCATGTCCGCCGCTTACCTGCTCTCCCGCCGGACCTGCTGCGGTAGCGGCTGCCGGAACTGCCCCTACCCGCCGGACGTTCAGCAAGCCGCCGGCCGGGAGACGACCACCGACCGCCCCCCGGGCGGGCCGCGGTGCCGGGCCGCGGTGCCGGGCCGCGGTGCTTCCAGCCCGGCCGTCACCTGATTCATCCTACGGGTAGTACCTGAACAGGTTCCCCGTATCCGGCACGGCCGCGAGGGTTTCGTCGCTGATGGCCGTCAATTCGTCGAACACCGCCGGGTCGATCTCGCCACGGACGGCCTGGGCATTCTGGTGCATCTGCCCGGCGTCGCGGGCGCCAACGAGCACGCTCGTCACGAACGGCCGGGAGATCGCCCAGCGTATCGAAAGCTCTGTCAGCGACCGCCCTATCCGGTCGGCGACGGCCTGCATCTTCTGGACCCCGTCGAACACGTGCGGCCAGACGTTCTCGTCGAAGAGCACCATCTTGTTGCGTTGGTCCCCGTCGGGAAACGTCGGCTTCTGGCGCGACTTGAACTTGCCGGTGAGAATGCCCTGCGCGATCGACGAGTACGTCACCACCGCAACTCCGTTCTCCTGGCAGTAGGGAATCACATCCTTTTCCGCCCAGCGCCAGAGGAGGCTGTAGCCGATCTGGTGTGCGTCCACCTTGCCGGCCTCGCCGACCTGCCGCATGTGGTCGACGCTGAAGTTGGAAACGCCGATGGTCTTCACCTTTCCCTCGCCGCGTGCGCGTTCCAGGGCCTTCATCGTGGGGCGCATGTCAGCATCGGACTTGGGCCAATGGATGTAGTACAGATCGATGTAGTCGGTCTGCAGGCGGGACAGGCTGTCTTCAATGGCTTTGTAATAGACGTCGCCGTCTTCGCCGCGGCACCCTTGCTTGCTGGCGAGGAAGACCTGCTCGCGGATGCCGTGATCCTTGATGAACTGCCCGACGAGCGTCTCGCTCCGTCCATTGCCGTACCCGGTGGCCGTGTCGAAGTGCAGGATGCCGTCCTTGCGGGCGGCGTCCATCACGGCCAGGGAATTGGCATCCTCCTGCCCGCCCCACTGCGTGCCGCCGAACGCCCATGTGCCCAGGGCCAGCGGATTGTGTGTTTTGGCACTGGGCGGGAGTGCGACAGGCTCAACGACGCGGCTCGATCGGTCGACATTCATAGTGCTTTCCTTGTAGGTGATCGGCCCTGCGGAGACAACCGGCATCGCACCCACGTTCATCGGAAGGCCGAGGTTCAGCTTGCAGAGATTGGACCATTTACGCACGAGAAGGCTCTTGCGGCTGACGCTCTTGCGTTGAAGCGTGGGCCTCACGCCGCCATGCCGGCCGGCAGGTCTCACCGGCTACGCCGCCTCGACCGCGCGGATTGCCTCGCTGAGTGCCTCGGCCACCTCAGTCGCCAGCACGCTTCGCACGCCATGACGCTCGGCGGCAATCTCCCCGGCCAGCCCGTGCAGGTGAACGCCGAGCACGGCCGCCTCGAAGGGTGCCATACCCTGTGCCAGCAGCCCGCCGATCGTCCCGGAGAGCACGTCGCCCGTCCCGGCCTTGGCGAGTGCGACGCTGCCCGTCCCGTTGAACGCATGTCGGCCGGCCTCGGCGATGACAGTCCGCCGGCCCTTGAGCAGCACCACGCAGCCGAAGGTTTTGGCCGCCGCCGTCGCCTGGTCGAGCCGTCTGGCGTCGTCTTTGTGAATCTGCACGTCACCGAAGAGTCGGCCGAGTCGCTGCATCTCGCCGGGGTGGGGTGTCAGCACGGCCGAGAGTGCGAAGTCCTTCGGCCAGGCGTCGCCGGCGGCCAGGATGTTCAATGCGTCGGCATCCAGCACGGCGGGCTTTGAAAGACGGACCAGCGCTGCCAGCCGCTTTACGGCGTGCGGCAACGCACCAAGGCCGGGGCCGACGACGAGCACGTCGGCCGCCTCAGCGGCGTCCAGCAGTTTACGGTCGTTTTCACTGGCGTCGTCCTCGGCGAGGGCAAGCCCGACGACCTCCGGGCGGACTGAGAGTGCCGCCGGCAGCATGGCCGCGGGCATGGCCGCCTGCACCCAGCCGGCACCCACGCGGTAGGCGGCCGTCGCGGCGAGGATCGGCGCGCCGAGCATGTCGGCCGAGCCGCCGACGACGAGCACGCGGCCGAAGGTCCCCTTGTGGCCGTCGGCCGGGCGGGCGGGCAGCTTGGGGAGGTCGGCTGGCATCGTCGAAAGTCAGTGAATGAACCGCATCTGGCCGAAGTTCGGAACGAGTGACGGCGGGCTGTTGCGAATGCGGTACCCGGCCGGCCAGTAGACGAAAAACGCCCGCCCGAGCAGGAACCGCCCCGGCACGCGCCCGGCCTCGGCGAAAAGCCCCTCCGCCGGGAGGTTCACGGGGTCAGTCCACATGCGGGCGTCCCCGCTGATGGGACTGTTGTCGCCCGCCACGAAGAACTCGTCATCGCCGAGTCGGACCAGGTTTGCCGGGAAGTCCTTTGGGCTCGCCCAGAACGCGACAGACCGCTCGCGCTTCACCCGGCTGCGGTAGAAGATGTCCCGCCAGACCGACACATGGCTGATACGCGCCTGCTGGTCCTTGGCCGAGATCCGCACTTCGGGCACCGGGCTCTCTTCGCCGTCATCGAAGCGACTCAGCAGCGCCGCGACGTCCGGCGAGAACTGCTGCGGCGTCGTGGCTATCAGCTCCATGCCGTTCACGTGCAGGGCGACGCGGTAGTCCACGCTCACGAGGTCGAGCTTGACCACGTCACCCACGCCGGCATTCACACCGGCCGTGCCGATCCTGGTGCGGTTGCCGGCCTCGTCGGTCATGAAGAGCGTTGCGGTGTCCGGCGTGATCTCGGCGGTGAAGCGGGTGCCTTCTTTGCTGATCAGCAGTTCGAGCGGGCCGTCGCCGGCGGTGCGTTCGTAGAAGAGGGACAGCTTGCCGTCCGAGACGTTCTCGAACATCTCGCGTGCGAACGGCGTCGCCGGGCGGGTCGGCGGGAAGTCGGCCTCGTGGTAGCTGAGGCGCTGCAGGTCTTGCGGGCCGGGAACGGGAACGGGCCCGCGGGTTTCGCCGCGGCCGTCGGTTTGCAACGCGGTGATGTTGTAGGCCAGCCAGTCGGTCCAGGGGAAGTTGCCGCTGGACAGCGGCGGGCGGAATGCCAGAGTGCCCGGCCCGGTCAGGTTGTCGAAGACGAACACCCTGCTGCGGCCGGCCTCGCCGGTGTCCCAGCCGGTGCCCTCGATCGCCTGCCAGGGCTGCTGCCAGTTTTGCGTGCTGCGGGGGATGAAGTCGTTGTCGTAGACCACCCGCCAGAGCGCCTGCTGCACGTACGCCGGCTTGGTCTGGATGGTGAATGCGGCGGGCGTGAGATTCTCGCGGGGGATGTTGCCCGGCGCGGTGTAGACGTCGCCGTCGAGCATCATGAGGTACTCGCCCGGCAGGCCGACGAGCCGCTTGATGTAGTTCTGCTCGTAATCGTACCGCTCCGGCTCCTGCGGGCTCTTAAAGACGACGACGTCCCACCTTCGCGGCTCGTTGAGAAGGTAAACGTACTTCTGCACGAGGATGCGGTCGCCGAAGAAGACGGGCGACTGCGTGGAGCCCATGTACGGGTTGGCGGCCTCGGCCGGGAGGCGGTAGCCGGTGTTGGGGCAGTAGATTTCCCACGTCACGGGGATGGTGACCGGGCCGCGGTTCGTCTGGATGGTGCGGACGGCGTTGTTCGGCACGCTCACGTCGCCCGTCGCGGATTCGCTACCGGAGAAGTTCACGTCGAAGGCGTAACCACAGTCGGGGCAGATGTACCGCATGTGGGCCCCGAGGAGCGTGGGTGCCATCGAGCCGGTGGGGATGACGAACGCCTCGACGACGAACGCGCGGAAGACGAACGCGAGGATGAACGCGATCAGGATCGACTCGAACGTGTCCTTGATCCCGCCCTCGTCCTTCTTGCTTCGCTTCCGAGTTGAGGTGGCTTTCATGCGGATGCCATGCTACCGGCAAGCGGGGGGTGCGTCGAAACATATGTCGGCGGGGGCTGCGCGTACCTTTTCGTTGCCGCCTCGCTTATCTTGGCCGGCATGGCGAAGGAGACTGTTCTCGTTACCGGTGCGGCCGGGTTTGTTGGTTCGCGACTCTCAATGCGTCTGCTGCAGCAGGGGTATCGCGTCCTGGGGCTGGACAACCTGAACGCCTACTACAGCCTCGACCTGAAGATGCTGCACCTGCGCGACCTGCGGGATACGCCAGGGTTCAGCTTCCGCGAGGTGGACCTGCGCGACGCGGCGCTGGTCAGCCAGGTGTTCGAGGAAAACAAGATCGACGCCGTAGCCCATCTGGCCGCGATGGCCGCCGTGCGGTACAGCGCCAAGTACCCGCTGCTGTACGGCCAGGTGAACGTGCAGGGCACGGCCAACCTGCTGGACGCGGCCCGGCAGACGGGCAAGCCCCGCTGCATTCTGGCGAGCACGGGAAGCGTCTACGGGTCCGACACGCCGGTGCCCTTCAAGGAGTCCGCCGCCGCCGACCGACCGCTGGCCCCCTACCCGGCGAGCAAGCGGGCCATGGAACTCTTCGCGCACAGCTTCTGCCACCTGTACGAGATGGACATCACGGTGCTGCGGTTCTTCAACGTCTACGGCCCGCACGGCCGACCGGACATGATGCCCTGGAAGTGGACGCAGCAAATCCTCGCCGGCGAGCCCCTCACGCTTTACAACGCAGGGCACATCAAACGCGACTGGACGTTCATCGACGACCTGCTCGACGGCTTCGTCGCCGCGTTGAACAAACCCCAGGGCTTTGAAATCTACAACCTCGGCTGCAGCCGGCCGGTGGAGAACCTCGAGTTTGTCGCCACCTTGAGCCAACTGATCGGCAAGGAGGCCAAGATCGTCGACACCCCCACGCCCAGGAGCGAACCGCTCATCACGTATGCTGACATCAGCAAGGCAAGAGAAGCCTTCGGGTACGAACCTAAAGTGAGCGTTGGCGAGGGGCTGCGGCGGTTCGTCGAATGGTTGCGGAAGGAATCTCTCGTCGATGGTCTTTGAGTCAAATCCGGTACACTTCGTGACAGTGGCTGGGTAGGAATTGGGGTACGGGTAGGGCGGGGTAAAATTGGCCTCGGAGGTTCCGGAAGATCCAAAGGCCGGGGCATCCGATGTTCGTTTGCCGGTTTCCTTCGCACCATCTGCCCATCATGGAGCACCACAGTACCGATGCACCCCTTGCCGATCCGGAGCTTGATGCGGTCTTGGACGGCATGAGTGAGGGGTATCTAGCGCTCGACGAGAACGACGTCGTTCGGCGGGTGAATCCCGCGGCCGCCCGCCTCCTTGGAGTGCCGGCCCGTGCGCTCATCGGGGAGCCGCTTGGCAACGCCCTACCGGACGCCCTGCAGGCGGCCGTCGGGCCGGTCTGCGACGAGGCACGCAAGACCGGCAGAGTCATCCGACGGGAAACCCCCGACGCGCCGGGAGAGCGGTGGTTGGACATCCGCGTGCATCCGCGACATGAGTGCCTCGACGTTTTCTTCAACGAGACAGCGGCCCATCAACGCGGCGGCGAGAACCAGCGGCTCGTGCATGAGCTACACGCTGAGCGGACTCGCCTCCAGGCCGTCCTCAACCAGATGCCCGCGGGGCTGACAATCGTCGACGCATCCACGGGCCGCCTGCTGTTGTTCAACCCGACCGCCGAGCAACTGCTCGGCCACCCGCCGCTGGACGTTCACGCGCAGGCGGACTGGAGCGTCTACGGCGGCGTGCACAGCGACGGTCGTGCCTACCGGGCCGAGGAGTACCCCATTGCCAAGGCGATCGCCGGTGAGCGTGTGCAGGGAGAACTGCTGCGCTATCGTCGCGGCGACGGCACGCTGATCGTGCTGAAGGTAAACGCCGGGCCGATCTTCGACGCCGACGGCAACATCGCCGCCGCCGTCACCACGTTTTATGACGTAACCGCTGAGACGCAGAGCGAGATGCAAGTCGCGGATGCCGCCCGATTCCCGGACGAGAACCCCTCCCCGGTGCTTCGCGTCGATGAAGGCGGGACGCTTCTCTACTCCAATCGCATCAGCCGGCTGATACTCAGGAGCCTTGACCTCAAGGCGGGCAAGCCCGCGCCAGCAATCGTTCGCCAGGCCGTCGCAGAATGTCTCCGGAGCGACATGATCCGGGAACTCGAGCTCAGCGTCGGCGACCGCGTACTCAGCTTCCTGCTGGCCCCGGTTCCGGAGCGGGGCTACGTCAACCTTTACGGCCGCGACATGACCGAGTGGCGGGCGGCACAAGCCGAGTTGCGTCAGTCCGAGGCACGGTTCCGGGAGGTGCTCCTGCAGAGCCCGCACCCGCTGATGGTCTTCACGGACGACGGGCGGGTCCAACTCGTCAGCCGAACGTGGACACAGCTGACCGGTTTTGCCGCCGACGAGCTGCTGACCGTCCGGGACTGGACCAGCCGCGCCCACCCGGAATGGGCCGAGGAGGTCGAAGCCACGATCGAGCAGGTGTTCAACGAGCAGGCACCGCGGCATACCGGCGAGTACATCATTCAGACGCGCTCGGGCGCGGAACGCATGTGGGACTTCACGGCGGTGCCGCTGGGCAGACTCCCGAAGGGCCGGCGGCTGATGGTGCTGATGGCCGTCGATGTCACCGACCGCAAGGCCGCCGAGGACGCCGCCGACGACGCCCGCGCCGCCGCCGAAGACGCCCGCCACGCCGCCGAGAGTGCCAGCGCCGCCAAGGACCGCTTCCTGGCCATGTTGAGTCACGAGTTACGGACGCCGCTAACCCCGGTCATGATGGCACTGGGCATGCTCGCAAACCGCCCGGACCTGGACGACAGCCTCCGCCGTGACCTGGGCATGATGCGCCGCAACCTGGACCTGGAAGCCCGGCTCATCGACGACCTGCTCGACCTGTCGCGCATTCTCAACGGCAAGATGACCCTCCGGCTGCAACCCCTCTCCATGCACGACGTCTGCCGGCAGGTGATCCAAAGCATGCAGCCCGATCTGGATGCCGCCAGACTCCGACTTGTCTCGGACCTCTCGGCCAGCCCCGATACCATCCAAGCGGACGCCGCCCGCATCCACCAGGTGCTCTCCAACCTTTTGCGAAACGCCGTCAAGTTCACACCGCCGAACGCGAAGATCACCGTCGGCACTTTTACTCGGGACGAACGTCTTCATGTCGAGGTCCGGGACGAGGGCTGCGGCATCGAGCCTGCATGCCTGCAGCAACTCTTCGAACCCTTCTTCCAGGGGACGGGTACCGTCCGCGAGCGCCTCGGCGGGCTGGGGCTGGGGCTCTCCATCGCACGCGCCATCGTGGAGCTTCACGGCGGGCAGATCACCGCCAACAGCGAAGGCCCGGGACGCGGTGCGACATTCGCCATCAGCCTCCCGCTCGTCGACGACCGGGTGAACACCCCCCTGATCGACGAACCGGAAGCCCCACTCGTTACATCGCGGCCGGTCCGGGTGCTCGTCGTCGAGGACCACCGCGACACACTCGCCCTCATGAAACGCCTGCTGATCGGCGCGGGCTTTGACGTCACCGCCGCCGACTGCTTCAACGCCGCTATCGCCGCAGACGAAGCCGCACGCAAAGCCGGCCGGCCCGTCGAACTGCTCGTCAGCGACTTTGACCTCCCCGACGGCAACGGTTGCGACCTGATCCGCCGACTCAAGGCCGCCGACCCGAGCCTTCTGGGCCTGGTTCTCAGCGGCTTCGGTATGGAGAGCGACGTCAAACGCTGTCTCGAGGCCGGCTTCTCCGAACACCTGACCAAGCCCGTCGACATCCGCCAGGTCTCCGACACACTCAAACGCCTGGCCCTTCAGCGGCTCGACCAACGCAACGGCGCATGAAAAAGCCCCGAAGCCTGAAGCTTTCGGGGCCAAGTGCGGTCGAGAGGACTCGAACCTCCACGGCCTTGCGGCCACTAGAACCTGAATCTAGCGCGTCTGCCAATTCCGCCACGACCGCAGCGGAGCAGCGATGTTAGATCGGCCGACGACACTGTCAAGCGCACGACCGGCAACCCCTCACGGTTCAATCGCCAATGTCAGGTCTGTGTCGACGCTGGCCCGAACGCCGAACGTGGATTATTGTGCCGGCCATGTCGCAATCGAGCCGCCTGCATGTTCTCCTGGCCCTGACGGCCGTCTCCGTGCTTTCATCGGCCACGCACGCCGGAGCCGTAGTCTCGCCGACGACAGCCCCGGCGACCCGCCCCGCCGCGGTGCAGGCCGACCTTTCAAGCCCTGCCGCCTGGGCTGACCGCCTGCTCGACGCCGCGCTTACGGTCGAGGACTTTGATACCCGTGCCGAACTCGCCGGGTCGGCCGCCTCGATCCACCTGAGCCTCGGCCGGCCCGACGAGGCACGCCGTGTCGCGGTTACGGCGATGGAGGGGCAGACGCCGACGGCCTCCTACTACGCGGCCAGCCTGCTGACATTGGCCGGGCGCGGCGATGAGGCAATTGACCTCGCCGCCGCAGACGAAGAGGCTTGGATGACGCTGGGCGACGTTGCCCTGGCCGCGGCATGGGCCGGGGACGACGCGACGCGCCTCGCCGCCGCAGAGCGCGCCGGCGACGATTCTGGAGAAGCCGTCACACTGTTCGCCGCCCACTTGCTCCGCGACGACGCCGAGGCCGGCAGCCGAGCCCTGAAGCAGTTGAACGGCCAGATCGAGGAGGCCTTTGCCTACGCCACCCTCGCGCGGGAGTACGCCTATCTGGACCAGCCGAAGAAGGCCGCCGCCTGGGAGGAGCAGGCCGCCGCAACCCAGGCCCAGGCCGAAGCCGCCGGTTTGGCCGACGATGACGAGACCCTTCAGTTCGTACTGGAGACGCGCGTCGCGACGCTTTCGGGCCTGAGCCGCCCGGCCGAAGCTGAGCCACTTGTGCTCCGTATGACAGACCCCTGGAGCAAGGTCTACGCCCTACACGAGGTGCAGGCGGCCTACCTCCGAATCGGCAAGGCGGACGAAGCAGAACGTGCCCGTCGAAGCGCCGGGTTGCTCATGCTCGCCAACGACGTCACGACCGAGGACGTCGCCTGGAGTATCGGCTACGTCTCGGCACACGACGAGGAAGCCCGCCGTCAGATCTGGCTGGCGCTTGACGAGCCGACATACGAGAACGCGACCCGGGCCGCGGGCGTGGCAATGGGCCTTCTCGACCAGAAGCTGCTCGCCTCGGAGTGAGACGCCCTACCCGCCGAACGCTTCGAGAAACTCCTCCTCGCTCATGACCCTCACGCCGAGTTCCTGCGCCTTGGCGAGCTTGCTGCCGGCGCCCGGCCCGGCCACGAGGACCGTGGTGTTCTTCGACACGCTCCCGCTCGCCTTGCCGCCGAGTTTCTTCACCAGCTTCTCCGCCTCCGGGCGGGTCATCTGCTCGAGCGTGCCGGTAAACACGTACGTCTGCCCGGCCAGGGGCAACGTACCCGCCTCGGCCGGTATGCGGGCCTCGGCCTTAGGATCAATGCCCAACGCCTGCAGCGCCTCGACCGTTTGCAGGCTCGCCGGGTTGTGGAAGAACTGGTGCACGCTCTGGGCGATAACCCCGCCGATGTCCTCGACAGCCTCCAGTTCCTCCACGCCCGCCTCTTTCAGTGCATCCAGGCTGCCGAACCGCTCGGCGAGGATCTCTGCATTCCGGTTGCCCACGTGCTGAATGGAGAGCCCGGCGATCACCCGGTCCAACGGCCGACCGCGGCTGGCGTCGATGCCGGCAAGCATTTTCTGCACGCTCTTCTCACCCGTCCGCGGGAGGGTCAGCAACTTCTCCTGCGTGAGGACGTATAGGTCCGGAACACTTTTGACCAGCCCGGCGTCGACCATCAGCTCGATCGTCTTCTCGGCCACGCCGTCGACGTCCATCTGGTTGCGACCGCACCACCACTTGAGCCGCTCGCGGAGTTGCGCTGGGCAGTCCGGGTTCGGGCAGCGGATGTAGGGCGTACCCGGCTCCGGGCTGACCGGCGTGTCGCACACCGGGCACCCGGCCGGCGCCGTAACGGGCGTTGCATTTGGCTCACGCTTCTCCGTGACGACTTGAAGCACATACGGAATGATCTCTCCGGCCTTCTCCAGCACCACCGTGTCCGCCTCGTGCAGGTCCAGCCGCTGGATCTGCTCGATGTTGTGCAGGCTCGCGTTCTGCACCGTCGTCCCGGCGACGAACACCGGCTCCAGCTGCGCCACCGGCGTAAGCGTGCCGGTCTTGCCCACCTGCCAGCGGACGTCCAGCAGCTTCGTCTGCACCTGCTCGGCCGGGTACTTGTAGGCGATGACCCACCGCGGGCTTTTGCTGGTGTAGCCCAGGTCCTCGCGACGGCGAAGCTCGTCCACCTTCACCACCATGCCGTCGGTCGGGTAAGGCAGCCCGGGCCGGGTGGTTGCAAATGCTCGGATCACTTCGATCCCGGCGTCAATGCCTTCGACGACCTGCACGCCGTCGGGAATCGGGATGCCCAGCCGCTGCAACGCCTCCAGCCACTGGCTGTAGAACTCGAACCGCGGCTCGCTCACCTCGCCCAGCCCGTGGGCGACGAACAACAGGCGGCGAGACGCGGCGATCTTCGGGTCCTGCTGCTTGAGTGTGCCGGCCGTGAAGTTCCGCGGGTTGGCGAACGTCTCCTCCCCGGCCGATTCCCGCTCGGTATTGAGGCGCTGGAAGTCGGCGGTGTTCATGTAGGCCTCGCCGCGGACCTCGAGCACGGCCGGCGGGGCCTCGTTTTCGTTCAGTTGCAGTGGAATCGCGCGGATCGTGCGGATGTTGTGCGTGACGTCGTCCCCCTGCCGGCCGTTGCCGCGGGTCGCGCCCAGCACGAGCCGGCCGGCCTCGTAGCGCAGGCTCACGGCCAGTCCGTCCACCTTCGGCTCCAGCACGTAACGCACGGTCGCCACGTCCAGGCTTTCGCGTACCCGCCGGTCGAACTCGCGGAGGTCGGCCTCGTCGTAGGTGTTGTCGATCGACCACATCCGCACGGCGTGCGTTACCGTGACGAACGTGCCGACCGGCTCCCCGCCGACGCGCTTCGTAGGGCTGTGCGGGTCGTCCAGTTCCGGGTGCGCCTGCTCGAGCTGCTCCAACTCCTTAAGCAGCGCGTCGTACTGCTTGTCGGAGATCGTCGGTTTTGACTGAACGAAGTAGAGGTCGTTATGGCGTCGGATCTCCTCGCGAAGCGCCTCGACACGGTCCCTGGGGCTCATGGGCGTGTTGTAACAGGAACCGCCCGCCGACGCCGCAGCAGCGCGACGGCCACCGCCAGCTACCCGGCCGAGGCCGGCTCGGGCACGCTCGCCTCGACGATCGCGGCGCGGAGCGTGTCCCAGTCGGCCGGGGTCGGCTCGGTGCGGACGACGATGCCGTAGTTCGTCGCGAGCAGGTTGAAGTCCTCAAGGCCGACCCTGCCGTCGCCGTTGAAGTCGCCCTCATACCAGGTTCGCCCGGCCTGGCCGAAGTACTCGGCAAGCAGGTTGAAGTCGTCGATGTCGATCGTCCCGTTCAAGTTCGCGTCACCGCCAAAGGTGTAGGCGATCAGCAGGGTCGTCGCATCGACCGTCTCGCCGAACCACGTACCGCCGGCGTCGCCGAAGAGCCTCACGGCCTCGACGTAGCCGACCGCCGAGTTGGGAGCGCCGGTCGCGAAGATCTGCCCGGCGCGAATCTGCGCCTCGAGTACGGTAAGCGGGCTGTCGCCGGTGTAGTCGATGACGATTTGCCCCGCCGCCATGTCACCGCCGATCAGCTCGATGAGGCCGGCGTTCGTCAGCGACGTCAGCCGAAGCGATCCGTCGGGGCCGACCACGATTTCGCCTTCGTTCAGAATCGCGCCGCCGGAGAGCCGCGCGCCGCCGGTCACTTCGAGCCGGCCGGAGACCGTATCGACTGCGGCGAACGGCGTGAAGGTCGAACCGACGCCCTCCAGACGGAGCAGCCCGGCGATGTCTGAAACCGGCCCGGCACCGGCACTGCTGCTCGGGATGTTCAGCGCACCGCCGTTGAGTACGTTCCACTCGCCCGTCAGCACGCCGCCGGACGCCTGAACCAATCCGGCCTCGAAGGTGACGCTCGCACCGTCGACGGTCATGCCCTGAACGTCGGCCCGCCCGGAGAACGTCACCTCGCCGCCGCCGCCGACCAGGACCGCACTGGTGCTGGCGATTGTGGCATCGATCAAAACGCTCCGCTCGAAGACCGTGAGCTGCGGCGCACCGCCGATCAGCTGGACACTGCCGAGAAGTGGCGAATCGTCACGCTCACCGCCACGCTTGGTCGTCGAGTCGGTGCCGACCTCAAGAGTCTGCGTCGCGACCTGACCGGTGCCGGTGTCGACAGTTCCGTTGCCGGTGACGGTGACCTTTGCGACGGTCTCGATGAAGCCGTTCAAGTCCCAGAGGCCGTCCTCGGCGACAGAGACCTCCGCGGCATCGTCGATCTGCTCGTCGTTGAAGTTGGTGACGACGCCGGTTCCGGAGACGTTCATGTTTCCGGGTACGGCCACGGTGTCGGCCTCCTTGGCGAGCTCGAGTTCGCCGCCGGTGATGTCGGTGTCGCCGGAGTAGGTGTTTTCCTCCACCCCGCCGCCGAAGCGTGTCGAGCCGCCGTCACTGAAGACGCCGTCGGTGTCAAAACCCTTGTCGAACTTGCGTGAAGCGTCGTCTCGAACAGGGCCGTCGATGACGAGGCGGGCGTCGTTCAGGAACATGACGTCGTCCAGCAGGCTCAGCGACTGGATCGTCAGGACGCCCTGTCCCTGCAGCTCCAACTGCGAGCCGACGGTCACGTCCTGCAGTTGAAACGCCGTCGCCGGCCCTGCCGAGTCGCGGTTTACCTCGATGACCAACGGGTTCGCGGCGTTGGTGGCCCGAAGGTCGTTCGGAAGGTCGAGGGGCGACTGCTCGTCGTCGTTACGCAGCGCCAGGCGCGTGGTCGCGCCATCGATGAGAATCTCCTGGCCGCCCAGCCCGTTGGAGGTCGTCACGAGGGATTGGCCCTCCGCCAGTGTCAGGCCGAAGGTGGTATCAGCCGGGACGAGGTACGCCGTCGTACCGCCGCCGACCTGCCGGGCCCGGCCGCCGGTCAGTGTAGCGCCCACGGCCAGCTGCGTGGCGTTCTGGTTGGGCCGAACGTCAAACTCGACGACGCCGCCGTCGAGGTCGATTACGCCGCGGTCGAAGTCGGCCTCCGCTATCGTGCCTGCAGCGAACGAGGAAATGACCGGCTGCAGTTCGGCGGTTCCGTTCACGTCTACGAAGATCCGGTCCCGCACGACGAGGCGCCCCGCATCGTTCGCCTCACTCAGCACGATCGCAACGAAGGAGTCGCCGTCGGTGAAGCTAAGCTCGTCCGTTCGGAGTGTGGATGCAGGGCGAATGAGGTTGAACCCGCCGCTCACGTTCAGCTGCTTGACCGTCAGTTCGTTGTCGGTTCCCAGCTGAAACTGGCCCCCTTCGAGCGTGAGTGACTGTGCGACGAGCGGCGAGCCGTAGAGATCCGGCACGGTGACGGAGCCGGCGTTCAGGCCGATGCGCATGTCGGTCGAGAAGCTCTGGCCGCCGCCGCGCGCCAGGCTGAGCTGGCCGCCGGTCACGTTCAGGTCACCGGGGATCACAACCGTATTTGCCACGGTCGGCCGGAGTTCCAGCACCCCCTGGCTGACCTCGACCTCGACGAAGCTGTTGGCCTGGTTGCCGAGCACCAGTGTGCCGAAGCCGGACTTGCTGACGTTGTTCGCGGTAACGGCGGCGTTGATCACCAGGTCGTCGGGGCTCGGGCCTTCGCTAACCTCGAAGCTGGCGGTGCCGGTGTTACCAAAGTCGATCAGCCCGTTGCCTTCGACGCGGAGCGACCCGTCGAGGAGCCGGAAGGTTCGTGCCCCGCCGATGCCCAGCGAGCCGTTCAGGTTAACCACGTCCTGCTCGACGCCGCCGAACTCGACGAGCGTCGTCTGCACCTGCCCGTTGACGACGAGGTCGCCGCCGACATGCCGGATCTGGTCGGCAACGAGCCGCGCAGTCGGCCGCACGAGCAGTGTGCCGCCCTGAAGCTCGACGTTGCCGAAGTTCTGGTCCGCATCCAGGTCATAGAGTCCGGAGCGGACGGTCGCATCGCGCCTCGCTTCGAAACTGTCCGGCGTTTCCTGAATGAGCGTCCCGCCGTCGACGAGGAGGTCGCCGAAAAAGAGCGTCTGCGGTGCCTTCGTCCGAAGTACGCCCCGGTTCACTGCGACCGGCCCGCCGATGGTGCCGTCGGAGACGACCAGCTCCCCCAGACCCGCCTTGATGAGCCCGTCGCCCTCGACGAACCCTTCGGCGAGGAACCGCCCCTGGTTGATGTGTGCGATCAACGGGACGCCGGAAGCGCGCAGCCCGATGTTCACCCGCGTGTCCCCCGGGCCGGTCTTCAGCAGGCCGCCGCTGCTGACGTTGAGGAGCCCGCCGCCGTCGATCGTCTGCAGACCGTCGGCACTGAAACGGACCGACCGGACGTTCGCCGAGCCGGCCAGCGGAACATTTGTGCCGATCAGCACGTCCTCGTTCTCGCCGGCGAAGCTGTTGAGCGTGTAATCCTGCGCCTCGAACGGCACGAAGCCCTCGCCGCCGTCGTAGCGGAGCCAGTTCTGACCATTTGCGGTAAGCCGCGGCCCGGCGAAGTCGGCACCGGGTCGATCTCGGACGACGAGCCGCTGTGTCCCGCCAAGCCGGTCGCCGACGACGTCCAGCGTCGCCGACGGATTGAGCGAAAGGTCGTCCACCTCCAGCAGAACCGAGCCCAGGCCGTTCAGCAGTTGCAAGCTTGAGGAACCGCGCTCGGCGTTGAGGCGCTTGAGGTTCTGCGTGTAGCCGGCCGTCTCGAAGACGAGGTCGCCGCCGCCAAGGTTCACCGCGGCGTTGCCGGAGATCAGTTGAGAAGCCGTCCGGTCGAGTGTGACGCGAAAAGCGCCTCCCTCAGCGATGTTGATCGCGGCGACACTGCCGAGGCCGCCCTCCTCGGCCAGTTCAAAGGTGCCCTCCTGCACGTCCAGGACGCCGGCGAAGTTGCTCGGCTGCACGCTCTTTATGCTGCCCGCGCCGGTCTTGCTCAGCACAGTGCTGGCGTCTGTCGAGAAGCCTCCAAGCTGACCGAGTGTGTAGACCGCGTTGGGGCTGGCGTCGAGCGTGCCGCCGCCGACGTTTACGCTCAGGCCGGCCGTTTCACTCGAGCCGCCCTCGAAGGCGATCGTGCCGCCGTTGAGGAGGTAGATCTCTGCCCGCAGCGGCCTGTTGGTGCGGAAGGTCCCGCCCTCCACCTCGGCCGTCGCCGACAAACCGCCGATGGTTGCCGTCTCCGCGTAGTTGAAGGTCCCGCCGGTAACCAGAACGGCACCGCCCATGCCGGTGAGGTTCGTGAACGTCTGGGTGCCGCCGCCGGCTTTCTGCAGGAGACTCTCGGGGCCTCCGCCGACCTGCCCGGTAAACGTGTTGTTCTGTGCGCCCGCCAGAATGAGCCTGGTGCCGGTGCTCGAGATGTTGACGACGCCGCCGCCGGTAAGCCCGGCGATGGTATTGGTGACGCCCGAGAGCCTAAGGGACGTGTTCACCTGAAGGACCGTGTTGTCGGAGAAGACGTCGTACGTGGCCAGCTCGACGCCGCCGGTGTTGGAGATGACGCCCAGCCCGTTGGTCGCGACGAACGCGCCGCCCTCGAAGCCGGTGTCGTCGATGACGACCGTGCCGGTGCCGGTGGTTCGGAAGATGTCGGTGGAGAGCGACGACCCGGAGATGCGCAGGAACCCGTTCGTCAGATTGATCCCGCCGCCTGAACCGATGGTGAGCGAGCCGCCGGAGAAGACCTGGGCGTCCTCGATAAAGATGTCGCCGGCCAGTTCGTCCAAGCCGAGCTGCGCCGGGAGCGTGTCACCCAGACCGAGGTCGAACAGCAGGTCGTCGTCGAGTGTCGGCTCGCCGATCGGCGACCAGTTGCCGTCCTCCGACCAGTTGCCGTTCACAGCGGCCGTCCAGACCTTCAGCTGTGCCTCGACGGAGGCCGGCATCGCCAAAGCGGCCACGGCCGACGCCAGCAAGGCCGCCCCCGCCCGCACAAACCGCGCACGACCGACACCCGATGTCGTCTGCATCTGCATTTTGCCTCCTCAGCCGTGGTGGCAGCCCGCTGGCCGCCGATGCCAACAAACGGGCACGAGAATACCCCGCCCTCTGTTAAGTTCGCTAAGAAAACGCGGTCGCCCGGAATTATCGCCCACCGTTACCCGGCTCGTGCCCGCTTAATCGTTACCGGCGGCCGCGAGTGCCTCGCGAAGCGTCCGCTCGGCCGCATCAACGTCGGCGTTGCCCCGGCCGAACTTCCGAAGCATGCCAAAGTCCTCCAACGCCCCGTCGGCGATCCGCTTGGTCGCGTAAAGCGGCTTGTCCAGGTTGGCGACGTACCACACCAGGGCCTCCTCCGCCCGCCCGTTCAGCAACCAGCAGTGGGCACGGTTCAGCTCCGCCATCGGGTAGTCCGGCCAGGCCGCCAGGGCCGCCTCGGCGTGCTCCTGCGCTTCCTGCGTCCGCCCGATCAGCAGCGCATGGAACGCCCGCTGGTTCAGCGTCCGGGCAAGCTCCTGCTTCGAGCCGCCCGCCTCCAGCACTTCCGCGAGCCGGCCCAGCAAACGGGCCGCGGCGTCCAGGTGGTCCATGGCGGCGGGCATGTCGCCAGTCTCGGCCAGCAGCGTCGCGAGCACGGCGTGGGTGGTAGAAAGGTTCCGGCGGACCGTCACGTCATCCGAGGCGACGTCGAACGCCTTCTCGTACGCCGCAATCGCCTCCAGCAGCGACTGCTTCTGCATCGCCGCGTCGCCGGCGTCGCGGGCGAGGAACGCGCGGTTCTGGGCCGTCTCCGCCAGGCCGCGCTGGTACAGGTGCACCGCCGGGTTCTGCCGGGTCATGCCGCGGCGGATTTCGAGGCAGCGGTCGAACGTGGCCGCGGCCGCGTCCTTTTGCCCGAGGTGCCGTTCGGCCAGCGCCTTGTTCGTCAGCGTGTCGGCCAGGTGGTTTTTCAGGTAGAGGCTGTCGGGGAACATCTCCGTGAGACGCTGCCGGTGGCGGGCGGCCTCGTCGAAGAAGCTCAGCGCCGGCTCCCACTGCCGCTGCGACGCCTCGATGATCCCCTGCTGCTGGATCGTCATCGCCAGGTCGCCGATCGCGAACTTATCCTTGTGCCGCTCGGCGAACGACTCGCGCATCTGTCGGGCCTCGGCGGTGAGGCGTCGGCCGGCTTCGAAGTCGCCGCGACGGGCGGCGACGTCGCCCAGTTCGGTCATGGCGGACGCCGCGGTGTCCAGCAGGCCGTCGGCGACGGCCGGGGGTGCGTCGGCGTTGGCCCGCCACGTCTGCACGACGCGTTCGTAGACCGCCGCCGCCGCGTCGAGTCGCCGGGTGCGCATGTAAACGTCCCCCTGCTCGTTAAGCGCTCGGCATAGCACCAGCGTGAGGGCCGGGGCGTCCTCGGGGCGGGCCTCGGCGGCGCGGGCGATGGCCGCTTCGAGCTGCGGTATCAGCCCGGTGAGCGTCTGCTCCACATCCTGCAGCGCCCGCATTCCGACCTGGATGCGCGCCACGTTCAGCCCGGCGTTGGCCAGGCGGATGTCCAGGCCGCGGGCGTCGCGGTTCAGCACGTCCAGGCTCTGGTAGAACGTCAGCGCCTTGGCCAGCAGCCTGTCGCGCAGCGGCTGCAGGCCCGGCTCGTCCAGCAGCGTCTCCTGGCTGATGAGCGTGTAGTAATCGTCCACCGCCCGGGCAGCCTGCTGCAGGTTCGCCTCGGCGCGGTCGCGCTGCGCCACCGCCTCGGCGAAGTTGCGCTCGGCGACGGCCGTCTGCTCCTGGGCAATACCACGTTGCAGGATCGCCTCCGACGCGTTCGCCTCGGCCAGCAGGCGCTGCTCCTGCTCGGCGTCGCGGGCGGCCACGGCCTTGTCGCGCTCGGTCGACACGAGCACGAAGCCCGTCACGACCAGCGCGACGAACACCGCCGCGACGGCCGCCGAGGCCAGCACGGGCGCTCGGTTGCGTTTGACGAATTTGCGCACCTTGTAGCTGACCGACACCGGCCCGGCCGTCAGCGGCCGGCCGTGGAGGTAGTTGCGGATGTCGTCGGCGAACTCCGCGGCCGAGCGGTACCGCTCGATCCGGTCCTTGCGCATCGCCTTGAGAGGAATCCACTCCAGCTCGCGCCGCAGCTCCTCGGCCAACCGGGCCGCGGCGATGCGGCGCTGCCTCGCCACCGTGCCGGCCTCCTCGCCGGTGAGGCCCGTGAGCCGCTTGCTCGGGTTCGGCGGGTCCACCTCGCGGATAATCCGCTGGATCTCCGTCAACGCGGCCCGGCGGAGCGTCTTGCCGTCGAACGGCAACGCCCCGGCCAGCAGTTCGTACAGCACCACGCCCAGGCTGTAGACGTCGCTGCGCGTGTCGATGTCCAGCGCGGTCATCTCGGCCTGCTCGGGCGACATGTACTC
>JBHJOM010000054.1:0-8716 GCA_050329715.1 Phycisphaerae bacterium
GACGCCACCGTCGATGCCGCCGACGCCATGAACCATGCGAACGTAGCAGACGCCGGCGGTGGGGCGGACGCGTCGCTCGGCTTCGGCCAGACGCTCGGCGGGCAAAAGGAGGTCGAGCGGGTCATTCTCGAGGGGAACGCCAGGCTCGGCAGCGTGCTGAACGACCCGGTCGGGGGGCTGCTCCGCCGCAGCCGGCTCGAAGCCCCGCGCGTGGAGTTCGACGTGCCTGCCCGCCGCGTGGTGGTGCCCGTGCCCGGCCGACTCCTCTACCAGGACAACCGCCCGCCCGAACAACCCGACCCCGCCGACGCCAACGCGGTCGAAGCCGACGGAGCCGCCGCAGCCCCGCCCGCAGTCGCGCCCGGTGTCGCGCCCGGAGGGCTCGGCAACCTGCGGGGTGCCACGGCCGTGCAGTGGGGCGACAGCCTCGTCTACGACGAGCCCGCCAGGCAGGCCGAGCTCACCGGCGGCGTGCGCATGGCCCACGAGGGCATCGGTGACAACGCCCGCCGGCTGAACCTCTCGGCCGGGCGGGTGAAGCTCACCTTCCTCCCGGCAGAAACGGACGCACCAGGCGAAGGCGGCGGTGAGGGCGGCGGAGAAGCCGGCATGCCGGCGGGGGCCGACCTGCAGCGCCTCCAGGCCTCCGGCGGCGTGACGTACGTGTCGGAGCAGGTCAGCTTCGAGGCCGCAACGGCCGACTACGACGCGACGACGGGCATCCTCGTCGCCACCGGCGGCGAGGGGGCCCCGGTGCAGGTCTTCGACGCCCAGGGCCGCCCGCAAGGCACCGTCCGCCGACTCACCTACAACGTGCGGACGGACGAAGTCAAACTCGAACAGTTCGGCGGCCGCGGCGGGTAAGCGGCGGAGGCGTAAGCACAGAGCAGAAGATGAGGGTGTTTTGAACATACAAGGCCGCAGAGATGGGCAGATCACAGAGAGAGATGCGGGGTTGGAAGGGGCGTGACGCGGGGCTGTCCGCGACGCGGTGCGCAACATCCATGTCATCCTGAGCGAGCGCAGCGAGTCGAAGGACCTCCAGGCTGGAAGAAGTCGGTTCGCGTTTCCTGGTTTTGGACGCCATGCCGCGGCAATGTGCTCGTCGCCAGGAACCGCTCGAGTGCTTGTTCATGCGTGGAGGTCGTTCGGTTGGCTGCGCTCACCGTACAAACATCTCCGATTTGTCACGGCCGGGGTGGCCGGCCCCCATTGCGCGAAGCCCCGGAGGGGCGACAGAACCGGCCGAGGCTTCTGCCGCCCCTCCGGGGCTTGGATTGTGGGGGCGGCGTTCCCAGGGCTTTCGCTCGCGGCCGCTGCGCGGCTCGGCTCGCTCCACCCCTGGCTACATTCCGCCGCCCCTCCGGGGCGAGAAGAGATGCGCCCCTCCGGGGCGAGTAGAGATGTGCCCCTTCGGGGCGAGGAAGGAGGCGTCTTGCTGAGGCGAGCAATGGTGTGGTGCCCGGCGTTCAGGTGGTTCGCCGTTTCGGCCGATGCCTGCTGTCTGTCACGCGCTTCTCCGCCGGCCACTGTTCATTCCGCACGGGTTTGCCGAAGTGACGTGAGAACGCACGATGACGGCGCTTGTTTCTTTTGTTTGCCCTGTGTGCCGCACCGCGGCTTCAGCTGCCGAGGCTGAACAGGAGGTAGGCGACGGGGAAGGCCAGCAGGGGGGAGTCGATGACGTCGAGCACGCCGCCGAAGCCGGGGATGAGTTGGCCGGAGTCTTTCACGTCGGCATCGCGTTTCATGAGGCTCTCCAGCAGGTCGCCGAGTTGGCCGAAGCCGCCGATGAGGATGCCGAAGTAGACGGCCGTGTACCAGTGCAGGTCGTGGATGAACGGCGCGCACGCCGCCCCGACGACGCCGGCGAGCATCAGCCCGCCGACGAGCCCTTCCCACGTTTTGCCGGGGCTGAGCCAGGGGATCATCTTGTGTTTGCCGAGCGCCTTGCCGCTGAAGTACGCGCCGATGTCGGTGAACTTGACCGCCAGCAGGATCATGACCACGTGGAACGTGGTGCCGCTGAAATGGGCCCCGGTGCGGACGCGCAGCGCCATGAGGAACCAGGCCAGCCCGCCGACGTAGATCGCCGCCAGCAGTGTGCCTGCCATGGCGATGATGGCGTCGCGGCTGGTGCCCAGGAAACTCCGCCGCAACGCCGCGACGAGCATAATGGCCACGACGATGAACATGAGCAGGCTCGCCGAGACCGGCTTGAAGACGGGAAACTGTGTGCAGAACGCGTGCAGCACCAGCAGCGTGGAGCCTGCCCCGGCGATGATGCGGTACGGCCTTGCGAACTTGAGGGCGAAGATGCGGGCCAGCTCGATGGTGGCCGGAGGCAGCAGCGGCAGCAGCAGCAGCAGCAGGCCCACGCCCTTGAGGCCCTCCCCGGCGGAGGTGAGGGGGCGCGTCCAATACTCCACGGCCCAGTCGAGCACGAGCAGGCCGATGAGCAGGCCGAGCATGATCGGGCCGAACGTCAGGCGGTTACGCAGCGAAGGGTCCACGCGGGAAACCTATTCGCGAAGCGGCCGGAAATACAGCCTCGCGGCAGGAAGAGGCGCGCGATGGTCACGTCCGCCGTGTCATCGTGAGTGAGCGCAGCGAACCGAACGACCTCCCGAGACGGCCAAGCCGACGCGTGTTCCCTGGACGTGTCGACACGCCCGCGGCCGGGCGACCAAGTGCAGGAAACGCGCACCGACCGCTTCAAGCCTGGAGGTGCTTCGACTCGGTGCGCTCGCTCAGCATGACAGGCGTAAACAAGAGGAACGGGCCGCCCCAACCCCCAATCTTCGCCTCTGTGCCCTCCCTGTCTCCCTGCCCTCTGTACTACATCCCCGGTAAACCCGGAGAATCAGCGGGCCGCCGACGGGTCCAGCGCCCCGAAGCGGCGCTTCCGGCCGGTGAAGGCGCGGAGGGCTTCGTCGAAGTGCCGCGTCGTAAAGTCCGGCCAGAGCACCGGCAGCACCACCATCTCCGCGTAGCTGATCTGCCATAGGAGGTAGTTGCTCACGCGCATCTCCCCGGCCGTGCGGATCAGCAGGTCCACGTCCGGCTGGCCGGCGGTGTAGAGGTGGGCTTCGAACGTCTCCTCGTCGATGCTCGCGGGGTCCAGGTGCCCGGCGGCCGCCGCCTCGGCGATGCGGCGGACGGCGTCCACGATCTCACCCCGCCCGCCGTACGCCAGCGCCAGGTTCAGCGTCAGCCCCGTGTTGTGCCGCGTCAGGTCCAGCGTCACGGCCAATTCCTCGGCGACCTGCTCGGGCAAATCCTCCAGCCGGCCCAGGTGCCGGAAGCAGACGTTGTTATCCACCAGCAACGGCCGCTGCTCGATGAGGTACTGCACGTGCAGGTTCATCAGCCGCCCGACCTCCTCCGGCGGGCGTTTGCGGTTCTCCAGGCTGAAGCTGTAGAGCGTGATGACGTCCGGCCCGCCGTGCCGCTCGCGCAGGCCCGCGGCGTGCTTCACCAGCCCCGGCACCACCTTCGCCCCGGCCACATGCCCGTCCACCCGCGAAAGCCCGTGCCCCGTGGCCCATCGGCCGTTGCCGTCCATAATGACGGCGACGTGACGCGGCATGCGGTCGGCGGGGATGTTCGAAAGAAAGTCCGGCACAGACTGCCGTTTTAGCAAAGGCGGCATGTAAAGACCAACCTCGATTGATCCGCCGGCTTTGCCGTTACACTGCGGCCATGGCTCGAGGCGCTGTCCTGCTGTTGTTGTTGCTGCTGGCCGGCGGTTGTGCCGGGGAGCGGGTTCGGTTTGCGTCGTTCAACGCGGCGTTGTCGCGGGAGGAGCCGGGGGCCATGCTCGCCGCGGCCGAGGCGGGGGACGACCTGCAGATGCAGAAGGTCGCCGAGATCATCCAGCGGACCCGGCCGGACGTGCTGCTGCTGCAGGAGGTGGACTACGACGCCGCCGGGCGGGGCGTCGCGGCGTTTCAGGCCAACTACCTTTCCGTGCCGCAGAACGGGGCCGAGCCTTTTCACTACCCGTACGTCTACATCCCCGAGGTGAACACCGGCGTGCACTCGGGCCTTGACCTGGACAAAAACGGCCGGGTGGACGCCACGCCCGGCAGCCCGGATTACGCCGGCGACTGCTTCGGCTGGGGCCTCTTCCCCGGCCAGTACGGCATGGCCGTGCTGAGCCGCTACCCGATCGACACGGCGAACGTGCGGACCTTCCGGCAGTTCCTCTGGAAAGACCTGCCCGGTGCGAAGCTGCCGGTGAAGGAAGACGGCACGCCCTGGTACAGCGACGAGGAACTGGCCGTGCTGCGGCTGAGCAGCAAGACGCACGCGATGGTGCCGGTGGACGTCGAGGGCAAGACGGTGACGCTGCTGATCGCCCACCCGACGCCGCCGGTGTTTGACGGGCCGGAGGACCGGAATGGGCTGCGGAATGCGGATGAGGTAAAGCTCCTGAACAGCATCATCATCCCGAACGACGGGCGGTCGGAGTGGCTGATCGCGGACGACGGCGAGCCGGCGTTCCTTGAGCCGCGCGGTGAACAGATCGTGCTCGGCCGCAGACTGCGACCGTGGGAAGTGAACAGAATGCTGATGTCCTCCCAGAGAAAGCGGCGAAGCACAGAACCCTTCGTTGTTATGGGCGACCTCAACCGCGACCCTTTTGATGGTGAACGCACCTCTGCCTCCAGTGACTTCGGGATCATGATTGGTTGGTGGAGCGGCAGCCCAGCCCCGGCGAGTCAAGGGGGCACCAGCGCCGCCGAGCAGCAAGCCGGCGTGAATGACAACCACCTCGGCGACCCCGCCCACGACACCGCCGACTGGGACGACACCGACGGCCCCGGCAACCTCCGCGTGGACTACGTTCTGCCCAGCCCTGAGCTGAAGCTCCTCGCCTCCGGCGTCTTCTGGCCGACGCCCGACGACCCGCTCTTTGGCCTCGTCGAGAACAACGCCAGCAGTGACCACCGGCTGGTCTGGGTGGACGTGGCCGTGCCGTGAGCCCGTCGCCAGTGACATTTACCGGCCCGGCGGTGATAATCCCCCGCCCATGACCGTCGCCAAGACACACACCAGCGCCCAGATCCGCCGTGAGTTCATCGACTTTTTCGTCGAGAAGCACGGCCACCGGTTCGTGCCCAGCAGCCCCGTCGTCCCGCATGACGACCCGACGCTGCTCTTCGCCAACGCCGGCATGAACCAGTTCAAGCCCATCTTCCTGGGCACCGAGACGCGCGACTACAACCGGGCGGCCAACAGCCAGAAGTGCATCCGCGCCGGCGGCAAGCACAACGACCTGGACGACGTCGGCAAGGACACCTACCACCACACGTTCTTCGAAATGCTGGGCAACTGGAGCTTCGGCGACTACTTCAAGGCCGAGGCCGTGCAGTGGGCCTGGGAGCTGCTCACCAAGCAATGGGGCCTGGACCCGACGCGGCTGCACGCCACGTACTTCGAGGGGGACCCGGCCGAGGGCCTGCGCGAGGACGTGGAGGCCAGGGAGCTGTGGCTGAGCCTCCTCCCGGCCGACCGCGTCCACCCGGGGAACAAGAAGGACAACTTCTGGGAGATGGGCGAAACCGGTCCGTGCGGGCCCTGCTCGGAGATTCATTACGACCGCACGCCCGACAAAACCGGCGGGCCGCTGGTCAACGGCGGCGTGGATCAGGTCATCGAAATCTGGAACCTGGTCTTCATCCAGTTCAACCGCGGCACCGACGGCAAGCTCTCCCCCCTCCCGGCCAAGCACGTTGATACGGGCATGGGTTTCGAGCGCATCTGCAGCATTTTGCAGGGCAAAGGCAGCAATTACGACACGGACGTCTTCACGCCGATCCTGGCGCGCATCGGCGAGCTGAGCGGCCGAACCTACGGCGGCGACATGGCCGACGCGGTGGACACGGCGTTCCGCGTCATCGCCGACCACGCGCGGATGGCGACGTTCAGCGTGGCCGACGGCGCCGTGCCGAGCAACAAGAAGCGCGGCGCCGTGCTGCGGAGCGTCATCCGCCGGGCGGTGCGGTACGGGTACCAGAAGCTGGAGCTGAAGCGGCCGTTTCTGTTCGAGATCGTCCCGACGATCGTCGAGCACTTCGGCGAGGCCTTCCCGGAGCTGAAGAAGGACCCCGCCCGCGTCGCGCAGGTCATACGCGAGGAGGAGGCGGACTTCCTCAAGACGATCGAGCGCGGGCTGAAGATGTTCGAGGACGCCGTCGAGGAGGCGACGAGCCGCGACGCCGCGCGGATCATCGCCGGCAAGGCCGCGTTCGACCTGCACACGACGTTCGGCTTCCCCGTGGACCTGACGCGCCAGCTCGCCGAGGAGCGCGGCATGACGGTGGACATGCCCGAGTACGAGCGGCTGTTCGCGGAGTTCCAGGTCGTTTCCGGCAAGGGCCGCAAGGTCGCCGGGGACGTCGCCGTGGACCTGACGGCCGTGCCGGCCACCGACGACGCCGCCAAGTACGCCCCCGGCGAAACGGCCGCCAAGGTGCTGGCGTTCGTCCAGGGTGAGCAGGTTCAGACCGCCGGCCGCCTCGCCGAGGACGTGCCGGCCATGCTCCTGCTGGACCGCACGAACTTCTACGCAGAGCAAGGCGGCCAGGTGGGCGACCGCGGCACGGTCCGCACCGCCACGGGCACGTTCCTCGTGGAGGACACCCAGCGTCGCGGCGGCCACGTGCTGCACGTCGGCCGGGTGGACGAGGGGTACCTCGAACCCAATCAGCCCGCCACCTGCGCCGTCGATGCGCGGCGGGAGGACATCGTCCGGCACCACACCGCCACGCACCTGCTGAACTTCGCGCTGCGCGAGGTCCTGGGCGGGCATGTGGACCAGAAGGGGAGCCTGGTGGACGCCGACCGGCTTCGGTTCGACTTCGCGCACAACGCCCCCGTCTCCGCGGCCGAGCAGGCGCGGGTCGAGGAGATCGTCAACGCGCTGATCCGCCAGGACAGCACGGTGCAGGCCGTGAGCATGCCGCTGGCCGAGGCGCAGCAGATCGCCGGCGTGCGGGCCGTCTTCGGCGAGAAGTACCCGGACCCCGTCCGCGTCGTCGCGTTGGGCGAGGGGGACGTCAAGTCGTTCGACGCGGCCCGCACCAGCGTGGAGTTCTGCGGCGGCACGCACCTGTCGCGCAGCGGCGAGGCGGGTTTCTTCAAGATCGTGTCGGAGGAGGCGGTCAGCAAGGGCGTTCGCCGCCTCACGGCCGTGGCCGGCCGGCACGCGGTGGCCTACGCCCAGCAGCAGGACGCCACGCTCCGCCAGCTGGCCCAGTCCCTCTCCGTCAAGCCCGAAGAGCTGCTGCAACGTGTGCAAAGCTTGCAGGAGCAACTGAAGGAAGCCAGGAAAAAGCCCAAAACGGATGCCCCCGCGCGAACGCTGGACGTGGACAAGCTGCTGGCAGAGGCGCAGGACCTCGGCGGCACGAAGGTCATCGTTGCCGACGCCGGCGGGGCGGATGCCGACACGCTCCGCGGCATCGCCGATGCGGTAAAGAAGAAGGCGGACAGCTACGGGCTGCTGCTGGCCGGCAGCGACGGCGAGACACTGACGTTCGTGGCCGCGGTGAGTGAGGATGTGATCAAGCGCGGGCTGAAGGCGGGCGACTGGGTCCGCCAGACGGCGACGGCCGCCGGCGGCGGCGGCGGCGGCCGGCCGAACCTCGCCCAGGCCGGCGCCAAAGACGTCGCCAAACTCCCCGACGCCCTCGCCGCCGCCACGGAATACGCCCGCAAGACGCTGGGTTGATGCGGTTTCGCTTTCACGGGCTCGGGCCCGCGGGCTTTGGGCGGTGCGGGCTGGCGTTACGCGTCCGCGGCCGCCATGGCTCGGGCCACCTGCTTCATGTCGGCGACGAAGTCCGCCTCGGCCTGTTCGCGGGCGGCCGGGTCCGGCATGCGCAGCAGGGCCGAGGGGTGCAACGCCGCGAGGGTGAAGGGGGCCCAGGTGGTCTCTATCGCCCGGCCGCGGTCCCGCGTGATGCGAAACCCGCGGCCGAAGACGGCCTGCGCGGCCGTGGCACCCAGGCAAACGAGCACCCTGGGCGCGATGCTTACCACCTCGGCCTCGAGCCACGGCACGCACGCGGCGATCTCGCGGGCCGAGGGCTTCACGTGCAGCCGGTGCTTGCCGCGCTGCTCGAACTTGAAGTGCTTGACGGTGTTGGTGACGTAGACGCGGGACCGGTCCACGCCGGCGCGGGCCAGCAGGTCGTCGAGCAGCTGCCCGGCCGGGCCGACGAAGGGGCGGCCGGCCAGGTCCTCCTGGTCCCCCGGCACCTCGCCCACAAAGACAGTCGTGGCGTTCGGGTCCCCCTCGCCGAAGACGGGCTGCGTGGCGTGCTGGTAGAGTTCACAACCCTTGCAATGTTCGATGGCACGGGCCATGGCTTCGATGGAGCGGTCGGCCGGCAGGTAGTCGGCGGCGGTGGTTTCGAGTTTGCGGGCGTTGGCCATCATCAGCTCCACGCGTTTGGGTGCCGCGGCCAGCATCTGGGGGATGGCCTCGGTTTCGGGCAGGGTCGCCCAGTGTTTGCGGGGCATCTCGGCCCGCATGGCCGCAAGTTTGATCCGCGCCGGGTTGAAGATGTTGGCGTAGTACCGCTTCCAGAGGTCTTCAAGCTCGTCGGGCGCGGGTGCCTCGCG
Source organism: Phycisphaerae bacterium (assembly GCA_050329715.1). Lineage (GTDB taxonomy): Bacteria > Planctomycetota > Phycisphaerae > Tepidisphaerales > Tepidisphaeraceae > DAIOTR01. The sequence continues at coordinate 8,635 of JBHJOM010000054.1, forward strand.
GCGGGGCACGCCGGGGCCGAAGGCCAGGGCGGGCCCGTCCCAGGCGACGCTGGCGTCGGGCGTGAGGATGGTCCACCGCATG
>JBHJOM010000055.1:0-13328 GCA_050329715.1 Phycisphaerae bacterium
ACGTGCTCGGGCGCGACCTTTCGTACGAGGAAGTCACCGAGATATTCGTCCGTGTGAACTCGTTGGGGGCCAAGCTCCGCAGCAGCGACCTGGCCCTTGCGCAGATTACGGCAAAATGGCCAGGTTCATTGAAGAATTTCACCGATTTCGGAGCAAAGTGTGCCGCGAGGGGATTCGACCTCGACACCGGTATTCACCTCAAGAACCTCATCGCCTTCGCAACTGACCAATCGCGATTCAAGACAGTCGGGAGACTACCGATCGCGAAGATCAAGGATGCATGGAAGCCGAGCACGGAGGCAATGCTCGACGCGATCGACTTCTGCCGCGGGCAGGCCGGCATCGACAGTCCCCTACTACTCTCCAGCCCGTTCCTCCTGATCGTACTCGCCTACCTAAACGATGCAGGCGGCTATGAACGCACGCCGGAGGAGGCGAGTGAACTCATCCGCTGGCTGCACCTTGCCAACCTGAAAGGTCGGTTCTCGCGCGGCAGCAGCGAAACGCTGCTCGATCAGGATCTGGCAGTCGTGCGATCTGGCAAGGGCGTCGTTGGGCTCATCGATCGCCTGACGACACAGTTTGGCCGTTTGGAAGTTACGCCGACTGATCTCGCGGGCCTCACCCAGCGGAGCGCCCTGTTCAAGGCGATGTTTTTGGCCTTCCGCGCCGCCGGTGCCACCGACTGGCACAGCCAGCGTCGCCTCACGCCCGCCAGCACTGGCCGGCAGCACAAATTACAGTTCCACCACATCTTCCCCAAGGCTCTTTTGCGTGGCATTTACCCGACCGGCGAGATCAACGACTTGTGCAACCTCGCCTTCATCGGGGGCCGCACAAACCAGTCTGTGGGCCAGCGATCTCCAGCCCTCTACCTGCCCGAGTTGATTCAGAAACTCGGGCCCGGGCCATTCAACGCCCAGTGCATCCCCACGGATCCGAAGCTGCTTGAGGTCGAAGCGTTCAGCGACTTTCTGGTCGAACGCCGTGTCCTTGTTGCGGAGAGGCTGAACGAGTTCGCGAACGCGGTCGAACCCAGGACGCTGTGAAGCATTGTTCCGGCCCGAAAGGCCACACGGGTCAGGCCGAGGCAGCACGGCAGTGCCGTCACATGTCACAACGCCAATCGCTCCGGGCCGAAACCATCGAACGCCCGCATGAGCGTCGGGTTCTGGGCGAGGATCATCCTCAGCAGCTCTGGCCAGTGGGCCGAGACGCGGTAGCGGCCGCGAAAGCCGCCGCTCGTCTTCAGGACCGAGCGGAGTTGAGCTATTCCAGGTGCAGCGGACTTTTGAGGTTCGCGACGCGGCGGATGCCGGCCATGGTGTTCTTCCCCTTCTTCCACCCCGCGTAAACCGCCGACTGCCGACCGTTCGGGACTGCGTACGGCTGTGACCCCGCACTGCGCCTCACCACGTTGCGGCGGTGATACCCATCAGGTCGAAGTTCGTGTTCGCGTCGGACTTCTCGACGGTGATCGACTCGATTGCGACGTCCGGCCGGGGGTTTTGCCAGTACCGCACCCGCTCGAACCGGTACGGGTGCTTCGGCTCCGTCGGCTCTGGGTGGAGGTAGCCGACGGTGCGGCTCTCTTCGTCGGGAAGTTGGTGTTTCCACCTGTCGCTGATGTTTTGCCGACCGTGACCGGTAGCGTGAGTTTCTCGCCGTCGGCGTAGCGGATGCGGTAGTTGGCGACGGTGCCGGCCGACCGGGTGGCGGCGTGGGCGAAGAAGAGGCCGCGGCAGCGCCGGCCCACCTCGATGGTGACCTGTTTGGGCACTACGAAGAAGGACCGGCCGAGCATTGTCAGGACCGACGGGTCGGTGTGTGGCCCTCGGTGCCGATCTCGAAGGTGGTGCCCAGGCAGTTGACGCGGCCGATGGGGAATATGCGGGCGTCGTTGAAGGGGCCTTCGTCGGTCCAGCCGCCGGTGCCGTCGCCATGGCCGGCGGCCGCGGGCAGGCCAGAAGCCCTTCGGGCCGGGGCCGGGCCGGCGGTGTCGCGAGTTGTGAGCCGACCTTCAAGAGGGCGGCGGCTTGCCTGCCGCCGTCCTCCCGAGCGCGATCTTACGCGTCGGCTTCCTTCGCTTCGGGTGCGGCCGGGGCGTCGGCCGTGGGCGGCCAGGGCTCGTGCTGGAGTCGCCAGAACGCGTGAATCGCGTCGTGGTCCCACGGGCCGTCGGCGGCGTTGAGCGTTGTCTTGAAGGCCTCATGCACCACGGCGGCCAGCAGCACGGCGGCGCGTCGGTCGTGGGCTTCCTGCAGGTAGTAGCCCAAGTCCTTGTACATCATGCCGAGGGTGTTCTTCGTGCCCGGCTCTTCGTCGAGCAGCCGTTGCGGGAAGTCGAAGCCCAGGTAGTCGCGCAGCCATGCAGGGTCGAACCCGGCGCGACGGCAGAAGGCGGCCGCCTCGGCACGCACGGCGTTCTGGTACGCGACGAGTGTCTGCTGCATCAGCTTGCAGAGTTGCCCCGAGCCGGGCGGGCCCATGTGACGGTGGCGGCCGCCGATGAGGTCCAGAATCGGCTCGGCCAGTCTGTAGCTCGCCGCCTCGCCACCGACCATGAACACGAACCCCTTCGGCCGCCACGTCAGCGGCGCGTCCACCCACGCGGCCGCCCGGCCTGCGAGTTGTGCGGCCGCCTGGCGGTCGGTGTCCGGAAGGCACGTCGACGTGTTGATGAACAACTGCCCCGGTCGCACCGCCGGCAGCACCGAGGCCACGCACGCCTGCACAGTACCCGACCCCGGAAGGCACAGAATGACCACATCACTCGCTTTCACCAGGGCCGTAGCCGAAGCGGTTGCCGTCGGGCCGGAGGCCGAACGCCTCGCCGAAGTCCGGCGTATAGCCGGCCGGGACGGTGCTGCCAGGCGGCTGGAAGTTGATCCTGCGGGCACCGGGCGTGGCCGGCGCGGCGGCCATTGAACGCGGCCTTGCTGATGCCCTCGGCACTGGCCTGCTGCTGCGCCCAGTCCCCCTGGCGGAAGTTGCCGCCGTTACTCCAGATCTCATTGCTGTGCTCAACCCACACGCGCAGGTCACTGCGGAGCGGCGGGTGGTACGGCTGGCTCTGGTGGCTGGTGTACGGGTTGCCGTCGGCGTCCGAGCCGTAGCGGAAGAGCTGGACGAGCTTGCCGACGTAGTCGTCGGCGGCGTGCGGCAGGTTGATCCAGGCGTCCTTACCGGCGAGATTCGAGGCTTCAATGACGTGCTCCCAGGCTACGCCGACGCCGCCCTCCTGATCCGCCGTTCCGGGAATCAACAGCCCGAAGTGCCGGCTACCCGAGGCGAACGCGTGGTTCGGCGGGCGGCGTGTGGCCCAGGTGGTCTGGCCGTTGTTGTTCGTGGCCGTCCAGTCCATGAACCGGATGGTGCCGAACATGCCCGGGTCGGCCGTCAGGTGATCGATGAAGCCGGGGTGAATCACGCCGCCGTGGTGTCCCGCGGCCGGTTCTAGCGACTTGTTTTGCGGGTCGGCCGGGTCCGGCATCCAGACCTTGACGTTGCGGACGTGCTCCGGGCCGTCGGCACCTTGAAGTACAACGCGAAGCCCCGAGTTCAACGCCGAGGTGACGTCGTAAACCCGCCGATTCTCCTGGGCGGAGCCGGAAACGAGCGTCGCGCCGCCGCCGTCGTTGTCGGTAGTCGTGCTCGTCAGCAGCAGCGACCCCGTCCCGGCAAGGGTATTGGTGGTGGTATGCGCCTGCGTGGCCACCGGATCGGACGTGCGGGTGTCGATGTCCCACGGCCCGACCCAGCCGTTCCCGGCCGTGCCGATGAACTGGTCGGGTGTGTCGGTCCCGACGCCCGCCTCGAAGTCGGCCGTGATGGCAGAATGCCCAGCCCGACTGCAGCCACATACAAGTGAACCCGGCAGGCGGCCTGAACCCCGGGGACGATGACCTGGCGCTATTCACGACGGACGCCGCCATCCCGAGTTGACGCCGCCGAAAGCAACCGGCAGGTGCATGCTCCGGACGACATTGGGAGGCTGTCGCGTGACTCGCGCGGCGGTAGACTCTTTGACAGACTTCGGCGGGCGCGAACCGGACGTTTCACGCGTGTTGATTTATGCGACGGTGATGCGAACTGGCTGCGGCGAGACCGTTGGCGGGCGGTGCTGCAGCCCGGCGAGGCGGTCGGCAGCCGCGGCCGCGTCCCTTTTTATCCGCGACGTGAAGGCCGCTTGGTACCGCCTGACCCGCTAGCAACTCAGGCGCATCACCGCGACCGACAGGCTGCGCGCCGTTCAGGGTGAAACCGTATAACCTATCGGCCATGCCCCCCGGCCGTGCCGCCAGAGCGATGGAAGCCGCCTACGCCGCGCTGGCCGTGGCCGACCGCGATCCGCACGCCCCTTCCGCCTCGCCCGTGCTGATCGACGCGTTGGCTCAGCAGAACAACGTCCTGCCCGCCCGCGCTGCCGAGGTGGTGGCCGGGCACCGGCTGACTCACCTGACCGACGACGTCGCCGCCGCCTTCGGCCGATTCATCCGGCGTGAGTTTGCAGACAAGGGGTGCCAGGCGCTGGTGCCCCTCTCAGCTGCACTCGCGGCCGTGGGCTGCCGCGACGCCGTCCTGCTGCGTGCCGGCCTGGCATTTCGTCAGCCGGAACGTCCGCCGGAGCCCCCGCGCGACTCGGCCGCGGGCGTGCGGGCCAACTGCGCCCAGGCGCTGGCGCTCCTGAACCCGCCGGGCGTCACCGCCGACCTGGCCGACCTGTTGGCCGATGCCGTGCCCGCCTGCCGCGCCGGGGCCGCGCGGGCGCTGGGCGTCAGCGGCATGGCCGCGGGCGTGCCGGTGCTGCGGCTGCGCGTGCGCCTCGGCGACGACGCCGACGTGCTGCTGGAGGCGATGGCGTCGCTGTTGGCACTCGACGCCCCGGCGAACCTGCCGCTGGTGCGCCAGGTGCTGCTGGGTGAGGCCGAGCCGGCGCAGGAGGCGGCCGCACTGGCATTGGCAGAGCATCGCCGGCCGGAGGCACTCGGCCTGCTGCGCGACTGGTTCGAGGCGTGCACCACGCCGCGGCAGGTGAACGTCTGCTTCACGGCGATGGCGTCGATGAGGACGGACCAGGCGGTGGAGTTCCTCTTGTCACAGATCACCCACGCGCCCAAGGCGGTTTCGGCGGCCGCAGAGGCGGCGCTGCGGCCGCAACTGGCCGACCCGGCGCTGGCGGCACGGGTGGAAGAGGCGCGCCGGCGGCGGTAGCGAGGGGGGGGCTCCCTCAATCCAGCCGGGGGATGTACAGGTCCCGCAGCACACTGACGCGCACCTTCGGCCGGCGGGTGGCGTCGGCCAGTTCGGCGATGCCCCGCCCGGAGCCCTGGGGTGCGTCAAGGCTCAGGTGCATGCCGAAGCCCCCCCGTGCCGCAGTTGTGAACGCGAGTGCCGCCTGACGGCGACGCTAGAGCGAGTTGTCCCGTTCGTCCTTGGGGGTCCCGATCCGCACCTCGAACGGCTGAGGGCTGGGGCGCAGCTTCGGCTCGGCCACCTCGCTGAGGCGCAGGGTAAAGCTATGGTCGATCCCGCCGCCGCGGAAGCTGACGCAGGCGGCGGCTGACAGGCGAAAGCCGCGGCGGCCGTCAGCGGCCGGGGACCGGACGCTCGCCGGTCGGCCCGGCCGGATCAAGCCGCGGCCGCACGGGCGGACGATTCTGCTTGACAACGAAACTCCCCTGTGCAATGCTTTGCGCAAGAGGAGGACGCCTGCGGATGACACGCCCGACACTGAACGAAATCGCTTCGACCACCGGCGTCTCAGCCGGCACGGTCAGCCGCGTGCTCAACGGCCGCATGGCCGGCCGCATCTCCGAGCGCACCCGCAAACTCGTTCTCGATGCCGCGAACGAAGCCGGCTACCGCCCCAACGCCGCGGCACGCAGCATGCTCGAAGGCCGCACGCGGACCATCGGCATCGTCTTCCACAACGACGGCCACGGCCGCGATGCCCACCCGCACACTTTCGAGTTCGTCGTCGGGATCAACAGCGTGCTCGAGCCGGCCGGCTACACCTCGGCCCTCGTGCAGTTGACGGACGTCGAGAGCGACACCTACGGCATGGGCCGCGTGTTCCGGGAGCACGCGCTGGACGGCATGATCGTGCTGGCCCCGCTCATCAAGCCGGTGCGCGAGGCGCTGGGGAACCTGGTGCAGTGGCTGATCTGGTGCGACGCCGGCAAGCGAGATTCGACCGGGTGCCTGTGGCGTGACGAGGTCGCGGCGGGACGGCTGGCCGGCGAGGCGATGGTCGCCGCGGGGTACCGTCGGCTGATCTTCATCCGATCGCACGTCGATGGGCGCCGGGCGTACCACCATGCGCAGGAACGCGAGCACGGCGTGCGTGCGGCGGCCGAGGCCGCGGGCGTTCCGTTCGAGACGCTGGCTTTCGATCACGAGGCCGTCAGCGGGTGGCACGGGCTGCCGGAGGCAGCCGCCGGCGGCGCGGCCGTCATCGCGTCGGACTACCCGCACGTGCTGGAGCTCCACGCCGCGGCGGCGGCCAGCGGCATCGTGCTCGGCCGCGACTGCGGCTTCGCCAGTTGCGACGACCTGGACCTGTTCCGCCGCTTCTACCCGAACCTGCCACGTGCCGGCTTCGACCGCGCCGAGATGGGCAAGCGTGCGGCGGACATGATGCTCGAACGAATCAAACACCCCGACGGCGACGCGTCGTTGCCGTCGTTCATTTCACAGCCGACATGGCTCGCCGGCACGGTGCCGGCCGGGCCAACGAACACTTGAGGAGTACCATGATGCTACGTAAACCCCTGCTTTTGGCCGCTTGTGCGACCCTTTCCTTCGGCGCGTTCGCCGGCGCGGCGACGATCGCCTCGTTCGACTTCGAGGACCAGACCAAGGCCAACAGCCTTGCGCCGCTGCCGACCGGCATCTCCGCCGTCTCGGACATGAGCTGGGGCGGCACCGGCACGCCGCCCAAGACAGACGTCATCGCTTTCAACCAGGGTAGCTGGATCTACCGGCTGGTCTTCCCCGGCGATACGGCGTCGATCGTCCGCGTCTGGACGTACACCGTCGATGTCGAACCCGGCTACGAGGTGGACCTGACCGGCTGGGCCGCTTCGGCCTCCGCCCAGGGGGTGGGCTCGGATCTGGTCTACACCGTCAACGGCATCGACGTCGGGAGTTTTGTCGTAGATACCAACTCACACAATTTCGCCATTCCGCCGTCCGGCAGCGGTGCGATCGCCGACCCGCTACTGAACGGACTGACCGGCACGATCACGGTCGAGCTGTCGATGGGCGGGCAGGAACGCTTCCAGGCGAATCTCGACAACGTCGTCCTCTCTGGCGACGTCGGCCTGATCCCCGAGCCGACCTCGCTGGCCGGACTGAGCCTGCTGGCCGGCGTGCTCGTTCGTCGGCGGCGGTAACGGCATCCTCCTCCTGCCGCGGCGGGCCGAAAGGCGCGTCGCGGCTTTCCCCCCCCTCCCCCCGCCCATGGAGGCAGCATGTCTTGCGAACACATCAAACGCTCCGGCTTTACACTTGTCGAGCTGCTGGTCGTCATCGGCATCATTGCGCTGCTCGTCAGCATTCTGCTGCCGACGCTCTCCAGGGCATTCAGCGCCGCGCGTGACGTCGCGTGCCAGTCGAACCTGCGGCAGGTGGGCGTCTTCATGCAGTTTTACGCCAACGAGTACAAGCTGGCCGTGCCGCAGGTCTACTCACAGACGCGTTACGGCCAGCCGCTGGGGGACAACCGCTTTCTCTGGCACGTGACGCTGGCCGGGCTGTACCAGGACCTTCCCGGCTCGCTGGGCACCAGCGCCTCGGCGGGCCAGATCAGGCAGTGGATCGACACGAACGACACGGTCTTCACCTGCCCGGCCAACCAGCAGCTTCTGCCGGACCGGCACCGCACGCTGGCGATGAACGAGAACGCCGGCTGGATCAGCCGCGAGGGGCCGCTGAACGACGGCTACCTCGAGAAGTTCAGTTCCCCGGACCGCCCCGAGAAGACTGTGCTGCTGGGCGACGCCGGCTTCAACAGCTCCGGCGACGGCTGGTGGGTCCAGCTCAAGCAGGGGAACAGCATCAACACGTTCACCGGCAGATCACTTTTTGAAACGAACTATCCGCACCGCGAGACCTCGGCCAACTACCTCTTCTTCGACCTGCGCATCGAGCAGTTGTCGGAGAAGGAGGTCGGCCCGCTCTTCGCCCAGACCGGGCGATGGAACGAGTTCTTCCGCGGCATTCAGTGACTTTGGAAACGGAGCCCTCTCATGCGTAACTTCACGACGCTGATCGTTTGCGCCCTGCTCGGGATGATCTTTCTAAGCCAGCCGGCGTACGCCAACCCGTGGGACGCCCCCGAATCCGCCGCCGCGTTCGAGGGCGAGCTCGTCGGAAAGGTCAAGTGGGTGCCGAACCACACGAATAACTGGTTCGTCTTCATCGTGGACGAAGCCAAGCCCGCCGAGGGTGATGCTGCAACGCATACCGACATCGCCGACAAGACGGTGCGAATCGCCGTCGGCAAGTGGCTTAGCCCAACCAGGCCCGACCCGGCGCTGGAGGGGTTCGTCAGGTCGCTCAAGCCGAACCAGGCGTTGACGATCAACGTCATTGGGCAGCCGGACAAGACGTTCCGGTTCGATCAGGTTCCCGCCGGCCACGTTCCTGCCGGCGGTGCGGATGCGGGCGGGGCCGCTAATGATCGTATCGAGGCCGCCACCACCGAGAACCTCGACGCCTACCACCGCGACCTGCACTTCAACGAACTCAACGGCCTGCCGAAGCTCAACTGGCTGCTCGGCAAGACGCAGGCGGACGTTTACGCGCGGAACAACTGGTCCCTGCAGCGAATCGGCGGCTCGGCCGAGGTGAGCCTGATCGACGTCGAGGGTCAGCCGTTTCCCAAGGCCCTCCGCATTGAGGTGAAGGAGGCCGCCGACCCCGGCTGGAAGATCCACGCGCAGTTCCCTGGCGACTCGCCGGTGGCCGAGGGGGATGTGCTGTTCGGCGTGATGTACCTGCGAGTGACCGAGGCGGCCGGGCCGTACGGGGAGGTCTTCTTCCGGGTCGAGCAGGAGAAGGCCTGGGACCCGAACGGCTGGAAACACCTGGTGCAGCAAACGATCCAGCCGGCTGTCGGCGAGGCGTGGCAGCGCATCTACTTCGCCGGGGAGGTGAAGAACGACACGACCGTGAAAATGCCCATTTTCGTGGGTTACCAGAAGCAGACCGTCGAAATCGGCGGGCTGACGCTGGTGAACCTCGGGCCGGACGTGAGCATCGACGATCTGCCGACCAACGAGGCCGTGCTGGACTACCAGGGCCGCGAGCCGGACGCCGAATGGCGTGCCTCGGCCGATGAGCGAATCGACCGCTACCGCAAGGCCGACCTGACGGTGAAGGTGCAGGACGCCGCGGGCAACCCCGTGCCGGCCGCCGCCGTGACGGTGAAGCAGCAGCGGCACGCCTTCGGCTTCGGCACGGCCGCGGACGCCTTCAAGTTCAAGCAGGACGCCAGACACCGCACGAGCGACTTCCGCAGTGTGTTCTACCTCGACGACGAGAACGGCCGGCAGTACCGCCAGCACCTGGCCGGGCTGTTCAACACCGTCACCACCGGTCCGAACTGGCGGGTGTGGGAGTACCGCCCGGAGCAGTCGATGGAGCACCTGCAGAACCTCCGCGAGATGGGGCTGGACGTGTTCATCCACGGCATCCTCTACCCGCGCAGCGACCAGGTGCCCGACCGCGTCAAGAGCATGCCGGACGTGCAACAGGCCGCCGACGAACTCTTCGCCTCCGTCCGCGAGGTCGTCCCTGCGGTGGGCGAGCCCGTGAGCGGGTTCGACGTGATCAACGAGATGTTCGGCAGCAAGTATTTCGAGCAGCGGTTCCCGACCCGTGAGGCTTACCTCGATTTCGTTGCGAACCTCTTCAAGCTCGTCGGGGACCTCGACTCGGACGCACGGCTCTACATCAACGAGGCCCACCTGGCGAGCCCGACCAGCCACCTGCGCCGCCAGTACACGCTGGACATCGTCTCGGAGTTGACCCGGCGCGGTGCGCCAGTCCACGGCATCGGCGTGCAGGGGCACGTGGGGATCGTCGGCGAGGACTGGCATCCTCAGAAGCTGTACGACGTGTTCGACGAGCTGTCCGTTGGCGGCAAGTACAAGGTGCAGATCTCCGAGCATGACGCCCTGCCCGCCGGCGGCTCGGCGGCGGCCTACGCGAGGACCGGCGAGCCGGACAACGAAATCGCCCGCTACGAGGCCGACCTTCTGCGGGACATGCTCACCATCACCTTCAGCCACCCGCACGCCGAGGGCTTTACCCTCTGGGGCTTCTGGGACGGCTGCCACTGGAAGGACAACGCGCCACTCTTCTACGAGGACTGGACGCCCAAACCTGCCCTGACCGTCTGGAAGGACCTGACGCAAAAGGCCTGGTGGACGAACGAAAACACCCGCGCCGACGCCGCCGGCACCGCCACGGTGCGTGCCTTCAAGGGCAGTCACGAGGTGCGGGTGGAGCACAACGGCCGCACCGCGACGGCCACCGTCAAGCTCACGGACGACCAGACGGTCACCGTCACCCTCAAGTAGTACCCATGCACGACGCGACGCAAATCCTGAAGCGCCACCCGGCCAACCCCATCCTCACCCGCGAGCACCTCCCGGGGAGTATGGCCGTATTCAACCCAAGCCCCGTGCTGGTGGGCGACGAGACGATTCTGCTGCTCTCGGCGTACGAGTTCGAGAAGAAGCGGCGTGCCTACGGCACGTGGGTGGCCCGCAGCCGCGACGGCGTGCGGTTCACGATCGACCCGGAGCCACTGATCGACCTGGCCGACGCCGGGCCGCCGTTCGACATCCTCAACTGCACGTTCATCGACACACGCCTCACGCCCATCGAGGGCAGCTACTACCTGCAGACGCCGGCCTTCACTGCCGACGGCCAAGGGCCGATGGTGCTGCTGGGCAAGACCGACGACTTCCGCAGCTACAAGCCGATCGAACTGACCGGCCTGCCGCCCAACCGCGGCTCGTCGCTCTTCCCCGAGAAGATCGGCGGGAAGTACCACCGCCTGGACCGGCCCGGCGCGGTGAACATGGCCGGTGCCATCTGGCTCAGCAGCTCGCCGGACCTGATCCACTGGGGCTGCCACCGCCCGCTGATGAAGCCGGGCTTCGCGACCTGGGCGAACATGAAGATCGGCCCGACCCCGCCGATCAAGACCGCCGCCGGCTGGCTCATGCTCCTGCACGGCGTGATGAGCTGGACGGGTGCCGACCGGCACTACTACATCGGTGCCGCCCTGCTGGACCTGAACGACCCGGCCAAGCTCATCGGCTTCACGCGGAGCTGGCTGCTGGCCCCCGAAGCCCCCTATGAACTCGCCGGACAGGTGAGCAACGTCGTCTTCCCGTGCGGCGCGATCGCCCGGCCCGAGCGCGACGAACTATGGGTCTACTACGGGGCGGCCGACACCTGCGTCGGCCTGGCCACAGGCAGCCTCTCGGCAGTCGTCGAGGCGTGCCTGCGGCAGATCTAAGGGTTGCCCTTGCCAGGGCCAAGCACTCACGTTCTACATCGGGTAGGCATGCCGCATCACCCCGAGGTGACGCATAAAAGCCTACTCGATGGGCATCCGCACGCCTGTGCTCGAAGCCTTTGACGCCGGCGAGGGGACCACCGCCGTAGCCTCCCGCTTCAAGTCTGCCCGGCGTGAGTTCGACACCTCAAGCAGTATCGACGCGAACTGGGCATCATCGGCCCGCGGCCCGGCAACGGCCGGCAGATGAGAGGACGGCAGTAGGTAAGCCAGGGCATGAACTTGGGACATGTTCGCACCCTTTCCGCTTGACGTTGGGTTACTTTATGCGAAGATAACCCAAACGATGCCAAAAGCCTTCGATGAGAGCTCAGTTGATCGTGTCGCGGCACTTAACACCCTCCGGTCGTGGATCGAGGGTGGCAGCATCGCCGCGGGGGAGTCGCTTCCCTCGGAAAGGGTTCTGGCTGAACGACTTGCCGTCGGGCGGACCCCTGTGCGGTGGGCGGTCTCGCGTCTCGATCAGGAGGGCTGGATACGCAAAGCGGGCCTGAGAACCCGGATTGTGGTTCGGAATGGTCGCGCTGCCTCAGGTGGGGCCGGATCGTCGTTGCTGGCTGGGGCGGTTGTTCTGCTGTCCGGCAAGTCCTTGCCAACCGAGGCCGCCGCCGCGGATGCCTCGGCGGGGTGGAACTTCCAAGTCAACTACGGGGCGCTAGAGGCGGTCCGCGCCGCCGGACGTGATGCCTTCCAGGTTCACGACACGAGCCTGACCAACGGGCAGATCGAAGACCTTCGGCAAGCCAATGTCGCCGGCGTGGTTGCATTACGATACCGGGACAGCGGGCCCGCCTGGGGGAACATGGCGCGCCGCTTGCAGGATGTAGGCGTTCGGCTGGTGGCGTCCTCGAATGATCCGGAAGACCAGGCCCTGCCCCGGGTTGTCGCAGACCATGAAGCCGGGGCGTATCAGCTTTGCCGCCACCTGATCGAGCAAGGTCGGCGGCGGATCCTGCACATGACGACCGTGCGGCCGTGCTGGTGGAGTGCGGCGCGCCTTAAGGGTTACCGACGCGCGATGCATGAGGCCGGCCTCTCGCCACTCCCGCCGGCCTGGGTGGCCCCTTCGCCATATGCCCTTCAGTTCGACGGCTCGGCCGCTCAGTTCGAGGTGGTGGCGCGGCACAACGTCGCGTACCTCGCCGAGCACCTGACCGGATCAAGCCGTCCCGACGCGATCATGTGCCTTTCGGACGAGTCGGTCAGCTTCATCGCCGCCGCCGTACGCCTGTGCCACCTGGTGCCGAACCAGGACGTGTGGATCGCCGGTTACGACAATACCTGGCACGACACCTGGGGCCGCCGCTACGAGCCGACGCCGCCCGTGGCGACTGTGGAAAAGAACAACCCGGAGGTCGGCCGGCAGATGGTGGATTTATTACTCGATGCCTCGGCGACGGAACCGGTTTGTCGTCGTATCGAGCCTGTTCTTGTAACTGCGCCGGTTGCTGACGGGTCTTTCCGTCGTCCGGTCGCGGCCGTGTCCCTTGTTCCTGAACCTTGAGGAGGTTTGCCATGTCCGTACTGAGAGAGGCCGAGCCGGGCGCGACCTTCGTCATCTCCCGCTACCGCGACCCTGCGGTGAACCTGAGGCAGCAGTACTGCCGACTCATCGAGCGGGCCGGGCATATGCCGTGGCCCAAGCCCTGGCAGAACCTGCGGGCCACCCGCGCCACCGAGCTCGCGGACCACTACCCGAGCCACGTGTGCGCGGCCTGACTCGGCCACG
>JBHJOM010000056.1:0-77900 GCA_050329715.1 Phycisphaerae bacterium
CGATCGCGCCCATCCAGCCGATGATCGCGCCGCTCTACGCCCCGGCGTGGAGCGAGATCGAGCTGCTCGCGTTCTTCGCGGGCGACGCGAACCCGGACGGGCACGAGCTGGTGCGCAGCGCGTGGCAGGCGAAGCTCGGGCAGACGGGCGAGCGATTCGAGCAGGCGTGGAAGCGGGCGCTGCACGACGGCGTGCTCGCGGGGAGCACAGCGCGGGGCGAATCGCCGCGTCCGGACTACGGCTCGGTCGCGCGGGCGATCGTCGCGATGGGACTCACTGCCGCCCCGAGCTCGTCGAGCCTGGAAGTCACCTTTATCACCGGGCACGTGCACGACGGGCGTTTTGCCAACAACGGCTGGCTGCAGGAACTGCCCGAGCCGCTGACGAAAATCACCTGGGACAACGCCGCCCGCATCAGCCTTGCCGACGGCAAACGACTGGGCCTGGCCAACGGCGACATGATCCGTGTGCTGCACGGCGTGGGCGAGAGGCGGCGTGTTCTGGAGATCGCGGCGTACCTCATGCCCGGGCAGCCGGACGGGGTGCTGACGTTGCCGCTGGGCTACGGCCGGCGACTGGCCGGGGCGGTCGGCGGGCTCGTGGGCGAAGGCGTCGACCCTGTCGGCTTCGACACCTACCAAGTCCGCACGACGGACGGGATGAACGTCGCCGCCGTCGACGTGGAGCCGACGGGAAGCAACCACCGGCTTGCCCTCACGCAGGACCACCACCTGCTGGACTGGCCGGGGCGGTACGCGATGAAAAAACGCGTCGGCGAAAAGGGCAAGGCGGGCTACATCATCCGCGAGGCCAGCTACGCGGATTACCTGAAGAACGCCCGCGCCCCGCACGTCGGGACGCACGCCGTCAAGAGCCTGCAGCTGTTCAACCCGCCCAGCGTCCTGCCGGACGGCGGCTACGGGCAGAAGCACCCGCAGGGCCCGCTCTACTTCAACGAGCCCAACGCCTGGGGCATGGCCATCGACATGAACGCCTGCACAGGCTGCAGCGCGTGCGTGGTCGCCTGCCAGGCCGAGAACAACATCCCGGTGGTGGGCAAGGCGGAGGTCATCAAGCACCGCGAGATGCACTGGCTGCGCATCGACCGGTACTTCAAGAGCAAGGACTACGCCAAGGACGCCTCCAGCGACGACAACCCGGAGGTCGTCTACCAGCCGATCATGTGCGTGCACTGCGAGAACGCCCCGTGCGAGCAGGTGTGCCCCGTGGCCGCGACGGTTCACGACTCCGAGGGCATCAACACGATGGTGTACAACCGCTGCATCGGCACGCGGTACTGCAGCAACAACTGCCCGTACAAGGTCCGTCGGTTCAACTACTACGACTGGCACGTGCGCAACCCACGCGGGCACGAGTACAACAGCATCTGGCTGGGCATCCCGGATACGCAACAGCTAGAACAGATCAACGAGATCAAGCGGATGCTCTACAACCCGGAAGTCACGCTCCGCATGCGCGGCGTGATGGAGAAGTGCAGCTACTGCTACCAGCGCATCCAGAAGGCCAAGATCTACGCCCGCAACGAGTGGGTGAAGGGCATGGACAAAGGCACCGCCCTGCCGGACAAGGAAGTCGTCACGACCGACGACAAGATCGTCACCGTGCCCGGCGACGTGCTCCTCGCCGACGAGGCACCGCAACTGATGACCGCGTGCCAGCAGGCCTGCCCCGCCGAGGCCATCACCTTCGGCAACCTCAATGACCTGACCAGCGGCACCCTCAAGCAACACCGCAACCCCCGCACGTACGACGTGCTGGGCGAGCTGAACACCCGCCCGCGCGGCAAGCACATGGCCAAGATCCGCAACCCGAACCCCGTGCTGTCAGAGGGCCCCGCCGGCCCGGGAGACGAATCCCCAGGCCTGCTCGCCGGCGAACAAGTGACCCTCTCGAACTGACGCCGACTGACTCACCTCGACCGACGAACGATCAACGCCCAGACCTATGGCTTCCATCCCGACCAAAACCACCCTCTTCGGCCCGGAGCTGGACAACACCGGCGACGAGCCGCTCGTCCGCCAGCCGCTGGTGCTCGGCGACGCGACGTTCGCAGACGTTACCGAGACCGTCTGCGCCGTTCACGAAGGCCAAACCCCCGTCTGGTGGTACATCGCCTTCTTCACGGCCGGCGGCATCACGACGATCCTCGGTGCCACCATCGCCCTGCTCGTCACGACGGGCGTGGGCGTCTGGGGCAACAACAACACGGTCGCGTGGGGCTTTCCCATCGTAAACTTCGTCTTCTGGGTCGGCATCGGCCACGCCGGGACGCTGATCTCGGCGATCCTGTTCCTGCTGCGGCAGGACTGGCGGACGAGCATCAACCGCTTCGCCGAGGCCATGACGATCTTTGCCGTCGGCTGCGCGGGCATCTACCCGGCGTTGCACGTCGGCCGGCCGTGGCTGGCGTACTGGCTGTTCCCCTACCCGAACCAGATGGCGATGTGGCCGCAGTACCGCAGCCCGCTGGAGTGGGACGTCTTCGCCGTCAGCACGTATGCGACGGTGTCGGCGTTGTTCTGGTACGTCGGCATGATCCCGGACCTGGCGACGTTCCGCGACCGGGCCAAGAGCCGCGTGGCACAGATCGCCTACGGCATCGCGAGCATGGGCTGGACGGGCAGCGCCCGCAGCTGGCACCGCTTCGAGCGGGCGTACCTGCTCCTGGCCGCCCTGGCCACGCCGCTGGTGCTCAGCGTGCACTCGGTGGTGTCGTTCGACTTCGCGACGAGCCAGCTGCCCGGCTGGCATACGACGATCTTCCCGCCCTACTTCGTCGCCGGTGCCGTGTTCGGCGGCTTTGCGATGGTGCTGACGCTGGCGATCCCGGCCAGGCAACTGTTCAACCTGAAGCACCTGATCACGCTGCGCCACATCGAGAACATGAACAAGGTCATGCTCGGTACGGGGCTGATCGTGGCGTATGCCTACGTGACGGAGTTCTTCATCGCGTGGTATTCCAACCACCACTTCGAGCAGTTCGCATTCCTGAACCGCCCGTTCGGGCCGTACGCGTTCTTCTTCGCCGCGATGGTGACCTGCAACATCGTCGCGCCGCAGTTCCTGTGGTTCAAGAAGGTGCGGACGAACCTCGTGGCGACGTTCATCATCGCGATGTTCGTCAACTTCGGCATGTGGTTCGAGCGGTTCGTGATCATCATCATCAGCCTGACGCGGGACTTCCTGCCCAGCAGCTGGGCGGAGTACTGGCCGAGCCCGATCGACATGCTGATGTTCTTCGGGACGTTCGGGTTCTTCTTCACGAACTTCCTGCTGTTCCTCAAGTTCCTGCCGATCGTGGCGATGGCGGAGGTCAAGACGGTGATGCCGCAGGCCCACTGGCACGACGACGAGCACGATAGGGCCGACGCCGCCGCGACCGACTACCACGCCCGCCCCGGCGGTGGCCACTGATTCGGCGTCGACAGTCAAGCGACGACCGGCACCCGAAGGACAAGGCGCCAGACCGAACCGAGAGCGACTTTGACATGGCAACGATTTCCCCGACACACTCACCGGCACAAAGCCACACCGTCCCTCAGGCGGACGTCGATGCGCCCGCCCTCGTGGGCGTCATGGCCGAGTACGCCGACGTCGACAGCCTGATGCGCGCCGCCAAGCAGGTGAAGGCCGCCGGCTACACTCGCTGGGACGTGCACTCCCCCTTCCCGATTCACGGCATCGACGACGTCATCGGCATCAAGCCGACGAAGCTGCCCTGGATGGTGCTGGGCGGCGGGCTGTTCGGCATGGCGGCCGGCACGTTCCTGACGATCTACACGCAGAGCACCAGCTTCGAGTTCATGGGGCTCCTGGCCGGCTACGAATACCTCATCAGCGGCAAGCCGCTGGTCAGCTTCCCGGCGTTCGTGCCGATCATCTTCGAGACGACGGTGCTGGGTGCCGCCCTCACGGCCGTGTTCGGCATGCTCGGGCTCAACCGTCTGCCGATGCTCTACCACCCGCTGCTCAAGTCCGCCCGGTTCCGCCGGGCGACGGACGACCGGTTCTTCATCGTCATCGACGCGACGGACCCGAGTTTCGACGAAACCAAGACTGCCGAAATGCTCGGCGGCACCCGCACCGAAGGCGTCGAGCGGGTGGAGGACTAAACGTGAAGGTTCCCAAGGTGAAATACGAGTTCCAGCCCTGGTACGGCTTCAACTTCCGGCGGAACTTCCCGCGGCCGCCGTTCTGGATCATCGCGATCCTCATGATCAGCGTCGTCGCCAGCTGGATTCCGCTGGCCTGGGCGGTTCGCGAGATGGTCCGCAAGGACAAGCTCGACCCGCGCATCCACATCTTCCAGGACATGGACAACCAGGCGAAGTACAAGGCACAAAGCTACTCGCCCCTCTACGAAGACCAGCGGTCCGAACGCCAGCCCGTGCCCGGTACCATCTCCCGTGGGCGCATCTGGGGGCCCAGCTGGGCGGAGTACTGGCAGGTCGGCAATCGCCCGGCGGACTACTACACCTACAACAACGCCCACCTGCACCTGGGCTATCAGGTCGGGCCGGACGGCGACGTCCTTCGCGACGCCGAGGGAAACGCCGTCTTCTACGAAACCTTCCCCGAGGGCCTGGCCGTCGATACCGCCGCGTTTCTCAAGCTCGGCGAAGGGCTGTTCAACATCCATTGCGCCTCCTGCCACGGTGCGGACGGCGTGGGCAACGGCCCCGTCCACCTGCAGACACTCCGCGGGCAGGACGCCGGGCGAAACGCCGGCTGGGTCCCGCCGACGAATCTCGTGGCCGGCCAGCCGTTGGAGCGGTCGGTCGGGCACCTGCACAACACGGTCAACAACGGCATCCGCAGCATGGCCGGGTACGGCTACAAGCTCCCGGCGGAGCAGCGGTGGGCCATTGTGGCCTACGTTCGCGCCCTGCAGGTGAGCCAGAACGCCCCGGCCGAACTCGTCGCCGAGGCGACGGGTGAATCACCCGCCGGCCAGACGCCTCTCGCCGCCGATTCAACCACGCACGAAGCACCCAGCGCCCGGAGCAACTAAGTTGGCAACCGCCCCTCACCATCACGACGTAACCGAAAGCACCCGCCTGGGCCCCAGGGCGACCATGCTGGCCGTGGCCGCACTGGCCGTGGGCCTTGTCGGGCTTGTTCTCTCGGCGGTGCTCGGCATGGCCATGCCCGACGGCGTGGAGCAGGTCAACCGCTTCTACTTCGCCTACCTGACCGCCTTCGCGTTCTTCCTGACGTTTCCGGTCGGCGCGACGTTCTTCCTGCTGGTCATGCACCTGTTCCGCGCCGGCTGGAGCGTGAACGTCCGCCGCATCGCCGAGGCGACGGCCGTCTGCTTCCCGCTGTTCCTCGTTCTCGCCTTGCCGATCATCCTGTCCGTCGCGCTGCAGGACGGCTCGCTCTACCGCTGGGCCCAGGCGATGCCGCCGGAGGTCGTCCAGGCCATCGAGGCACCGCATGCCCCGGGCGTCACCACCTTCGAGCAGAGCCTGGACCTTGTCCACCCGGACATCCCCGAAGGCCGCGGCGGTGCCCACGGCGGCGTGGACCACGGCCAGGAAGCCGGCCCAGGTGGCCAGATCGTTCCCGCACCGCAGGAGGACCGGCCCAATCCCGAGCCGAACAACGGCCAGTCCACCGGCCTGCGGCAGGACGTGCCGCCCGGCACCTTCTTCGCCGCCTCAGACCTCTCGGCCCCGGCGCACACGCTCCGCTTCGCCGCAGCCGTTGGCCCGAACATCCCCGAGGCCGAGCACGGCCCGGCCGCCTCGCTCCCCGAAGGCCTGGACGCAATGGCCCTGGCCAAGCGGGCCTGGCTCGAGCCGTTCTTCTTCGTGGTCCGCATCTTCGTCTACCTGGCCGTGCTCAGCAGCATGGGCTTTTTCTTCTGGAAGAACTCCGTCGACCAGGACGAAACCGGCGACCCGGCCATCACCAGCCGCCTGCAGCGGTTCAGCGCACCCCTCACCCTCGTGTTCGGCCTGACGCTCACGTTCATGGCCTTCGACCTGCTCATGAGCCTGGACCACCACTGGTACAGCACGATCTTCGGCATCTACTACTTCGCCGGCTCGGCCGTCGGGTTCTTCGCACTGGCCATCCTCACGCTCATGGCCCTTCAGGCCACGGGTCACCTCCGCCAGAGTGTGACCGTCGAGCACTACCACGACCTGGGCAAGTTCCTCTTCGCCTTCGTCTTCTTCTGGGGCTACATCGCCTTTTCGCAATACATGCTGCTCTGGTACGCCAACGTGCCGGAGTCGACGGCCTGGCTGGCGCGTCGCGGCACCCTGACGCTGCCAGAAGTCGTCGAAGCCCAATGGGGCTTCACGGCCGTCTCACTCGCGTTGCTGTTCGGCCACCTGCTGATTCCCTTCGCCGGGCTGCTGAGCCGTCATGTGAAGCGGAAGAAAGCACTCCTGGGCTTCTGGGCTGTCTGGCTGGTGGTCTTCCACTTCGCGGACATCGTCTGGCTGGTCATGCCGGAGTTCAACCGCGTGGCCGACGGCGTACCGGCGACGTTCACCTTCGGCCTGACGGAACTGGCGGCGACCGTCGGCGTCGGCGGCGTCTTCCTGGGTGCCCTGGTGCTGGTGCTCAAGAGCCACGCCCTTCGCCCGCTGAAAGACCCGCGTGTCGCCGAGAGTATGGCGTTTCACAACATTTGACCCCCGCAACCCAGCAACACGGATAGAGTGCAATGGTCGAAAAAGAAGGCATCAATTTCGGGGCGATCATCGTCACGGGCACCGTCACCGTGCTGCTTCTGATCACCGTGTTCCTGGCCATGCAGGGCTACTTCGCGAGCGTCGCTCACAGCACGATGATGGAGCGTTACGAAAACTGGCGCACGCCCGATGCGGACGAACTGCTGGAACAGAAGGCCGCCATCCGCGTGACGAAGCCGGCGACCGACGACGCACCCGCCCGCGTGGACATCGACCGGGCCATGCTGTTCGTGGCACAGAACGGCGGGCAGGTCGAGCAGTGGCTGCCCAAGCCACGTATCGACACCCCGGCAGAAGCCGGTGAGGGCGAAGCGACGCCGGAGTGAAACGCAGGAACGATCCCTCGTCGTCCGGAGCGACCAGCAGCAATCGAAATGGCCGTGAATGCCGCTGGCCATATGAATAGTCATGTTCGACTTCTTCAAGGCAACCTCGCCGACCACGTCCGTTATGGGGCTGATGCTCGCTGCATCGCTGCTGGCGGGCCCGGCGTCCGCACAGCCGCCTTCCGCCGGGGCCGTGCCCGACGCCGCCGTCGAGTCCGTTCAGGCTTCCGATCCCGACGCCGCGTCGTCTGATGGTTCTGGCGACGGTTTCGTCGGCTACCGCAAGGACGAAAAGCCTGCTTACCCTGGTGCCATCGACGCGGGCCTTCGGGGTATCGGCGTTTACGAGAAACTCGGCAACGCCCTGCCGGGCGAGGCCGTGTTTCGCGACGAGTCAGGTCGTGTCGTCAGGCTTTCTGACTACTTCGACGGCCAGAGACCCGTCATTCTGCAGCTGGGCTACTACGCCTGCCCGATGCTCTGCGGGCTGGTGTCCGAGGGCCTCGCCCAGGCGATCGCCGAGCTGGACCGCCGCCCCGCCGAGGATTACCGCGTCGTCAGCCTCAGCATCGACCCGAGAGAGACCGACTCCCTGGCTTACCTGAAGAAGCAAAGCTTCCTGCGTGAGATCAACAAGCCGGGCCTTGCCCGCGGATGGACATTCCTGACGGGCGACCAGGCCGCGATCGACGCCGTCGCCGAGGCGACCGGCTTCACCTACCGGTGGATCCCGGCCGAGCGGGAGTTCAGTCACCCGTCTGTCATCATGGTTCTCACGCCCGACGGGAAGGTCAGCCGCTATCTCTACGGCGTGAGCTACCCGACCGAGGATCTCATCGCAGCATTGGACGCCGCCACCGCCGGTACGACCATGGCGTCTGCGAACCCGAACTGGCTGATCCTCTGCCTGCAGGCGGTCGGCATCATGGGCAAATACTCGGGTCCGGCGACGATGCTGATGCGGTTCGGAGCGGTTGTTACCGTGCTCGGCCTTGGCGGTGCGGTCTTCATGCTGTTCCGTCGTTTTGAAAACAAGCCCCGGGCAACCGTCCGGGCCACTCACTCGAACACCTGACGAATCATGCTGACTTTCCTCGCCCAACAAACGACCGACACGGGAACCCGAAGCCCCAACTTCTGGATGCCCAAGGCTGCCAGCGATATCGCCGAGGCGACCGACGGGCTCTTCTACGGCATCCTTTGGATCACCGTCTTCTTCACGGTGCTGATCACCGTGCTGATGATCTTCTTCGCCTGGAAGTACCGCTTCCGCGAAGGGATGGAACCGACGTCCAATTCCGGACATGCGGGGCACTCGACCACCCTCGAGATCATCTGGACGATCATCCCGACGATCATCGTGCTGGGCATCTTCTTCTATGGCTTCCGGCAGTTCATGAACATCGCCGCACCCGCGCCCGACGCGTACGAGATCAATGTAGAAGCGAAGATGTGGCAGTTCACCTTCGAGTACCCCAACGGGCACCGGACCAACGAACTGCACGTACCCAAGGACATGCCCATCCGCCTGGTCATGAGCAGCGTGGACGTAATCCATAGCGTCTACATCCCGGCGTTTCGCCTGAAGAAGGACGCTGTACCCGGCCGCTTCAACAAGATGGCTTTCACCGCCACCGAGATGCCTCGTAACGCGGAGGGTGGCGTCGGCTCCTACGAGCTGTTCTGCACGGAATACTGCGGGACGGGCCACTCGTACATGGGTGCCAAGGTTTACGTCCACGAGACCTTCGAAGAGTTCCAGGCCTGGCTCTCCCAGGATTCGGACCTGACGAAAACGCTCCCGCTCGCCGAGGCCGGCGAAGCACTCATCGGCCGCAACGGCTGCCTGCAGTGCCACAGCATCGACGGCAGCCGGCTCGTCGGGCCGACGTTTCAGAACCTTTGGCTCCGCGAGCAGCAGATGTCATCTGGCGAGGTGGTCGTCGCGGATGAGAATTATATTCTCGAATCGATCCGGTATCCGGGTGCGAAGATCGTCGCAGGATACCCGAACCAGATGGCCGCCTACCTGCGGCTGTCGGATTCCGATATCCGGGCGATGATTGCCTACTTCAAGAGCATCAGTGATACGTACGATTCCGGGCAGGACCCTGAAGGCATCTTCGCTGCCCCCTCAGCCGAAGGTGCCGAGGCGACAGAGGCCGAAGCCGATAGCAATGCAGGCCAAAGCTCCCCGGCCGGTGACCCGTCAGTCGAACCTGGTTCATGACGAGCGTGGCAACCCGGACGACCATGCACCGGGCACGCCCGGTGCCTGAACGACAGCAGCAAGAGCAATTCAGCTGACAGCAACCCAGTAAGGACGACCTGACCTATGTCTGCCAACCCCGCCGCCCATGTTCCCCTGGCCGAACGCGTTCGCAACGCGGACGCCCGCGGCCACGCGCCGGACAACTACCTGAACCACGGCAAGGGCTTCATGTCCTGGGCCTTCACGCTCGACCACAAGCGCATCGGCATCATGTACATGGTGACGATCCTGGCCGCGTTCCTCATCGGCGGCATCTTCGCGCTGCTGCTGCGGACGGAGCTGTTCTACCCGGAACTCTCCTTCGGCCGGACCGACGCCGAGGCCGCCGACTTCTACAACCACATGTTCACCATTCACGGTGCGGTGATGACGTTCATGTTCATCATCCCCGCGATCCCGGCCATCCTGGGCAACTTCATCCTGCCCATGATGCTCGGTGCCAAAGACGTCGCCTTCCCACGCCTGAACCTGGCCAGCTACCACGTTTACCTGCTCGGCGGGCTCTTCTTCCTGTGGGTGCTCGTCGGCGGCGGCGTGACGGCGGCCTTCCCGGCCGTGCAGCAGACCAGCTACGCCTGGCTCTTCCCCTTCGGCCTGGACACCGGCTGGACGTTCTACACGCCCTACTCCACCAGCGCCAGCCTCTCGGGCGTCATCCCCGCCACCCTCGGCGCATTCATCCTGGGCTTCTCCAGCATCCTCACCGGCATCAACTTCATCGCCTCGATCCACATGCTCCGGCCTAAGGGCATGAACTGGTTCCGTATGCCCCTATTCCTCTGGGCGCTCTACGCGACCGCACTCATTCAGATCCTGGCGACCCCGGTGCTGGCCATCACCCTGCTGCTGCTCATCGCCGAGCGGGCAATCGGCGTGGGCATCTTCGACCCGAACTACGGCGGCGACCCGATCCTGTACCAGCACTTCTTCTGGTTCTACAGCCACCCGGCCGTCTACATCATGATCCTGCCGGCGCTGGGCGTCGTCTCCGAACTCATCAGCGCCTTCAGCCGTAAGCACATCTTCGGCTACAACTTCATCGCGCTCTCGTCCATTGCCATCGCGCTGCTGGGGTTCCTGGTGTGGGGCCACCACATGTTCACCAGCGGGCAGAGCCCCCTGGCCAACGCCATCTTCAGCCTGCTGACCTTCAGCGTCTCGATTCCCTCGGCCATCAAGGTCTTCAACTGGCTGGGCACGATGCACGGCGGCTCCATCCGCCTCAAGACGCCGATGCTCTACGCACTCGGCTTCATCATGCTCTTCACCATCGGCGGGCTTACGGGCCTCTTCCTCGGTGCCCTCTCGACCGACATCCACTTCCACGACACCTACTTCGTCGTCGCCCACTTCCACTACGTGATGATGGGGTCGACCCTCTTCGCGTTCCTCGGCGGCATGTACTACTGGTTCCCGAAGATGTTCGGCAAGATGTTCGACGAACGCCTCGGCCAGATCGGCGCGATCGTCACGTTCATCGGCTTCAACGGCGCGTTCTTCGTGCAGTTCGTCATGGGTGCCCAGGGCATGCCCCGCCGGTACGCCAGCTACGAGGTTCAGTATCAGATCTACCACCAGATCAGCACCGTCGGCGCATTCGTCATGGGCGTGGGGCTCTTTATCGTGCTCTGGAACTGGATCGACGCGATCCTTCGCGGCCCGCCGGCCCCGGCCAACCCGTGGGGCGCCAACACCCTCGAGTGGCAGACGACCAGCCCCCCGCCGCACGAAAACTTCAAAGTTACCCCCGTCGCCGGTGACCCGTACGACCTGCACCGCTGGAGGTTCGACCGTGAGACCGACCAGTGGGTCCTGAAGGAAGGCGAAGCCGAAAAACTCGAGCACGAAGTGCTCGACGACCCGGCAACCGTTCACGCGGCCGGCACGCACTGAGTGCCGCCCGACGCCGACACATTCGATTCGACGCACCTGATCCCGTAGAACACCTTCATGAGCGATTCGACCGAACGCGAGCAAGACACCGGCGGCACCGCCGTGGCCGAGCACCCAGGCCACGGCGACCCACATGCCGCACACGCAGGTCACGCACACGCCGGGCATGGTGATTCCCACCACGCCCACGACCCGCACCTGGCCCACCACTTCGACACGCCCGAGCAGCAGTTCAACTCGGCCAAGGTCGGCATGTGGGTCTTCCTGGCGACCGAGCTGCTCATGTTCGGCGGCCTGTTCTGCGCCTACGCCGTCTACCGGGCACAGAACCCGGAGATCTTCCTCTACGGCCATCACCACCTGTCCACCACGCTCGGCACCATCAACACCGTCATCCTCCTGGCCAGCTCGCTGACCATGGCCCTGGGCGTCCGCTACGCCCAACTGGCCAACCAGAAGATGCTGGTGATCATGCTCGGGCTGACGCTCATGGGCGGCGTCGGCTTCCTGGTCATCAAGACCATCGAGTACACGGACAAGTTCCAGAAGGGCTTCGCACCCGGCGTTGTTCGCAATGTTTACAGCGAAAGCACCAGATACGAGGGCGACGCAGCGGCTCGACGGCTGCCCGGCACCGTCATCGCCCCGTACGGTGAGGATCCTGCCGCCGGCCCGGCGGAGCAAGACGCGGCCGCCGACCACGCAGACGCCGCCGCCACCACCGGCCTCGACAGTGCCGACGCCGCGACGGGTCAGGCCCTCGCCCCCGAGGTGCCCCACGGCGACACCGAGGAGGCCGAGCAGCAGCAGCCTGAAACCGCCGGCGTGGCACAGACGTCCCTGGAAGCCATGCGCGAACGCGGGCAGGTGTACGTGGACCCGAACTTCGGCACCGCCGACGCCGCCCGCATCCAACCTAACTTCGCGACCACCCCCCGCGGCATGCGGGAGACGGCCCCGGCAGTCAGCACCACCTCCATGCCGGTCGAAGCCGAGCCGCTCATCGTGCCGCAGGGCGTCTACACGTTCTTCGGCATCTACTACATCATGACGGGCCTGCACGGCGTACACGTGCTGGTGGGCATGGGCCTCATCGGCTGGATCATGGTGCGGGCGATCGGCGGGGCGTTCAGCGCTTCGTACTACACGCCCGTCGACCTCGTCGGCCTCTACTGGCACCTGGTCGACCTGATCTGGATCTTCCTGTTCCCGCTGCTCTACCTGATTCACTAACGGCGCAACACCCATGGCAAGCAAGTTCACCCAGGCCCCGTCCGAAACCATCGACCCGGACCAACCGATCGACCTGACCACCACCAGGCAGTCGGCCGTCGAGAGTCCGCGCCGCTGGTGGCTCACGCCCGCCGCGGAAAGCGCCACAACTCACGGTCACGCCGGCGGCGACACCTCCTCCCACGCCGCCGATGACCCTGGCGCCCACGCCCACCACGTGGTGCCGTTGTGGCTTATGTTCGCCGTCTTCGGTGCCCTGATGGTTCTGACAGTGCTCACCGTCGCGGTGACGGTGGTCGATTTCGGTTACGTCGGCAATGTGATCGTCGCGGTGGCGGTCGCGGCGGTGAAGGCGGCGCTGGTCGCGCTCTTCTTCATGCACCTTCGCTGGGACAACCCGTTCAACGGTATCGCCTTTGGTGCGTCGCTGGTCTTTATCGCGCTGTTCATCGTTATCGCGTTGCTCGATGCGGACGAGACGCGGGTAAACGTCCAGCCGGCCACCCTGCAGCGACAGCTCGACCAGCAAGCATTGCAAACACGTTAAATACAGGCAATGTTCCGGCACGCAGCGTGCCTAGCATGAGCCATGGCCAACGAATCCGCCGCCGGCGGCACCGCCCCCCTCCGAGAGCACCACGTTCCCAGCAACACCGGCACGGTCGGCATGTGGCTGTTCCTGGCCTCGCTGACGATGCTCTTCGCGGCGAGCATGCTCGCGTACATCATCATCCGCATTACCCGCCGGGAGGAAGTGCCGCTGGGCGTGGTCAGCATGCCGCTGCTGTTCTGGCTCAGCACCGTCGTCGTGCTGGCCGGGAGCGTGACGATCCAGTTGGCCGTCAATTCCATACGGGCCGAGAAGCAGCAGGCATTCCGCATCATGGTCGTCATCACGGCGGTGCTGTCGCTGCTGTTCGTCGTCCTGCAGACGCCGGCCATGCTCGACCTGCTCCGCTCCCACGGCCGGGCGATGGACGACAACATCTTCGTCTACGGCCTCGTCTTCGTCTTCGTGCTGCTCCACGCCCTGCACGTGCTCGGCGGGCTCGTCGCTCTGGGCATCGTCACCTACAACGGCCTCCGCGGCCGGTACGACCACGAGCACTACGCCCCCGTCAAGCACTCGGCCATGTACTGGCACTTCCTGGACGTCGTCTGGATCTTCATGTTCGGCACGATGCTCGTACTCGGCTGAGCCTCAGGACGACAGCGCCCGGAACCCGACGACCCGGTCCATACGAAACGTCCGCTGCTCATTACGCAACTGGCAGAACGCGACGAGCATCGCCGAACCGCTGCGGCTACTTACGCTCAGCGGCACCACGCACCTCACCGTCCGCCTGTGCCTTGCATCGAGGTAGACCATCTCGACCGGCTGCTTCGCGGTGAGGGCTTCCTGCAGTTCGAGGGGCAGCGTGACGACGTCCCGCCCGGCCGGCACGGCCGCCGCGGCCGAGATTGCCCCGCCCTGCAGGCCGAGTACGTCCACCAGCGGCAGCTTGAACCCGCCCAGCGGCGTGAGCATCTGCCTTAGGACGAACAGCGTCGTCTCGCAGTCGGCCATCGCCCGGTGGGCGGTGCTCGGCGAGCCGCCGAGGCGGGCGGCGAGGCGCTGCAGCCCGTTGCCGCCCCGGCCGAAGAGCTTCCGCGCGATCCGCACGGTGTCCAGCACGTGCGTCCTCTCGCCCAGTTCGTCGGCGAGGCTGTAGCCGGCGTGGGCAAAGTCCGCGGCGAGGAAGCCCAGGTCGAACTTCACGTTGTGCCCGACCAGCACGCTGCCGCGGAGTGCCGCCAGCAGGGCCGGGGCCTGCTCGGCGAAGGTGGGCTGGTCGGCGACCATCTCCGGCGTGATACCGGTGAGCGCGACCACGCCCGCGGCAATCCGCCACTGCGGGTTCACGAGCTGCGAATAGCGCGATACGACCTGCCCGCCCTGCACGCGGAGCACGGCCACCTCCGTGATTCGCTCGCCGAACTTCGGGGAGGAACCTGTTGTCTCGACGTCGATGAACGCAAGCGGCACGTCATCAAGGGGTGCAATGAGGCTGACGGCCATGACGGATCCTCCGTGACAAGCCCCGGCGAACCGTCGTGAGCGACGGCGGACCGCTGCCACTGCCGGCTCACATCACCGTGCCGACCATGCGCCCGTCGAAACAGATCTGCCCGCCGACGAGGCCCTGCACGTCGCTGCAGATACGCCCGTGGCGCAGGTAGACCTCGTGCAGCAGCAGGTGCAGCCGCTGGCCGGGGGTGACGGGTGTGCGGAACTTGAAGTTCTCCACGGCACCGAAGCCGATGAACCCTTCCACGCCGAGGATGACCCGGGTGTAGAAGCTGGACATCTGTGCGGCGGCTTCGATCATCAGCACGCCGGGCAGGAGTGGCCTGCCGGGGATGTGCCCGTCAACCCAAAACTCCTCTGGCCGCACGTCCTTGAAGCCGGCCATGTTCTTGGCGGGCTTGTCGACGAAGGTGATGGCGTCGAGGTGGCGCATGTGGCCACGCTGGGGGTTGACGCGTTCGATCTCGTCGTCGCCGTGGAGGACGTTGTCGAGATTGATGTTGGAAATGTCAAAGAGAACCGAAGGAGGCATGGCGTGCGCGCTTCGACCGTTCGTGGACGTAGGTTGTAAAGCGGCCCGGCCCGATGCATCGGTACCGGGCCACGAAGGCAGAGCCCCGGGTTACGTGCCGGGCTCTTCGCGCACTTCCAGGAGCTTCTTGCGGACGTCCTGGGCGAGGTTCTTGATGTCCTGCATCTTCTTCCGGGCGCGGGTGCCGGCAGCCTTGTTGCCGCCGACGGCCTTGTTTACGTCGTCCTCGGCCTCAATGATCATGGCCTTCAACTGGTCGAATTCTGGCAGACTGGTCATCATCGCTCCGTGATGGAAAGTTGGGATATCTGTCTCGGGCGGACATTATCGGCATGCCCGGAACGTGTCAATTCCCGGGCCGCGGATGCACCAGGCCCGATTGTAGTCTCGTTACGCTTCTGCCTCGCCTCGGGTGTAAGCCAGGAACATTCCGCGTAGCCGTCGCGTGGCGTTGCCGACCTGCCCGTCACCGACCGTCCTACCGTCGATCTTCGTCACCCCGATGACCTCCGCGGCCGTGCCGGTGAGGAAGATTTCGTCGGCGGTATAGAGGTCGTAGCGTTCGATCTGCCGCCGCTCCGCCGGCAGGCCCAGACGCTCGCACAGGCGCAGCAGCACCGCCTGCGTGATGCCCTCGAGGCTGCCTTCCGTTGACGGCGGCGTGTAGACGACCCCGTTCTTCAGGATGAAGACGTTGTCCCCCGTCGCCTCGGCGACTCGGCCGTAGACGTTGAGCATGATCGCCTCGGGCACGCCCGCGTCGGCCGCCTCGATCTTGGCGAGAATGTTGTTCAGGTAATTAAGGCTTTTGATCCTCGGCGAGAGCGCATTGGGGTGGTTGCGGATCACGCTCGCCGTGATGACGCTCATGCCGTGCTCGTACATCTCCACCGGGTACATCCTGATGGTGTCGACGATGATGATGACCGACCCCTTCGGGCAGCGGTTCGGGTCCAGCCCGAGTGTGCCGGCACCGCGCGTCACCAGCAGGCGGATGTACGCCTCGGCCAGCCCGTTGGCTTCGACCGTCGCCTGCATCGCCTTGACGAGTTCGTCCGGCGTGAGCGGCACCGTCAGGCGGATGGCCTTGGCACTCTCGTACAGCCGGTCCACGTGGGCCTGCTGCTCGAAGATCTTGCCGTTGTAGACGCGGATCCCCTCGAACACGCCGTCGCCGTAGAGCAGGCCGTGGTCGAACACACTGACCTTGGCGTTTTCCTTGTCGTACAGGGTTCCGTCGATCCAGACTTTGCGGCTCATGTTTCCTCCGCGTCGGGCGTTGATGCTGCTGCCTCTGGCTTCCTACCAGCGGCGTGGCCGGGGCTCAACGTCGAACGCCTGCTGCGCTAGGCGAGCTTACCGTTCTTCAGGAACAATGCACGGTCGGCGGTCTGGGCGAGGGTGTGGTCGTGGGTCACCATCACCAGCGTCTGCCCCTGGTCGCGGTGCAGGTCGGCCAGCACGCCCATGATCTGCCGGCCGGTCTCGGCGTCGAGGTTGCCCGTCGGCTCGTCGGCCAACAGCAGCTTCGGGCGGTTCATCAATGCCCGGGCGATGGCCACCCGCTGCCGCTCGCCGCCGGAGAGCTGGGCCGGCCTGTGCCCGAGCCGGTGCCCGAGCCCGAACGCCTCCAGAAGCTCCCCCGCCCGCGCCTGCAGCGCCCGCTTGGCCCGGAAGTAGCCCAGCAGCCCGTGCCCCACCATCCCGGCGAGCATCGTGTTCTCCAGCACGTTCAACTCCGGCAGCAAGTGGTAGAACTGGAAGACGAACCCCACGTCCCGGTTGCGAATCGCGTTGCGCTCGTGCCCGGGCAGGCTCGTCAGGTCCTTGCCGTCGAACAGAACCTGCCCGGCATCCGGCGTGTCCAGCGCGCCGAGTAAGTGCAGCAGCGTGCTCTTGCCCGAGCCGCTTCGGCCCTCGATGGCAATGAACTCGCCGGCCCGGATCGACAGGTCCACCCCGCGGAGCACCTCGATACGCGCATCGCCCATGCGAAACGTCTTGTGCAGGCCGAGCAGTTGCAGCATCGGCTGCGTGACGGCGGGTTGTTTGCTTGTGGTTGCGGTCATTGCGCTGGTTACTCGGCTCGCAGGCTGGCGACGGGGTCCTTCCGTGCCGCGGCCAATGCCGGCACGACCGCACCGACCAGGCAACTGACGATCGCGACGACGACAATCACGCCGGCGTGCGTGAAGTTGATTTCCGTTGGGAGGCGGTCAAACGCGTACACGGCCGGGTCGAACAGCTCACGCTCGGTCACGTACGCGATGCCGTCGTGAATCTGATTGATGTACCGCATGATCAGCCAACTGAGCCCGAAGCCGGCCAGGCTGCCGACGAGCCCGATGGCCGCGGCGTAACCCAGGAAGATCCCCGCGATGCCCGCCGAGGATCCGCCGACGCTCTTGAGGATGCCGATGTCCTTCGTCTTCTCCGTCACGATCATGTAGAAGATGCAGAAAATCTGGAAGACCGACACCACACTGATGATGCCGAGCAGGAACGTCACGAGCACGGTCTCGTTCTCCACAGCCTTGATGAACTCCCCGCGGAGGTCCTGCCAGGTGAGCACGTTCGTGGGGAACTTCGGGCCGATCTCGCGGGCGGTGCGAACCTCCTGAACGACGGCGGCGACTTGGTCACGGACGAGGTTCTCGTCGTAACCGGGTGCCACGGCGACGTGGATCTGGTGCGTGCGGGCCGGGCGGTTCGTCTGCGGGTCGGCGGCCATGTCCAGGTCGCGCTGGAGGACGTCGAACGGCACATACACCGCGTTGTTGTCGAACTGGAAGACGCCCGTCACGCTGTCGTCGGTCACCCAGTAGTTGCGTTCGGCCTTGTCGCCCTGCAGGTCGGGCTTGGGGTTGTACGGGTCGACGGCCAGCGTCGTGAGCTTCGCCCAGAAGCCGCCCAGGCCCGCGCCGCGTTCGTACTCCCCCTCGCTGTTCTTCGTTTCGCCGAGCACGCCGATGCCGACGATCATGCCCGGGTACGCCGCGACGTCGACACCCATCTCGGCGGCCTCGGGCAGCACCATTTCGTACGCCTCGGGCCGAAGCGGCAGGTCGAAGCCGACAAACCCGCGGCGTGACAGCTCGGCGAGCTTGCCGCGGTCGTAAAAGTCCGGCGGGAGGCTCAGGCGCCCGGGCCGTACATCAGAGCCCGGCTCCGCCGCCGCGACGCCCGCGAGCCGCTCGCCCTCCAGAAACAGCGACTCGCGCCACTTGAGCACGCCCACCACGTCCTGCGTCCGCAGCCCCTTCACTTCCACACCTTTGCGGATCGTGTTGTTGACGTTGACCAGCCCGAAGGTCTCGAGCACCGGCGTGCTGCCGCTGACGCCCGGCAGCTCATTGATGCGGACCATCATCTCGTCGTAATGCGGGAAGCCGGTGAGGCTCTGGCCCATCACGATGACGTCGCCGGCCTGGCCGCGGAAGCGCTCCTTGAACATCTCCAGCCAGCCGCCCATCACGCTCATAACGACCATGACCATCGTCGTGCAGAGCGTGACGGCGATGAGGCTCACCCATGCGATACGCCGTTTACGCAGGTACTTGAGGATCAGGTGGAGTTTGTACATCCGTGTGGCGGCAGAGGGTCTGCGACGAACAAGCCGGTGGTGCCGGCTGCAACAGCATGACGACGGCCCGGCGGTGCGTCAAAGCACGGGCGATAATGTGCAGTGCTTCAGCCCCTGCCGCGCCGGGGCCGACAACGGTAACGATGGGTCAGTCTTCAGCCGCACGTCGTCGGGTCGTCGCCTTCTTTACGCTGGCCGTGGCGTGCTGGGTCGCGCTGGCCTCGGCCGGGCCGGCGGCGGCGGGGACGATCGTCCCGGCGACGCGCACCTTCGAGACCAAGTACTACCGCGTCCACTCCGACCTGGACGCCGAGCTGACCGCCGACCTGGCCCGCCGCCTCGACGCGATGTACGAGGAGTACACGCGCCGCCTGGCCGGCTTCGGCAAGACGAACGCGGGCAAGTTCAACGTGCATCTGTTCCGCCGCGAGTACGACTACCGCAAGTTCGCCGGGACGAAGTACAGCCATACGGGCGGCATTTTTATCAGCCATCGCAACGCGATCGGCGTGTTCCTGGGTGACCAGGGACGCGATGCCGTCCGCCGCACGCTTCAACACGAGGCGTTCCACCAGTTCGCCCACCAGACGATCGCGCCCGACATGCCGGTTTGGCTGAACGAGGGGCTGGCGCAGGTGTTCGAGGAGGGCATCTGGACGGGCCGGCAGTTCCTGCCCGGGCAGGTGCCGCCGAGGCGGATCCGCAAGCTGCACGACGACATGGCCGCCGGACGGCTGCAAAGCTTCGAGGGCTTCATGGTGACGACCCACGACGGCTGGGCGGCCAACCTGAACGACCGCGCCGCCGGCTCCGCCCAGTACAACCAGGCCTGGGCGATGGTGCACTTCCTGGTTTACGCCGAGGAGAACGGCCGGCCGATCTACCGTGAAAGGTTTCTGCGGATGCTCAACCTCCTGCACACCGGCGTGGAGGGTAAGCAGGCGTTCGAGGCGTGCTTCGGTACGAACTACGCCGGCTT
The DNA here is from genome assembly GCA_050329715.1 of Phycisphaerae bacterium. Classification (GTDB taxonomy): domain Bacteria; phylum Planctomycetota; class Phycisphaerae; order Tepidisphaerales; family Tepidisphaeraceae; genus DAIOTR01. The sequence goes on from JBHJOM010000056.1 coordinate 19,615, forward strand.
TGAGGCACGCTTTGCCGCCTGGGCCCGGACCCTCTCGCCCACGCCCGAAGCCCGCCAGGTGGAGAACCTCACCGTGCTTGCGGACCTGCTGCAGTTGCTGGCCGAACGCGGGTTAAAGTTCAAGGCCATCGACGACTTCCGCGACCACCTCGCCCAGGCCAACTACCGCCTGCACTACACCGCCGACACCGTGAAGTGGCAGACGAACCCGGACCTGGCGACGTACTTCGCCGACGGCCACGGCCGGCCGTTGAACCGCAAGCAGCTCTTCTTCGTCCCGAGCGTAAAGCGCCCGATACCGGACCTTGTTTGTCGGCCGAACCGCGAGGTGCAGTTCCGCACCCGCTTCCACGAGGAGCAGGCCGGGCTGAGCTACGAGATCGTGGCCGAAGTCGCCGATTAGCCCGCTGCAGTCAGGCTGACGCTTACCGGCACATTTGACCGCCTCCCCCGCGCGTGCCGATAAAGTGCGAATATGCAGTCTTCGCTCGAGTTGGCAGGGAAGCGTGTGACGGTGGCGGGCCTCGGCCGGTTCGGCGGGGGCGTGGCCGTGGCCCGCTGGCTCGTGCAGCAGGGTGCCAAGGTGCTGGTGACGGACAAAGCCCAGGCCGCCACCCTCGCCGACAGCGTGGAGCAGCTCCGCGGGTTACCCGTCGCCTTCCGCCTGGGCGGGCACGACCTGGCCGACTTCACCGAAACCGACCTGCTCGTCGTGAACCCCGCCATCCCGCCGAGTGAGCCGCTCATAGCCGCCGCCAAGAACGCGGGCGTGCCCCTCACCACCGAGATGTGCCTCTTCGCGGAGCGCTGCCCCGCCTACTTCACCTTCGGCGTCACCGGCACCAAGGGCAAGAGCACCACCAGCACCATGCTGGGCCTCATGCTCGGCACCGGCGCCAGCGGCGCACGGCGTGTCTGGTTCGGCGGGAACATCGGCGTGTCGCTCCTGGCCAACCTCCACGAGATACGCGCCGAGGACCTGGTGGTTCTTGAACTCTCGAGCTACATGCTGCACTACCTCGGCGAGGTGAGGTTCTCGCCGCACGTGGCCGTGGTGACGTTCATCGGCACGGACCACATCGAGTGGCACGGCAGCCGCGAGAGCTACTGGGAGGCAAAGAAAAACATCACCCGCTTCCAGGGCCCCGAAGACGTGGCCGTCGTCTCGGCAAACAACCTGCCCAGCCGCAGCTTCGGCGACCTGACGCCCGGCCGCGTACTCACCTACGACCTGGACGACCACCCGTTCGACCTGGCCATTCCCGGCCGGCACAACCAGCTGAACGCCGAGGCGGCGTACGTTGCGGCGAGCCTCATCGGCGTCTCGCGGCAGCATGCCCAAGCCGCCGTCAGCGGCTTTCGCGGGTTGCCGCACCGCCTGGAGCTCGTTCATGAGGCCGCCGGCGTACGGTGGTTCAACGACTCCATCGCCACCATCCCGGAGGCGGCCATGGCCGCCCACAACGCGTTCGAACCGGGCACCGTCATTCAGATCGTCGGCGGGTACGACAAGCACCTGGACATGGCCGCGATGTGCAAGCATCTGGGCGAGCAGGCCAAGGCCGTACTGACGATCGGTCAGCTGGGGCCGACGCTCGCCGAGGCCGCCGGGCCGCGGGCGACGTTCTTGGGCGACCTCAAGTCCGCCGTGGACCGCGCGCGCGAACTGGCCGCGCCCGGCGACGTGGTGCTGATGTCCCCCGGCTGCGCCAGCTACGACCAGTTCAATAACTTCCAGGAGCGCGGCGAGCTCTTCGCGAAACTGGCCCGCACCCTGCCGGAGTGAGGCCCGCCGCCGGACGCCCCGCCCGCCGCCCGCCGTTGCGGCCGACGGCCCGCCGCCCGATGCTACCGGCATGTCCCAGCACTCGGTCCGGTACCACAACCGCGTCGCCCGGCAGTACGACGAGATCTACGACGACCCGTACTGGCGATTCCACGACGACGTCACCTGGCGGTGCATCAAGCCGCACCTGCCGCGCGACCTTGCCGCCAAAGTCGCCGACCACGGCTGCGGCACCGGCAAGTGGGGCCTGAAGCTCCTCAAGAGCGGCTTTGCCACCACCTTCACCGACCACGCCCCGGCCATGCTCGGCGTGCTCCGCGAGAAGCTCGACGCCTTCGGCCCCAAGGCCAAACGCGCCGAGGTGCACGAGGCGGACATCGTCGACCTGGTACCCGTTGCAAACGCTACCTTCGCACTGCAACTGGCCATGGGTGACCCGCTCTCCATCTGCACCGACCCGCAGCGGGCCGCCAACGCGCTGTACCGTGCCGCAGCACCCGGCGGCGTCGTCATCGCCACGGCCGACGCGAAGCTTGCCGCGACCGAGCACTTCGCCGGCCGAAAGAACCCCGCAGAGCTCATCGACTTCCTGCAGACCGGCAAGACGCTCTGGCTCACTCAGGACAAGCGCGAGCAGTTCGAGATGACGATGTTCACCCCCGGCGAGCTTTGCAGGCTCTTCACCCGCGCCGGTTTCCAGGTGCTGGAAGTCCGCGGCAAAGTCATCCTGCCGGTACGCAAGAACCCCCTCTGGCTCGAAGACCCCGACGACTTCAAACGGCTCCTGAAGCTTGAACTGCAACTCGGCGATGACCCCACAACCGCCGCCGCGGCAAGCCACCTGCAGGTGATCGCCCGTAAGCCGCCGACGGCAGGCTAGGTGCCCTCGGGCTGTTGCACGTCGAACGCCTCGCGGTACTGCCGAATGATGCCGGCAAGCCGCGGCTTGGGCTGCAGCGCGTAGAACAATTCCCGGTTGAACAGCGCCTGTTCCTCCTGCAGCCGCGTTCGCGCATGCCTGATGCGCTGTTGCCAGTCGGCCAGCGCCGGGCTATCGGCGGCGGCTTCGTCCAGCTCGGCGTGCATCTGGGCGAACAACTTCGCCCGCTCGCGTCCGTGCCGTGGCGCGTGCTCGATGGCCAGGGCAATCTCCCTCTTCCGCCCCCCTAGCACGGCATGCTGCAGGCGGTGACCCTCACGCTTCAGGCACGGCATGCAGACCCGCTCCCGCCCCAAGGCCTCGGGGAAGAAGAGCGTCGCGGTCGCCACAGCAAACCTCGGCGGATCAATGCCGAAGAAACCCGCCATGATGCGGTCCGTTACCTGGTCATACCGCCCGCCGCCGATGCCGTGAACGAACTGGTCGCACACCAGCAGCCGCAGGAAGGTCGTCAACGTCAACGCGCGAGGTGCCAACCGGTGCCGGGTGCGACGCAATAACAGTTGCAACGCCTGTACATGCGAGAGATCTGCGTCGTCGGACGCCGGCACGTCGAAAGTCTCCTCGCCGAGCCGCAGTTGCCAGCCTTCGCCCGACCGCCTCAGCCTCGGGCGTGAGCGGCGGCCTTCGGCCAGGTCGTCCAGCCAGAAGGGAAGCTCGATGCCCGCACCGTCGCCGGCCAGGTCCGGCATCGGGCGTGTCGGCGAGGTGATGCCCGCTTCCCGGCGGTACGCCGCCAGGGCCGCGTTGTAGTGCGAGCAAAACGACTCGGCGTTCGCCATCACGTGCAACAGGAAGCAGCCCCAGCCGGCCGTCTCCAGCAGCGGGGTCAGCAGCACGGCGTGCTGACGCAGGCCAAGGTCCCAGTCGAGGCTGTGCGTCGCATTGACGATCATCGACGGCACGTCGGCGCGGTCCATGCTCAGGCGACGCATCTCGGCGAGCACCTGCGGCAGCATCGGCGAGAAGCTCCAGCCGGCCTCGGCGTCCATCAGCACCTGCTCCAGCGCCTGCACATGACCTGGCGTGGGCGGGGCGGCCAGGTTCAGCCAGTCGTGTTGGTCGAGCCGCTCGTCGTCGCTAAGCGGCATGCTCGTGCCGGGCCAGCGAAGGTGCAGGTGCTTTGGGGCGTCGGTGTCCACGGCCACGTGCACCGCCTGGGCCGGGCCTGCGGCGGAAAGCCGCCTGGCCACGGCGTCCACCAGCGCACTCTTCGCCCAGACGCCCGGGTGGTAAAGCTCCGCCTGGTGCCCGGTGGCTACAACTGTTGTGTCGGAAGTAAAACCGAGGAACGCCCGCATCTCGGCCCGCAGCTCGGGCACACCCCGGCCGGCGAAGCGAAGCTCGTGCATTCCGTCCAGCCGGCGGCGGTTGTCGCGTGTGTCCTGAAGCAGCCGCTCCGGCTCCGGCCAAACGAGCACCTGCCCGTCGGCCTGCGGGGCTTTCCAGTCTGCGTAGCGGTGGAGGTGCTTCGGCGTCGTGTCAGGCTGCATGCGGCCACTCCTTCAGCCGCAACGACAGGCCACCGGCCCTGCGCACGCCGGCGGTTCTGCGCAAGCCGGGGCGGGCGGGGCCTCGTCTTCGTACACGCCGGACTGCACTTTCACGAGCCGCGCCGGGTCGATCCGCGCCAGTTCCGCCGCGAAGACCTCACGGTAGTGCCGCAGCCGGCGGTCGTGGTCATCCAGGCCGTTGCCGAACGTCCGGCCGTAGTCCTTGTAAATCAGGCTTACCGGCAGTTCGCAGATACGCAGTTTCTGGTCGAACGCCCTCGGCCAAAGCTGCATCGGGAATGCGTATCCGGTTTCGTCGAGGTTCATCGCCAGGGTCGGGGCGACGCGGTGGGCCTTGAAGCCGCAGAAGGTGTCCGTCAGCCGCCAGCCGAAGGTGTTGTTTACTTCCTGAGTCAGTTGCACGTTGATTTGCCGGCGGTGTTCCGGCGGCACGGCGTCGCCGGTGGACCGGGGGTGGTAGCGTGAGCCGCTGATCAGGTCCCATCGGCTCGTTTTGATGGCGCGGGTGAACGCCGGGATCATCCGCGGCTCGTGCTGCTCGTCGCAGTCCATCGTGATGACCCAGTCGAATTCCTCGTCGCCGGCGAAGTTGAATGCGTCGATGAGGCTGCGGCCGTAGCCCTGGTTCTGGCCGTGCCGGAGCACATGGATACCCTCTGCCGGGCTTGCGTTGGCTTCGAGCCACTGCCCGGTGCCGTCGGAACTGCCGTCGTCGATGAAGAGGATGTCGCGCTGGTAGCGGCGGGTTTGCTTCAGAACCTTCGGCACATAGCCGACTTCGTTGAATGTCGGGATCGCTACGAGGATGCGCACGCCAACTCCTTCCGGGCCGTCCGTGGGGGGCAAAGGCGAATGCCGGCCCCTTGAGAGATCGCGAATGCTAGAGGCCACGCCATGATGAAATCAATCAACAAGTGCCAAGTCGCGGCGGCCTGCCGGCCTGAGGCGGCGGGTTTGCGGGTATGCTTAGCCGCCAATCGGCACGTCCCGGGTGGTTACACACGAACGCCGCGATCGCACCGAACGTAGATTTAGCGGTCTCAGGTAGTTACGTTTTCCTATCGATGAACCTTATGCCCATGCACGAGCACAATCGAATGTCGGAATCTGCACCGCCTCCGGTCCGGGTCGGTACCGCTGTGGTCATGCACCAAAGGCCGTACTGGCTCGGCACGGCGGCATGGGTCACGGCGGCATGGGTCACGGCAGCATGGGTCACGGCGGCGGGGCTGGCGGTCGGCGGCTGCGCCGCGGGCGGTGGCCAATCGGCTGCGCCCTCAGTTGTGCCGCCGGCCCCGGCCGGCGTGACGCAGTACGTCGCCGGCTTCCAGGCGCTTCAGGCCGGGCAGCCGGAACAGGCCGAGGCCAATCTCAAGCAAGCCGTCGAGATCAACCCTGACCTGCGCATGGCCCGGAAGCTGCTCGGCGAGATCTACCGTGACCGGGGCGACTACACCGCCGCCCTGCCGCACTTTGAAGCCCTCACCGTGCTGGACCCCTACTCCGCCTTGAACTTCTACAAGCTGGGCGTGAGCTACCACGTGCTGCAACGGCTGGCCGAGAGCCGCCGGGCGTACGAGCGCTCCCTGGAACTCGACCCCGCCGCCGCCCCGACGCAGATGAACCTCGGCCTGGTGATGCTCGCCGAGGGCGACGCCCAAGCGGCCGTGGAGCGATTGACCCGCGCCGTGGAGCTGGACCCGCAAAACCCCGACGCGTGGTCGAACCTCGGCGTGGCGTTGGACGTGTCGGGCAACCTGCAATCCGCCGAGACCGCCTACCGCCGTTCACTGGAGCTCGCGCCCGACCGCCTGGCGACTCTGCAGAACCTGGGCAGCAACCTCATCGGCCAGGGCCGCGGGATCGAGGCGAGCCTCATCCTGCAGCGTGTCGTCGAGGCAAGCCCCAGCCCCGTCGCCTACAAACGCCTCGGCGACGCGCTCGTCGCAGGCGAGCGGCCAGAACAGGCGATGCAGGCTTACACGACGGCGATTCAACGCGCCCCGCGTTACCTCCCGGCCATCAACGCACTGGCCGACCTGCACATCGGCCTGTACACCCGCGGGCTGGAGCTGGAAGAGTCGCACCGACGGCGGGCAGTGGAACTCTGGCGGCAGTCGCTGGCCGTCAACCCGAACCAACCCCGCGTCGGCGCGCAACTTGAAAAATGGTCAAACCCCTCCCTTTTCAACTAATGCCTAATCACTGAACCCGTGCCCGAACCCATCGCCCCTAAACGCCGCAAGGACCAGCTGACGGTTCTCTTCGAGTCCGCCGAGGCCGTGGCCGTGGCCAAGCCGCCGGGCGTGGTCACTGTGCCGGGCCGGGGTGAGTCGCAGAGCATGCTGCAGCTTATCGCCGGACAAGCGGGCCTGCCGTGCGCCGGCTCGGCCGACCCGCGCATCAGGCCCGTTCACCGCCTCGACAAGGACACCAGCGGCGTGCTCCTTTTCGTAAAGGACCGCGCGACACAGCGGCACGTCTCGCAGCAGTTCCAGAACAACGTCGCCGGCAAGCAGTACCTCGCGCTCGTTTCAGGCCGGCCCGACCAGGACGAAGGCGAGATCGTCGCGCCGCTTGCGCCGGACCCTTCCCGGCCGAACGCCATGCTCGTCAGCAAGCGGGGCAAGCGGGCCGTGACACGGTGGCGAATCGAAGAATCGTTCAGGAAGTACACGCTTTTGCGCGTATTCCCAGAGACGGGCAAGACCCACCAGATTCGCGTGCACATGAAAAGCGCCGGCTTCCCGCTCGTGGTGGACCCGCTGTACCACCCGCCGGCCCGCGGCGAGGAGCAAGGCCTCTACCTCTCCAGCTTCAAGCCTGACTACCGCGACAAGCACAACCGCCTGGAACGCCCGCTGCTCGCCCGGCTCTCGCTGCACGCCGAGCGGTTGTCGGTCGATCTGCCGGGCTCGGGGCAGATCACGATCATCGCACCCTTGCCCAAGGACTTCGGTGCGGCGCTCAACCAGCTCCGCCGACACGGTGTGTGACAAGGTTCCGCAGGGAAAAGCCGGCAGGGAAAAAAGACGGCGTGGTGCCTCTTGGCTTGCCCCACGCCGCCCAGGGAAGGAGGCCCGATGCGGTTGCTTGTTATACGCCGTGCGAGACCTCGAGGTTCGTTCGCAGCGACGATCGGCCGCATTTTCCACACGGCGGTTCTGCCACTACACTGCGGCCACTATGGCAAAGCTCAACATCGCACTTCAGCTCTACACCGTCCGCGACCTGACGAAGGCCGATTTCGCCGGCACACTCCGTGACGTGGCCGCCGTCGGTTACACCGGCGTCGAACTGGCAGGCTTCGGCAATCTCGCCACCGCCGCCGAGGTCCGCAAGGCACTCGACGACGCCGGCCTGAAGGCCGTCGGCGCCCACGTCGGCCTTGGGCAGCTCGAGACCGACCTGCCCAAGGCCATCGCCGACGCCAAGACCATCGGCTACGAACTCGTCGTCTGCCCGTTCCTGCCGGACGACCTGCGGACGACCGCCGGCTACACGAAGATCGCCGCCCTTCTCAACGACGTCGCCGTCAAGCTCAAGGCGGAAGGCCTGAAGCTCGCCTACCACAACCACGCCTTCGAGTTCGAGACGCTGCCCGAGGGCGGCAACGGCATGGACGTGCTCTTCGGCAAGAGCTCTGCCGACGTCAGGAGTGAGCTGGACCTGTACTGGGTGGCCCGCGGCGGCGAGGACCCCGTCGCGTACGTCAAGAAGCTGAGTGACCGCCTCGCCATCGTTCACCTCAAGGACATGGACAAGACCGACCCGGGCAAGTTCGCCCCCGTCGGCACCGGCCGACTCGACTTCGCCGCCATGTCCGATGCCGTCGCCGCCGCCGGGGTCACCTGGGGCGTCGTCGAGCAGGACCACTGCTACGACATGGCCCCGATGGACTCGATCAAGCTCAGCTTCGCGAACCTCAAGAAGCTCGGCATCGCCTGAGGCGGTCGCCTGAAGCCGTCGCCGCTTCGTCCGGGCGTGGGCAGCTGCCTCACGCCCGGGCGAGGCCGCGCAGCATGCACGCGGCCAGCGCGGCCTTCTCGGGCAGGCTGCTGACGCTGGCCCACTCCTCCGGGCTGTGCAGGCCGCCGCCGCGCACGCCCAGCGTGTCCACGTTCGCCAGGCCCGCGGCCGCGAGCTTGTTGCCGTCGCACACGCCGCCCGTCGGGCGAAAGACCACGTCCTGCCCCAGATCCTGCCCGCACGCGGTGATCAGGTCCATCATCGCCTGGATCTCGGGCGTCACCGGCTTGGGCGGGCTGTAGGAAACCTGAAACAGCTCGGCAGAATATCCGTCGGTGGCGTTCAGCTCGTCGACGAGTTCGTCCAATGCCCCCTTCAGCTCGGCTTCGAGCGGAACGCTCTCGACACGCGTGTTGAACCGTACCACGGCATGCGGGGCCGTCATGTTGATCGGCCCGCCGCCGTCGATCCGCCCGACGTTCGCCGTGACGCCGGCGCGGTCGTTCAGGGCGGCCAGTCGGCACGTCGCGCGTGCCGCGTGGTGCACGGCGTTGCGGCCTCGCGCGTACGCCCGGCCGGTGTGCTCGGCTCGGCCGCGAATCACCAGGTCCCACGCCGCCGAGCCACGCCGGCTGCTGACCAGCGCCCCGTCCTCCAGCGGCGGCTCGAACACCAGCCCGTGCTCAAACTGCGGCGCGAGCTGTGCGAGAAAACCGCCGCTGCCGGGCGAGCCGAGTTCCTCGTCCGGGTTGAGCACCACGCACCAGCCGAGTCGTTCGGCCTCGGCGGTCTGCTCAAACAGCTGCAGCGCGTGCAGCATCACGACGATGCCCCCCTTGATGTCCGCGACGCCGGGGCCGAGGAGCATGTCCCCCTCGCGGCGGGCGTGCTGGAACGGGTCGTCGATGGCGAAGACCGTATCCAGGTGGGCCGAGAGCAGCACCTGATGCGGCGCATCTGGCCGCTTGCGGAGGGTGACGGCCTTGCCGAGTGGGTGCGTTTGCGGGTTTCCGGCGTTGTCGCGTCGGGCCACGGCCGGGAGGTCGTGCAGACGGACGTCCGCATTCAATGGCGAGAAGAACCCGAGTGCCGCCTGCGTCAGGTTCGCGATGCCCGCCAGGTTATGCGCGTGCGAGTTGAGATTCGCCAGGGCCAGCACCTGCTGCACCATGATGTCGGTCTGCCGGCCGGCGGCTTCGAGCAGCAGGCCGGCGTGTGGCGTGGTAGGCATGTCGGCAGCTTGCGCCGATCGGCCGCGGGTCTCAAGTCGGGAAGTTTGTATGCAACTTTGTGGTTGCCTGCGTCTTCCAGATGGTTAGACCGTCAGTAGACCTACCCCGGGAGACATTTCGCATATGAAGCTTTCGCGCCTACTCGCCGCCGTCGCTGCCACGTTCGCCGCCGCCTGCCTGCCCGCTCTGGCCCAGGATGCGGGCGTCAAGCCGCACGCCGGGATGCTCCGTTATCCGGACATCTCCGCCGAGTACATCGTATTCGTCTACGCGAATGACATCTGGCTCGTCTCGCGAGAAGGCGGCATGGCCCGGCCGCTGGCCAGCCCGCCGGGGCAGGAAATGTTTCCACGCTTCAGCCCGGACGGCAAAACCATCGCCTTCATGGGCAACTACGAAGGCAACCGCGACCTGTACACCGTCGACATCGGCGGCGGCATCCCGCGACGCGTCACATTCCACCCCGGCAACGAACTGCTCTCGGACTGGACGCCCGACGGCCGTCTGCTCTATTCCCTCGCCGACGTCGCCGACCTGCCCGGCAGGCAGCGCAAACTCATGACCATCGACGCGGCCGGCGGCCTATTCGAACCGCTGCCCGTCCCCTACGGTGCGATCGGCGACTTGAACGACGAGGGCATCCTCGCCTACACGCCCAACACCGGGGACTTCAGCAACTGGAAACGCTACCGCGGCGGCCGGGCCGACGACATCTGGCTCTTCGACACCAACACCAACCAGGCCACGCAGGCAACCACCTTCGAAGGCACCGACACCCGCCCGATGTGGCACGCCGGCAAGCTCTACTACCTCTCCGACGCCGGGCCGGAGCACCGACTCAACATCTGGATATACGACCCCGCCACGGCAACCCATACGCAGGTGACCGACTTCACCGATCTGGACGTCAAGTTCCCCGCCGTCGGCCCGGGCAATGACGGGCAGGGTGAGATCGTCTTCCAACTCGGCGCGCGGCTCATGGTGCTGGACCTTGGCACCGGCCAGTCGCGGCAAGTCGAGGTGACGATCCCCGGGGCACGCCAGAGCATCCGGCCGAGGCGCGTCAACGCCGCGGAGTTCGTGCAGTCCGCCGGCATAAGCTCCACGGGCAAGCGCGTGGTCGTCGAGGCCCGCGGCGAGGTCTTCACGCTCCCGGCGGAGAAGGGCCCGGCCCGCAACCTCACCGACACGGACGGCCTGGCCGAACGCACCCCCGCCTGGAGCCCGGACGGCAGGCTCATCGCCTACGTCGGCGACGCCAACGGGGAGTACAACCTCTACGTCGTCCGGTCCGACGGCCGGGACGAAGCACGACAACTCACCGACGAAGCCGGCAGCCACTTCTTCAAACCGAGCTGGTCGCCGGACGCCAGGCACCTGGCCGTGGCGGACCAGAAAGGCCAGCTCTGGCTGGTGAATGTAGAAGAAGCAACCGCAGAGGTCATCGACACGGACCCCTGGGCCCCCGCCTCGGCCTGGCCGGTGAGCTGGTCGCACGATTCCAAGTGGTTGGCCTACCCCCGCGGCGACGAGACGGCCAACACGTCCAGCATCTTCCTCTACGGCCTGACCGATGAGTCGATCACCCGCCTCACCGAAGGCTTCTTCAACGCACAGCACCCCGCCTTCGACCGCAAGGGGGAGTACCTCTACTTCGTCACGCAGATGGACTTCAGCCGGCCGACGTACGAGTCCGTCGGCAGCACGTTCGCCTACGACAAGGTGGACCGCATCGTGGCCGTGCCGCTGCGGGCGGACGTGGAAAACCCGATGCTCCCCGAGAGCGATGAGGAACCCTTCGAGGACGAAGCCGAAGAAGCCGAGGAGGCTGCCGCGACGCAACCGGCCACCACCGCCCCGACCACCGCCCCGTCGACACAGCCGGCCACACAGCCCGCCGCCGCGGCCGACGCCGACGCCGCCGACGCCGCCGAGGACGTCGCCAGTCACCTCGACGCCACGAGCGACTTTGCCGGCGCGTGGGAGGGCACCGCCAGCGGCTTTGCGGCCCTGGGCATCGAGTCCAACGAGATCAAGTTCACCTTCACGCTCGTCGCCTTCGCCGACGGCACTTTCTACGCCGCCAGCGTGCAGGAGAACGCCGACGACGACGAGCCCCAGCCGTACGACGACGTCACCTTCGACCCGGCCACCGGCGAGCTTACGGCCAAGCGCGCCCAGGGTGCCGTCACCAGCACCATCAAGGCGAAGCTCGAAGGCGGCGAACTCGTCGGCACCTGGACGCTCACGCCCATGAACGTCTCGGGCGAGTGGAAGGCGACCCGCACCGGCGACGTCCCGGCGGACGTGCTGGCGACGGTCGTCAAGGACAAGACCGCCGGCGAGAAACCCCTGCAGATTGACCTGGACGGCTTCGCCGCCCGCGGCATGCTCCTGCCGATCGACAAGGGGGACTTCACCTCGCTCACCGTCAACCACCAGAACCACCTGATCTACGTCCGCCGTGGCCAACCTGGCGAGGGCGGCGGCGTCATGACGTTCGACCTGTCGGCCGACGAGCCGAAGGAACAGGCCGTCGTCGCCGGGGTGCAGAACTACGACCTCTCGGCGGACGGCAAGAAGATCCTGGTGTCGGTCGGCGGGCGGATGGCGGTGGTCAACGCCGCGGCCGGGCAGACGCCCACCAAGTTCGTGCCCATGGACGGCATGGACACCCGCATCGACCCGCGCGAGGAATGGCGGCAGATCTTCAACGACGTATGGCGGAGAAACCGCGACTTCTTCTACGTCCAGAACATGCACGGCGTGGACTGGGAGGCCGTCCGCGATCGCTACAGCTACATGCTCGAAGACGCCGTCAGCCGCGAGGACCTCAACTTCATCATCGGCGAGATGATCGGCGAGTTGAACGTCGGCCACGCCTACAACTTCGGCGGCGACGGCGAGGATGAACCCTCGGAAAACGTCGGCCTGCTCGGCGTGGACTTTGAGATCGGCGAGGACGACGCCGGCAACCGCGCCTACCGCATCGCCCGCGTCTACGCCGGCGGCACCCACGACCACGACGCACGCGGGCCGCTCAGCCAGCCGGGCGTCAAGCTCGGCGAGGGAGACTACATCCTGGCGGTCAACGGCCGGGCGGTGGACGCTTCGGTGAGCCCGTACGCAGCGTTCCTCGGCACCGCCGGGAAGATCACCACGCTCACCGTCAGCGACAAGCCCGTGTGGGATGACGACGCCCGCGACGTCGTCCTCAAGCCTGTCGGCAACGAGAGCCAACTCCGCTACCGCGCGTGGGTGGAGGCCAACCGGACGTTCGTGGAAGAAGCCAGCAGCGGACGCATCGGCTACATCCACGTGCCGGACACCGGCATCAACGGGCAGAACGAACTCTTCCGCCAGTTCTACGGCCAGAGCCACAAGGACGCGCTGCTGATCGACGAGCGATGGAACGGAGGCGGGCAGATTCCGACCCGCTTCATCGAGCTGCTCAACCGACCGCGGACCAACTACTTCGCCCGCCGCCACGGCCGAGACTGGCCCACGCCGCCGGACAGCCACCAGGGCCCCAAGGCCATGCTCATCAACGGCAACGCCGGCTCGGGCGGGGACATGTTCCCGTTCCTGTTCAAGCAGAATGAACTCGGCAAGCTCATCGGCATGCGTACGTGGGGCGGGCTGGTCGGCATCTCCGGCGTGCCGCCGCTCGTCGACGGCGGGTACAACGCCGTGCCCACCTTCGGCTTCTACGAGCCGGACGGCACGTGGGGCATTGAAGGCCACGGCGTCGACCCGGACATCCAGGTGGTGGACGACCCTGGCCGCATGGTTGCCGAGGGCGACGTGCAACTGAAGGCCGGCATCGACCACCTGCTGGCGGAACTGAAGAACGGCGCCGCCTACAAGAAGCCGACCCGCCCCGCCGACCCGGACCGCAGCGGGTTTGGCATCGCAGAGGAGGACAAGTAGGGCCAGTCTCCGCCGAAAAACAGCGGTCATGAGCCGCAGGGCGAAGCGCGGCCTTCGGCCTGCGGCTCATGTGCGTCTGTTTACTTCAGGCTCACGCCGGGGATGCTGTCCCGCGCCGGAACCGGCAGACGACGTCGTACAGCTGCCCGCCGATGCTCGTGGCGATGGTTTCGTCTTTGAGCATTGCAAGGTTCAGTGCGTCCACCTTGAACTCGGCGTTCAGGTTGCTCTCCACGCCCCGGCCCATGCCTTCGAGGATCACCAGGTCCGCACCCTCGGCCGCGGCATTGAGTTCGTCGCTCACGGCCGCCAGGTCGATCAGCGGCTCGGCCGTGCCGGTGCTGACGATCTCGATCGGCAAGTCGGCCAGGTCCGGCACGAGTTCCAGGATCCTGGGCCACCACTTGCGGACGTCGAAGACGGTCATGTCGTTCAGCGTCGGCTTCTCGTTCGCCGCGATGACAACCTCGACCCCCTGCTGGCACAGGTAGCGGCACAGCGGCGTCATGCCGAGGATGAAGTCGCTGCCGGCGTTGTCGATGAAGACCACCGCCCGCCTGTACGCCCCGCCGAGCATGCGGTCCTCGAACGGGCGGTACTCGTCGATGTGCCAGGTCTTTCGGCCGACGGAGGCGACGGTCTCCATGAAGTCCACCCCGCCGTTCTCGGTGAAGCGGCTGGCGGTGGCCTTGGCACCCATGTCGAAGATGTTGCCGGCGAACACGCCCTCGATGATCGCGAACAACTGGTCGTGCCCGGTGCGTTCGTCGTGTTTACGACAGACACCCGACAGCATGGGTAGCACCTTCTCGTTCTCGGCGTCCTTGAGCTTGCGCATCGGGTCGATGAAGCCGTGGCGGCGCAGGATCACGTCGCGCCACTGGTCCAGCGTGAGGATGGTGACCGGCCCATGTCCCGTCGGGTCCTTCGCGAAGGCGTCGAAGTACGCGTCAAAGTCCTTCAGGCACCCCTCGCGCCGCCGTTCCACGTCGGCCAGCACCTTGCCGTCGGCGCGGTCGGCCCGGGTGCCCAGGTCCAGGATGGTTCGCACGTGCGACTTGAAGAACGAGAGCCAGTAGTCGCGAACGCCGGCGTCGGTGTCGAGGCGCAGGTTGCACGCGACGTACAGCGACGGGTCGGCCAGCAGAACGAACGGCTTGTCGGGGCTTGCGGGCATGCCGCACAGTGGTATCAGGTTGCAGGCGGGAAATCATCGGCGGGCAGATGCACCGGGCGTTGGTGCCGCAGCCGACCGGGGGCAGTTCCGGCGCAGACGATCCGGCGGAATACACTCGACAATCGTCAGGCGTGTCATCCGCAGAGCCCATATCCTCGCAAAACAGGGAGCAAAACGACCTGGTCCCCGGGCTGCCCGAGGCCTCAGGCAAGCAGTGCCGGCTGATCATCGCGATGCTCATCCTGATCGTCATCCTGCTGACGGCTTATGCGCTGCAGCTGACGCGGATCGTCTCGCTGCCGTTGGCGCTTGCGTTCTTCATCACCACGGCCGTCCGGCCGGTGCAGCGGTGGGTGAGCGGGCGCATGCCGGAGCGGTTCGAGTGGGTCGGCGCCGCGGCCGGGATGCTGACGGTGCTTGCCGTGATCGCCGCGGCCGGCGGGCTGCTTGCCGTCGCCGTGGATGCCGCCGAGGACCAGGTGCCGCGCTACATCGACCGGTTGAGCGACTACGCCGAGCAGGCCCGGCAGTTCCTGGGCGGCTACGGCCTGTCGCTCGGCGGCGGCGAGGGCAACGGGCTGGCACAGCGGCTGATGGGCTATGTCGGCAGCCTCACCACCATGCTGGGCGGGGCCGTGCTGGTGCTGTTCCTGTCGCTGCTCATGATGCTGGAGACCGGCGACTGGCGCGGCAAGTTCCAGGTCGCCTTCGCAGGCAGGACCGCCGAAGACGTGCTGAAAGCCACGCGCAGTATCTCCAACAAGGTGCGGCGGTACCTGCTGGTGCGGGCGTTCGTCTCGTTCATCTCGGCGGTGTGTGCAGGGCTGTTCCTGTGGGCGATGCAGGTCGATTTCGCGCTGCTTTGGGCGCTGTTGGTCTTCGTGCTCAACTTCATTCCGAACATCGGGTCGGTCATCGCGGTCATTCCGCCGGTGCTCACGGCCCTGGTGGACCAGGGCTGGTGGTGGGCCGGGCTCGTGCTGCTGGGGCTCGGGGCGATCGAGCAGATCATCGGCAACTTCATCGACCCGAAGCTCACCGGGCGGGAGCTGCAGCTTTCGCCGGTGGCGGTGCTGCTGTCGGTGGCGTTCTGGGGGTGGTTGTGGGGCACGATCGGCGCGCTGATCGCCGTGCCGATGACGGCGACGCTGATGGTCGTCGGGGTGCATATCAAGCGGCTCAGGCCTTACGCCCTGCTGCTGACGAAGGACGCCGATGCAGCCCGAAGCCTCGCCCGGGAAGAGGCGAACGTGCACGGCGGCACGTTCGCCGGCTGAAGCCGGGCTTCCGGCGGAATCACGCCAATGCCACCGACGGCCCGCCGACCTTCGCATACGCCGCCGCCGCCCGAACCAGCCCCACGAAGAACGGCTGCGGACGCAAAGGCCGGCTGGTCATCTCCGGGTGCGCCTGCGTGCCAATGAAGTACGGGTGCACGTTCCGCGGCAGTTCCAGCACCTGCATGATCGGCTGCTGGGGGTGCCTGCCACTGAAGACCATGCCGGCCGCCTCGAGGCGTTCGACGTACGTCGGGTCCACCTCGTAGCGGTGGCGGAACCGCAGGCGGATGCGTTCGGCCTCGAACAGTTCGTGGGCGAGCGTGCCGGGCGTGATGATGACGTCCTTCCCGCCGAGCCGCATGTTGCCGCCGAGGCCTTCGATCTTCTTTTGCTCTGGCAGGATGCTGATGACGGGGTTGGCCGTCTTCTGGTCGAATTCGGTGCTGTTGGCATCAGAGATGCCGCAGACGTTCCGGGCGTAATCGATCACCGCCATCTGGAAGCCCAGGCAGATGCCCAGGTACGGCACCTTGTTCTCGCGGGCGTGGCGGACGCAGGCGATCTTGCCCTCGGTGCCGCGGGCGCCGAAGCCGCCGGGCACGATAATGCCGTGGCAGTCGGCCAGCATCGCCGCGACGTTGTCGGCGTTGATTTCCGTCGTGTCGAGCCACTCGAGGTTCACCTTCACGCCGGCGTTGGTCCCGGCGTGCTCGCACGCCTTGATGATGCTCGCATAAGCGTCCCGCAGGCTGGCGTACTTGCCGGTGACGGCGATGGTGACCTCCCGTTGCGTGTCGCCGATGCGGTGAACGTAGTCGGCCCACTTGGCGCGGGCTTCGTCCTCAAGGCTCTGGTCGACGCGGTTGTGCAGGTTCAGGAGGGTGAGCACCTCGCGGTCGAGGCCGGCCCGGCGAAGGCTCTCGGGCACGAGGTAGATGCTCGGCAGATCGTGCATGCTGAACACCCGCCGCATGTTCACGTTCGTGTACATGCTGATCTTCTGCCGAACCTGTTCGATCACCGGGTTCTCGGCCCGGCAGGCGACGATGTGCGGCATGATGCCGACTTCCATCAGCCGCTTGATGCCCAGCTGGGCCGCCTTGGACTTCTGCTCGCCGAGGATGCCCGGTTCCAGCACGTAGGTGAGTGCGACGAAGCAGACGGAGCCCTCGCCCTCCTCGTAGGCCAGCTGACGGCAGGCTTCGAGGTAGAAGCTGTTTTCATAGTCGCCGACAGTCCCGCCGACTTCGACGAAGACCACATCGGCGTCGGACTTCATCGCCAGTTCGCGCATCTTGAGCTTCACCTCGCCGACGACGTGCGGGATGACCTGCACGTCCCGGCCGAGGTAGCCGCCGCCGCGTTCGCGCTTGAGCACCCGGCTCAGGATCTGCCCGTTGGTGGTGAAGTTGTCGGCCCCGAGGTTCTGGTCGAGCAGTCGCTCGTAGGTGCCCAGGTCCATGTCGGTTTCCATGCCGTCGTCGAGCACGAACACCTCGCCGTGGCGGTACGGGTTGAGCGTACCGGCGTCGACGTTGAGGTAGCCTTCCATCTTCATGGGGCTGACGCGCAGGCCCTTGTCCTGCAGCAGCTTGGCGAGGCTGGAGGAAAAAATGCCCTTGCCCAGGCCGCTCATGACGGTGCCGACGACGACGACGAACTTGTGCCGGCCCTTGCGGTACCCGTCGGGCAGCGGGGTGTAGAACTCGGTTTCGTCCGAGGTGTGGGCGACGGCGGCGAGGAGGTCGTTGGTTTGCGTCATGGTCGTTTTTTCTTCTAAGGGTCCCGCGAGACGTCTGTCTTGACGCTTCAAGTACAAGATCAGGCTCGTTCCGAGGATGGAGGAAGATCAAAGTCCGCCGGACGTGCTTCCTGACCACGCAGCTCGGGGATGTCGCAATCAAACTCTAACTCGGCGAACCGTGCAGCGATCCTGTTGCCCAGCCCTGCTGTTTCGCGTGTCTCGCCTTCCGGATCATTCACAGACGTTTCTGCCACGGCCGTCTCTCCAACAGTTCACTGATTCAGAGCAAATCTAGCCACAAACGCCCGATACTGCTCGATCGTGTCGATCCCCGGCGTCGCATGCCGGACGTGCAGAACGTCGATCGCAATGTGGTTCTCCAGCGCCCGCAGTTGTTCGAGTTTCTCGATCTGCTCCAACGCCCCCGCCGGTAACCCCGAGAGCCGCAACAGCACCTGGGCCCGGTACGCGTAGATCCCCAGGTGCAGCAGCGGTGCCGAGGGGGCGTCGCGGCCGTGGGGGATCAGCGCACGGCTGAAGTATAGTGCCCGCCCGTCGGCGGCACGCACCACCTTCACCATATTCGGGTTTTCGGCCCGTTCGCCGGCGGGCCAGTCGCAGCAGCAGGTGGCCATGCCCGCGTCGGAGCTTTCCATCAGCCCGATGAGCCCGTCGACCACCTCCGGGTCGATCTCCGGCTCGTCGGCCTGCACGTTCACCACCACCCCCTCGATCCGCTCCCGCCGCACCACCTCGGCCAGGCGGTCGGTGCCGCTGGCGTGGTCCACGGCGGTCATCACGCACGGCGTATCAAACTCCGCAAGCCGCCGGGCGGTCTTGTCGTCGTCCACCGCCACCAGCACACGCCCCACCCGACGGCACTGCGACACCCGGTCCACCACGTGCTGCACGAGGGGACGGCCGGTGTCGTCGGCCAGCACCTTTTCAGGAAACCGGCTCGACGCGAGGCGTGCGGGGATGATCACGGTCGCGGGCAAAATGTTCGTCGCATCCCAGGAAGCTTGGCGGCAGATTAGCCACCCGAGCCGGGCCGTGCAATCTCACGCCGGCGTGATAACAGCTTTGCACTACGCCACTTCGAAGCCCCGGCCCTTCGGGTCCGCCACGGCAAGCACCGCGGCCCACACCCCGGCCGCCCCGGCGTACTGCAGCGCCCTGGCCGCCGACTGCAGCGTCGCGCCCGTCGTCATCACGTCGTCCACCAACAGCACCCGCTTCCCGGCCACGGCGGCCGGTTTGGCCACCGCGAAGGCGTGCCGCACGTTCCGCCTTCTCCGCACCCGGCTGTGCATGTCCCGCTGCGAGGCCGTCGGCTTGATCCGCACCATCGCCTCGGCGTAGGGCACGCCCAGGTGCCGCGCCATCGGCCTGGCGAGCAACGCCGCCTGGTTGAACCCCCGGGCGAACTGCCTGAACGCGTGCAACGGCACCGGCACGACCACCTCCGGCACAAACCCGCACTCGGCCGCCACGAACAGCCCGTGCAGGTCCGACGCCAGCCGCCCGGACAGGTTCCACCGGCCTCGGAACTTCAGCGCGTGTACCAACTCCTTCAAAGGCGACTCGTGGAGCCCCATCCGCACGACGCCGCGCAGCGGCGTCAGCCCCTTGCCGCGACAGAACGGGCATGGCCCGGCGGTGCCCCCCTCGCCACGCGGGCCGCCGCAACGGATGCAGCTGGCCTGGAACATCAACTGCTCGAGCGTGCGATCGCAAGGCTCGCAGAGGGTGGCACGCCCTTGCATCGCCTGGCCGCAGGCGATGCAGGAGGCGGGGTAGACGAAATCGAGCAAGGCCGAGGCACCCGACCGCGACAGCGACCAGACCCGCCGCCAGCCGCGTGGCTTGGGTTCGGGTGCCCAGCCTGTTGTGTCCGGAAGCTGCACCATGCCGGGCGAAACGTACCGCAAGGCCGGCCGGGAGGCGACGGCAACGGGCTTTCATCGGTTTCGCCGCGGGAGTTTGCGGTTGCACGGGCGGTAAGCCTTCGTAGCATGCCACTCGCCAATTTGGCCGATAACTTCAAGATGCCCCAGCCTGCCGACAACCTCTGCTTATCCGCCAAGGCGTTGCGCACCGAGGAGCAGCCGATCAGCTTCCTGATGGCCGCCGCCGTTCAGGGCGGGCCCGACCTGATCAGCCTCGCCGCCGGCCTCATCGACCCGGAAACCCTCCCCATCGACGACGTCCGCGCCGCCTGCGACCGCCTCCTGACCCCCGGCCCCCGCGGCAAGGAAACCCTCCAGTACGGCACGACCCACGGCCTGCGGCGGCTCCGCGCCAAGGTCGTCGAGCACGTCTGCCGGCTCGACGGCACCACCTGCGACGACCTCTCGCTCACGCCCGACAACGTCATCGTCACCACCGGCAGCCAGCAGAGCCTCTACCTCCTGGCCGAGACGCTGCTGGACGTCGGCGACATCGTCATCGCCGCGGACCCGAGCTACTTCGTCTACACCGGCACGCTCGCCAGCTTCGGGGCCAAGGTGCTGACCGTCCCGATGGACGCCGGCGGCATGAGCATGGACGCGCTGGAGCACCTGCTGCAGCAGCTCGAGCGGGACGGCCGGCTGCCGCGGGTCAAGTTCATCTACTGCCAGAGCTACTACCAGAACCCGACAGGCCTGACGCTTGCCGAGGACCGCCGGCCGAGGCTTGTGGAACTGGCCCGCCGCTTCAGCACGCACCACCGGCTGCTGGTGCTGGAGGACGCCGCCTACCGCGAGTTGGGCTACGACGCCCCGCCGCCGCCGAGCGTGAAGCGCTACGACCCGCAGAACCTGTACGTCGCGACGACGTTCACCTTCAGCAAGCCGTTCTCGGCCGGGCTGAAGACGGGCTACGCGATCCTGCCGGACGACCTGGTCGACCCCGTCCTCCAGCAGAAGGGCAACCACGACTTTGGCAGCCCGAACCTCTGCCAGCAGATCGTGGACGAGGCCCTGGAAACCGGCGTCTACGCCCGGCACCTGGACGGGCTGAAGAAGGCCTACAAGGCCAAGCGGGATGCGATGCTGGCGGCGCTGGAGAAGCACATGCCGGCCGAGGCGTACTGGACGAAGCCCGGCGGCGGGCTCTACGTCTGGCTGACACTGCCGGAGGGCACCGACACCGGCCGCCACGGGCCCATGTTCGCCGAGTGCCTCCGGGCCGGCGTGATGTACGTGCCGGGCGCATTCTGCCACCAGCCGGACGGCTCGGGCCACCGGCCGGGGAACAGCTGCCGGCTGAGCTTCGGCGTCGTGCCGCTGGAGCGGATCGAGTTGGGCATCGAACGGCTTGCGGGGGTCATCAAGGCGCAGCTCGCGGAACGAACGACGACCCGCAAGGCCGTCTGAGCGAAGCCCTGCATAGCAATCCGCATAAGCCGCAGGCCGAAGGCCGCGCTTCCCCGCCGGAGGGATAGCGCGGCCTTCGGCCTGCGGCTTACGGTGCTTCCCGATCAATACGACGTTGACGCGACACCCGGTCGCGGTCGAGCAAATCCCGGCAAACATTAATGCAACCCGATGTGTCGATGTGATTCCTGCGGAGGCCTTGCGTCTGCTGCGAATCGGTTTCTGGGCCGGAAGACTTCGGCCCGGGCGGTAACGGCCCGCCACCGGTACTCACGCGACGAGGATTTGGGTTGGTATACCGCAGCCAGGAGACGAATCGAGATGACCATGACAATCGGGCGAAGGGTGTCGTTGGGGTTCGCAGGTGCGGTGCTCGTAACGGCCGTACTCGGCGGCTACTGCTACCAGCAGCTGTCGAGCATTGACCACGAGGTCGACCTCCTGGCCAACGACAGCCTGCCGGGACTTCAGAGCTCGGGGAACATGCGCATCATCGCCGGCGACTCACTCAGCCACGTTCTGAAGCACGTGATCGCCGAGACGCCAGAAGCCATGACGGCTATCGAGGCGGAGATGGCCGACCTTGCGGCGGAGAAGAAAAAGACGCTCGACACCTACGACGCCACGATCACGCTGGATGAAGACCGGCAGATGTTCGACGCACTCGCGGCGCGCCGCGAGGCGTTCGAGGCGGTGGTGGCGGAAGTGCTGCCGCTGAGCCGTTCGATGAAGACGAAGGAGTCGCTCGAGCTCATCAACCGCAAGCTCCTGCCGATCTTCAAGGAGTACGCCGAGGCGACCGACGACCTGGTGGCGTGGAACCAGGCCAACGGACTGCGCACCAGCCAGACGGCGCAGGGCACAGTCGGGGCCGCACAGAACGGCATCCTCATCGGCATCGCGGCGGCGGTGCTCGTCGGCATCGGGGTGGCTTACCCGATCGTCCGCTCGACGAACTCCGTACTCTCACGCATGGCGGGCATGCTCGCCAACGGTGCCGACCAGGTGGCCGCCGCCAGCGCCCAGGTCAGCAGTGCCAGCCAGAGCCTGGCGCAGGGTTCCAGCGAACAGGCGGCGGCGTTGGAGGAGACCAGCAGCAGCCTCGAGGAGATGAGCAGCCAGACGAAGAAGAACGCCGAGACCGCCCAGCAGGCCGCCGCTTTGGCCGACGACGCCCAGCAGGCGGCCGGCCGGGGCAACGTGTCGATGACCAAGATGGGCCAGGCCATCAACGACATCCAGGCCTCGGCGCAGGAGACGGCCAAGATCATCAAGGTGATCGACGAGATCGCCTTCCAGACGAACCTTCTGGCCCTGAACGCGGCCGTCGAGGCGGCGCGTGCCGGCGAGGCGGGCAAGGGGTTTGCGGTCGTGGCCGAGGAGGTGCGTAACCTGGCGATGCGGTCGGCCGAGGCGGCGAAGAACACCAGTCAGTTGATCGAGCAGTCCGTCGGCAACAGCCGCAATGGGGTGACGATAGCGCAGGAGGTCGGCAAGGTGCTCGCCGAGATCACCCAGTCGAGCGAGAAAGTCAACGGGCTGATCGCCGAGATCGCGGCCGCCACCCGGGAGCAGTCGACGGGCATCGAGCAGGTGAACCAGGCCGTCGGGCAAATGGACAAGGTCACGCAGCAAAACGCGGCGAATGCCGAGGAGTCGGCCGCGGCGAGCGAGGAGCTTGCCAGCCAGGCTGCCCAGCTTCAGCAGGTCGTCGGCGACCTGTCGGCGCTTGTCTCAGGCGGCGGGGAGCTTTCAGCGTCGGGGCATGACACGGCCGGCCCGACCGGCGGCTTTGGCAGAGCGAGTTACGGCGGTTCGGCAGGACACGCCACACCGGCCCGCACAGCCGCCCGCACAACCACCCACACGCCGGCCAGGCAGGACTTCGACGAGTTCAGCCAGGCCGCCTGAGGGGCGCGTTCACGGGCAACCCGTAACAACGCAGCATAAGCCGAAGGCCGAAGGCCGAAGGCCGCGCTTCCCCGCCGGGGGAAAGCGCGGCCCGCGGCTTACAGTCACGCAGCCTGTTGAAGCGACAGCAGCTTCAACCCTCGGCCAGCACGCTTACGGGGCGGCGGCCGGGGTAGCCGGCTTGCGGGGCGTGGAAGTAGTAGATCGACGGCTCACCAACCGACCAGTTCAGCAGCACCGGCTGCTGTTCGTGCACGCCGGGGAAGACGACGCGGCCGGCTTCGTAATCGTCGACGCGGCAGCCGATCTGGCGCAGTTCCTCTTCGAGCGCTTCGAGGCGGGCGAGGGTCTGCTCGAGCTTCGCCTCGGCGTCCCAGCGGGCGGCGGTGCCCATTGCGTTGACGAGTTGCCTGTGCCGGTCGCGGGCCTGGAGGTAGACGCCCTGCAGGTCGCGGACGATGCGTGTGACGAGCGGCAGCGTGCGGTTGGCCTCCTGGAGGGTGAAGCGTTGTGGGCTTTCCGTCCGTGGATGGGTTTCTAACGGCAGCGTGTCCTTGACTGATCGCATGGCTGGCACTCTCCCTGTCGCCGACGCGGTTTTTCCTGAAGGTGCGTCGGCCGAGGGCGAGAGTCGCAACCCGACCCTTGTGCGTCAACGAGCGATTGGGATTGAAGATAAAGGATTTAATCGGACGTGGGTCAGATCAGGCGGGTTAGAACGGCCGCACGACGCATGCGGGCTGTGTCGCAGCAGCCTTGCAACGAACCGAGCCCCGGCACTTGGTGCCGGGGCTCGTGCAGGGTTCTCCCGCCTATCGACAAAGTGTGGGTCGGGGCAGGTGCTTAGCGGCGGCGGCGCATCAGGCCCAGGCCGCCCAGGCCGAGCAGCGAGAGGCTCGCCGGCTCGGGGATGACGACGAACGTGTACGTCGCGACGTCGCTGGTGCTCGTCCCGCCGCCGATGAGGTCGCCGCTGGCGACGAGGTCGATCTCGTAGGTGCCCGGCTCGCTGAACGAGATGTTGTAGTGAACGTGGGTGTCCTGGAGCAGGGTCATGACGTCGGAGCCGTCGATGCCGTCGATCGTGGTGAAGAACGGGGTGACGCCGCCGATGCCAGCGTCGAAGACGGACATGACGCCCGGCCCGCGTGCGCCGACCATCTGCACGGTAATGTTGCCATCGAAGACGCCCGGCTCGACCTCTTCCGTCGCCCAGCCGATGTACGGCAGGCCTGCCTGCGGCGTGCTCGCCAGCAGGAAGTAGCCCTCGCCGGCACCGACGCCGATGAAGTCGAACTGCGACCCGGCCGGGCGGAGGGCGTTCGTACCCG
Organism: Phycisphaerae bacterium; assembly: GCA_050329715.1. Taxonomy (GTDB): domain Bacteria; phylum Planctomycetota; class Phycisphaerae; order Tepidisphaerales; family Tepidisphaeraceae; genus DAIOTR01. The sequence continues at coordinate 43,788 of JBHJOM010000056.1, forward strand.
ACGAGAGATCGACGAGGAAGAAGGCCTCATCGAATTCGTACTCGATGTCGGTGTCCTCGTCGTGGATGTGCAGGTCCCAGGCGCCGTCCTCGAAGGCGATGCCGATGTCGGCATGGCTGTCGGTCAGCGGGACGGCGGCGAAGGCGGGGACGGCGGCGAGCGAGACGCCGGCGGTCAGGGCGGCCAAAAGGCCGGTACGGTTGTTCTGCATGGTCTCTCCTTGAGAGTAAAACGGGTTGAAGCTTAGACGGATTTTCCACGGCGTACGGGCCGGGGACGGCCGATCAGGGCCGTTTATTCACGGGGTTTGGCGAAGTTGAACCCGTCGCGTGCCCAGGCTCGCACCTGCGCCGCCGAGACGGTCTCCACATGGCTGTCGGCGTAAAGGAAGTTCGAGCCGCCGCGAAGGCCGTCCTCGGACGGGGCGGCGTTCGAGCCGTGGCGGTCGGGCTGAATTTCGTCGCAGATGCGCTGCCACTCCACGCCAGGATTGACGAACCAGAAGCGACTGTGCGTGTGGTCCCAGTGGTCGTCATACCCCTTCCCGTTGGCCAGTTCGAAGGTCAATGGAAGGCTGGAGATCTCTTTGAGGCGGTGCAGCTTCGTGAAGTCCTCCTCGATGCCGGTGGCGAAGTCGAAGGTTTTGAGGACGACGTACTCGTTCATCACGTAGCTGGTGCCGGCGTTCTCTTCGATCCGGTCGTTGTAGGGGTGGGCCGGGCAGGCGCGAATCGCCTCGACGTTGCCGACGTAAGGCATGAGGGTGTAGAGCCACGACTCGCCGGCGGGATTACTGTGGCCGTTGACTTTGGGCATGCGGCCCTTGTTCTCGTTGCTGAACATCTGCAGGCCGATGCCGATCTGCCGCATGTTGGACATGCACTGGGTCTGCTCCCCCCGCTCACGAGCGATGCCCAGCGTCGGCAGGAGGATGGAGATAAGCAGCGCGATGATGCCGATGACGACGAGCAACTCGACGAGGGTGAATCCGGCGGAGGTGGAACCGGCGGAGGTGGAACCGGCGGGGGTGGAACCCCGGCGGGGTTGCCTGAACGCCACCGCTTGGCTTTTGCAATCCTTTTTCATCCACAGCATCATTGCAAGGGCGGCCGGCGGCGTCAAGTCTAAATGCAAATGACTTTCAACAGGCCGCGGCCGGACCGTGGGCGGACGGGTTGACCCGGACCCCGGCAGAGGCTGATCAACGAGCCGCGCTCACCGACCTTCAACCGCGTGCGTTGCCGACCTGCCGCCGGGAGGCTGAATGGACCTGCAGCATCCTTGCGTTCCGCCTCGCCGCCTTGAACACGAAGTCGAACGCGTCCCCCACCACCGGCACGCTGCCAAGGATCCAGTCCGCCGCGACGTTTCCTGCCATCCGCAACGCCAGGAGCTTGCCCAGGTCGTGCTTCAGGCAGACGTAAATCGGGTAGCAGGAGACCACACCCGTCAGCGTGTCGCCGACCACAGGAACGAGGCCCACCAGTCCGTCGTAACCGAATTTGAAGCCGGCGACCTCGAAGCGGGCGTTGAGCAGCTCGGCCAGCCGATCGACCCGGGCCAGATCCCGCTCCAGCTCGCTCACTGGCGAGGCGGAATCGCGACGACTCGGGCTGACACGGTGCGTCTCCTGGGCGGTTTGCATAGGCTTCTACAGCAAGACCCCTGCCAAAACACACCCTGCCAGAACACGCCGCGAACTGTCCGCCGGCACCCGGTCCGGCCAGCCCGCTGCCGGGTGGTTCACGCCGACGGGCTTTCAACAGGTTTGTGCCCAGACGCCGGCAACTTACTGCGGGCGTGCGTCGTATCACTCGCGTCGGCTAGAATTCAGTTGTGACATACCGCCGTGCCTCTATATTACGCGGTTCGCGATAACCGGCAGCCGGTTTCCTCGGCTTCAGACAGCTTAGACAAAAGGCATACCCTCCGTGACCCATGATTTCCTGACCCCCCGCGGCCTGCCCGGCAAGCAAGGCCTCTACGACCCGCAGTTCGAGCACGACGCCTGTGGCTTCGGCTTCGTCGCCGACATCAAGGGCCGGGCCAGCCGTGACGTTGTCGAGAAAGCGATCGGCATGCTCGAGAACATGCACCACCGGGGCGGCTGCGGCTGCGACCCGGACTTAGGCGACGGTGCGGGCATCCTCGTCTCGACGCCCGACGCCTTCTTCCGCCGTCAGGCCAAGGAGATCGGCTTCGACCTGCCGCCCCGCGGCCAGTACGCCGTCGCCATGATGTTCCTCCCCAAGGACCTGCCAAGCCGCCGCAAGTGTGAGCGGCTGTTCGAGAAAGTCGTCGACGGCTACGACATGAACATGCTCGGCTGGCGCGACGTGCCAGTCGACAGCAGCGTGCTCAGCAAAAAAGGCCTTACCGAGGAACCGCGCGTCCGCCAGGCGTTCGTCGGCATGGACGCCACGTTCTACAAACGCAGCGACTTCAATCGCCGGCTTTACCTCGTAAGGCAGCAGGTCGAGAACCAGATCGAGCTGGGTGCCTGCGGCGAAAGCGCCCAGAAAATCTTCTACATCAACCAGTTCTCCACCGACCGCTGCGTCTACAAGGGCATGCTCACCAGCCACCAGCTCCGGGCCTACTACCCGGACCTGTCGGCACCCGATTTCGTCTCGGCCTTCGGCGTGGTCCACTCCCGCTTCAGCACCAACACCTTCCCGAGCTGGCGCCTGGCACACCCCTACCGCTACATGGCCCACAACGGCGAGATCAACACCCTTCGCGGCAACCGCAACTGGATGCGCGCACGCTACGGAACCCTCTCCTCCGACGTCTTCGGCGACGAGCTCAACAAGCTCTTCCCCATCCTCTCGGACAAGGTCAGCGATTCGGCCACCCTCGACAACTGCCTGCAGTTCCTCTGCGTCAACGGCCGAAGCCTCCCCCACGCCATGCGCATGCTCATCCCCGAGGCGTGGGAGAAGAACGACCTGCTCGACCCGGACATGCGCGCCTTCGCCGAGTACCACGCCATGCTCATTGAGCCGTGGGACGGCCCGGCGGGCGTGGCCTTCACCAACGGGCACGTCATCGGTGCCGTGCTCGACCGCAACGGGCTTCGCCCCGCCCGCTACTACGTCACCAAGGGTGGCCTGTGCATCATGGGCTCCGAGGCCGGCGCCGTGGACGTGCCGCCGGAGGACGTGCTCGTGAAGCGCCGCCTCCAGCCGGGCATGATGCTGCTGATCGACATGGACGAGGGCCGCATCGTCGACGACAAGGAGATCAAGCAGCATCTGGTCGAAAGCCGCCCGTGGAAGAAGTGGATCGACGAGCACATGCTCGAGCTGGACAACCTGCCCGAGCCGGCCGGCACGGCCGCCGCGACCTCTGCGCCCGCACCCGCGCCGGACGCCGGCGAGCTTCTTCGCCGCCAGCAGCAGTTCGGCTACACGAACGAGGACCTGCGCCTGCTGATGACCCCCATGGCCGCCACCGGCAAGGAGGCGATCGGCAGCATGGGTGCCGACACGCCGCTGGCCTGCCTCTCGCGCAAGCCGCAGCCGCTTTACAACTACTTCAAGCAGCTCTTCGCGCAGGTGACCAACCCGCCGCTGGACGCGATCCGCGAGGAAATGGTCACCAGCCTGTGGACGTGGCTCGGCCGGGAGGGCAATCTGCTGGCCGAGCGGCCGGAGAACGCCCGCATGGTGAAGCTGCAGGCACCGGTCATCTCCGACCGTGACCTGGCCAAGCTCACGCAGATCGCCAGCCCGCACTTCCGCTCCAAGACGCTCTCGATGCTCTTTGACCCGACCGAGGGCGAGGCCGGGCTCAAGGCGGCGCTGGACAAGCTCTGCACCGAGGCCGCCCGCAGTGTGAAGGACGAGGGCGTCTGCCTGCTGGTCCTCTCGGACCGCGGCACGAGCCGCCGGCTCGCCCCCATCCCCAGCCTGCTGGCCACCGCGGCGGTGCACCATCACCTCATCCGCGAAGGAACCCGCACCCAGGCCGGCCTCATCATCGAAAGTGGCGATGCCAGAGAAACCCACCACTTCTGCTGCCTCATCGGCTACGGTGCCGGCGCCGTGAACCCGTACATGGCCCTGGAGACCCTCCACGACCTCCACGCCGACGGCTTCTTCGACGACGACAAAACGATCACACTTGAAAAGGCCAAGGCCAACTTCCTCAAGGCGGCCAACGCCGGCATCCTCAAGGTCGCCAGCAAGATGGGCATCTCTACCGTCCAGAGCTACCGCGGCGCACAGATCTTCGAAGCCATCGGCCTGGCCCAGGACCTGGTCGATGAGTACTTCACCGGCACCGCCAGCCGGCTGCAGGGCATCGGCCTGAAGACCATCGCCACCGAGGCCCTCATCCGCCATCGCCGGGCCTACCCCCCCATCGACGTCGACCGCGCCGAGTTCCTCGACGTCGGCGGGCTCTACCAGTGGCGACGCGACGGCGAACAACACGCCTGGGGCCCGGCCACCGTCGCCAAGCTCCAGCACGCCGTCCGCATCGACGGCCAAAAGAGCTACCGCCAGTACGCCAAACTCGTCAACGACGAGTCACGCCACTGCTCGACCCTCCGCGGCCTGATGGACTTCCGCCCCGCCGGCAAGCCCGTCGATATCAGCGAAGTCGAACCCGCCGCCGAGATCGTCAAACGCTTCTGCACCGGCGCCATGTCGCTGGGCAGCATCTCCAAGGAGGTCCACAGCACCCTCGCCCAGGCCATGAACCGCATCGGCGGCAAGAGCAACACCGGCGAAGGCGGCGAAGACCCCGAACGCTTCACCACCGGCGCCCGCAGCAGCATCAAGCAGGTCGCCAGCGGCCGCTTCGGCGTCACCGTCGAGTACCTCGTCAACGCCGACGAGTTGCAGATCAAGGTGGCCCAGGGCGCCAAGCCCGGCGAGGGGGGCGCGCTGGCCGGCATCAAGGTGGACGACTACATCGGCAAGATCCGCCACAGCACGCCGGGCGTGGGGCTCATCAGCCCGCCGCCGCACCACGACATCTACTCGATCGAGGACCTGGCGCAGCTCATTCACGACCTGAAGAACGTGAACCCCAAAGCCCGCATCAGCGTGAAGCTCGTCAGTGAGGTGGGCGTCGGCACGGTGGCCACCGGCGTCGCCAAGGCCAAGGCGGACCACATCGTCATCGCCGGCGACACCGGCGGCACGGGCAACGCCGCCCTCAGCTCCATCAAGCACTGCGGCCTGCCGTGGGAGTTGGGTCTTGCAGAAACGCAACAGACGCTGCTGCTCAACGGCCTGCGCGGCCGGGTGGTGCTCCAGGCGGACGGCGGCATGAAGACCGGCCGCGACGTCGTCGTCGCCGCCCTGCTCGGTGCCGAGGAGGTCGGCTTCTCCACCGCGCCGCTCATCGCCGCCGGCTGCATCATGATGCGCGTCTGCCACCTGAACACCTGCCCCGTCGGCATCGCCACGCAGGACCCGGAGCTGCGAAAGAAGTTCACCGGTACGCCCGAAAACGTCGTCAACTTCTTCTTCTTCATCGCCGAGGAAGTGCGCGAATACATGGCCAAACTCGGCTTTCGCACCTTCGGCGAGATGGTCGGCCGCGTCGACTGCCTGACCTTCAACGTCCCCAAGGACCACCCCAAGGCCGGCAAGCTGGACCTCTCCACGATCCTCCATCAGCCCGAGCCGATCCTGGGCGACACCCTCAGCAACGCCAGCTGCCAGGACCACGAGCTGGACAAAGCCGTCGACAATCAGCTGCTCGAGCTGGCCGCAGACGCCATCGAGCACCGCACGCCGGTCACCGCCACGCTGCCCATCCGCAACGTCAACCGCACCGTCGGCACGATGCTCTCGGGTGCCATCGCCCAGAAGCACGGCCAGGCCGGCCTGCCGGACGGCACCATCCACGTGAAGTTCAACGGCTCGGCCGGCCAGAGCTTCGGCTGCTTCCTGGCCGCCGGCGTCACCTTCGAGCTCGAGGGCGACGCCAACGACTACCTCGGCAAGGGCCTCTCCGGCGGGCGGATCATCGCCTACCCCCCGGCCGCCAGCACCTTCCGCGCCGAGGAGAACATCATCGCCGGCAATGTCATCGGCTACGGCGGCATCGCCGGCGAGCTTTACCTCCGCGGCGTCGTCGGTGAGCGGTTCTGCGTCCGCAACTCCGGCATCGAGGCCGTCGTCGAAGGCCTGGGCGACCACGGCTGCGAGTACATGACCGGCGGCCGGGTCGTCGTCATCGGCGGCACGGGCCGGAACTTCGCCGCGGGCATGTCCGGCGGCGTGGCGTACGTCTACGACCACCTGGGCCAGTTCCCACGCCTGTGCAACAAGGAGCTGGTGGACCTGGAGCCCGCCGACCAGCCGGACGACCACGACACCCTCCGCCGCCTGCTGGAGAACCACCACCGGTACACGAAGAGCCCGGTGGCCAAGGCGATTCTGGACGATTTCGCCAAGGAAGTGCGGTGGTTCGTGAAGGTGATGCCGCGCGACTACCGCCGCGTGCTAGAACAGGCCCGCGAAGCCGACCTCAGCCGCAACCCGAAGGTGCTGAACGTGCTGAGCCAGAACTGAAGGCGACTGATGATCGAAGTAAGCCGCAGGCCGCGCTTCGTGCGTTAGGGTGCCTTCAGGTCTGTAGGCAGTTAGATCGGTTCGAATCAGCTTCCAGCATGTCATCGTGAGCGAGCGCAGCGAGTCGAACGCCCTCCACGCTTGAACAAGAATGAGCGCGTTTCCTGGCGACAAGTGCGTTGCCGCGGGATGACAGTTAAGTCCAGGGAACGCGAACGGGCTTTGTCGTCTCGGGAGGTCCTTCGACTCGCTGCGCTCGCTCAGCATGACACGCTGGAGATCGAGTGGATCCGCTCTACACGCCCGCAGCGCGGCCTTCGGCCTGCGGCTTATTGGGCTGCGGCTTATTGGGTCGGCGTTGACGATGTTTGCCGTGGCGGGGTTGCCGCCCGCGGCGGATCGAACGATCATGGCCGCATGCAAAAGCTCATCCTGCTGCCGCTGCTGGTCCTGCTCGTCGGGTGCAACAAGGCGTACTACTCGACGCTGGAGGCGTTCGGCGTCGAGAAGCGTGACGTGCTGGTGGACAAGGTCGGCGAGGCCAAGGCCGCACAGACCGCCGCCGCCGAGCAGTTCCAGACGACCTTCGAGCGGTTCCAGGAAGTCAGCGGCTTTCAAGGCGGCGACCTGGAAGCCAAGTATGACAAGCTCGAGGACGAGTTGAACGCCGCGAAGAGGCGGGCCGCCCGCGTGACCGATCGCATCGACACCGTCGCCGGCGTCGCCGACGACTTGTTCGAGGAGTGGGAGGACGAGCTGGACGAATACGACTCGGCCGAGCTGCGCCGCACGAGCCAGGAGCAACTGCGGACGACCCGCGGCGACTTTAACGACCTGCTGCGGACGATGCGCGCCGCCGAGGCCCGGATGGACCCGGTGCTGAGGAAGTTCAACGACTACGTGCTGGCGCTGAAGCACAACCTGAACGCGCGGGCGATCGGCTCGCTGTCCGGCGTCGCGGCCGAGATCGACGGCGAGGTGGCGGCACTCATCGCGGACATGCAAAAGAGCGTCGCCGAGGCCGAGGCATTCCTCGAGCAGATGGGCGGGTAGAACCCGCCGCCTGCACGGCAAGCCTCTCCGCGAGCGTAACTGCAGTTGTTCCGAAGCGTGTGATCCGGAGTTCTCTTGTGAACATCTCCGACTCGTCACGGCCGCAGTGCTCCTTCTTCACCCTGGAGGGGTAACAGGTTGTAGCCAGGGGTGGAGCGAGCGTTGCCGCGGGATGGCGTCCGAGTCCAGGAGACGCAGACTGGCTTGGTCTTCTCGGGGGGTCCTTCGACTCGCTGCGCTCGCTCAGCATGACACGCTGGAGATCGAGTGGATCCGCTTCAGAACGAGATCGTCGTCATGGTGTCTGCGGTGATGCCGGCGGAGAAGAGGATGAGGCCCACCAGCAGGAAGAGCGTGGAGCGGAGGACGAAGACGCTCTCGGCGTGGTAGCGGTCGAAGGCGTCGCTGGCGGGGTTGGCGACGTCCGGCTCGTCGGCGTGGCGGATGTAGGTGTCGCGCTTCTCCTGCACCTTGGGCATGACGACGCGGTAGCCGTAGACGGCCAGCCCGACGGCCGCCAGCAGCAGCGTGCTGCGGATGCCCTGAAGCAGCAGCACGTCGGAGCTTCTGGGCAGAACCAGCCACTGGGCCAGCACGCAGAGCACGAGCACGGCCGCGGCGTAGAGCTGGATTCGCCCGACGAGCTGCAGGATGTCATTGACGATGCCGCCGGCGAGCAGCGTGGCGTGCTGGCCTTCTAAATTAACGCTCAATACGCGGGGCAGTGTCGGGTCGGCGGCGCGGACGGTGCGGAAGACGACCGGGGCCGCCAGTGCCAGGAAAAGGACCCCGCCGAACCACGTGGAGAGTGCCAGCCAGTACGGCACCTGGATGAACCAAAGCAATTGCATCAATGCGAGTATAGGGGCGGCGGGGTGTTGTCCGATAATCCAGATTGAAACGCCAACTTCAGAAGGAGCAGATTCGCCTATGTCGCAAGCCGACGCCCGGGACAACGCAGCGAGCCGCACGCCGCTTTCGAGCATCCAGAACGTGAAGGACCCGATCGAGAAAGTCGGTGCGCTGGCCAAGTGGGTCTCGGCGCGGCTCGAGGAGGCGCAGCAGCTCGACGGGCGGATCGAACGCCGGCTCGAGCACCTGACGCGCAGCGAGGCCGGGCTGGTGCGGCTGCTGGGCGAACTGCAGGGGACGATCACGCGCGCTCAGCCGCTGCTCGGCGAGATGACCCGCGCGCAGACGGAGTTCCGCGAGAAGCTCGACGCGGCGCTTGCGCAGGTCGAGCCGAAACTTGCGGAGGTGAAGGAGCTGGCCGAGGGTTCGCCCGCGGCCGGCGGGGACGTCTCGACGGCGGCGGCGGTTCATGCGATCAAGCAAGCATCGGACACGGCGCAGGTGGCATTAGCTGAACGTGTGCAGCAGTTTGATGGCGATTTGAATGCCATGCTGGAGACAATGCAGAGTTATCTGGAGACATCTCTGGACACAGCCCGCGTAAATGTGGACACGCTGGCGGAGAACCTCGCCGGTCGGCTGCACGATGCCCAGACGCGCGCCGAGGCGGCGATCGCGGACGCCGAGAGCCGCATCCGACAGGTGGCCGGGACGGGCGGGAACCTGGCGCACGATATTGAACAGGCTGCCCGGGACGCGAGGGACCGGGTTCTGGCGGAAACGGCCGGGCAAATCGAGCCGATGCGGGAACAGATTCTCTCGGAGATCTCCCGGCACGAGGAGGCGGTGCGGGCCGGGGTGGAAGAGGCCGAAACGATGTTCCGCCGGCACATGCACGCGTTCGATCTGAACCTGAAGCAGACGAGCACCCTGCTGGAAACCCAGCTGCAGGAAGCACTTACAGACTTCCAGCGGCAGGCCCAGCAGGTCATCGAGTGTGCCAGGACCCAGGCCGGGGAGCTTGTGGCCTCCGCGAACATCCAGACCCGCGCTGCGGCCGGGCCGGTGCTGGCCCGGATCGAGGAGCAAAGGACCGCAACAGACGCCCAGATCACAGCAGCCCTGGAAGCCGCCGAGGAGTCGCTGCGGCTGCGGGTCGGCCAGCTCCGCCAGAGCGGGGAGCAGATGCTGGACCTGGTGGAACGGCAGTGGGCCCAACGCGTGCAAGCCGTCCGCCCACAGGCACTTACGGCAATCGATACGGCCGAGAAGCTCCTGCACACGCGGCTCGACCGGATGCTGCACAACGCCCGGACGACCATCGAGGCGAGTGAGGACGAGCTCCACGGGCGGCTGGACGCCCTCTCCCCGCGGGTGCTGGACCGCGTGCGGCAGGTGGATGCGGAGGTCAGGCAGCTCATGGGGCAGATGGAGACTGAAGCCGCCGACCTGACGCAGCGGCTGGAGCGTCGGCTGTCAGACCGCGTTTCTACGCTCGTGAGTGAGGCTCGCGAGAGGCTGGGTAACGAAGGCCAGCGCGTGGAAGATACCCTGGCCCGCCTGGACAACGCCGCCCGCATGCTCCAGCAGGCCCGGAACATGGCCACCCCGCCGACCGAGGTCCCGCCGAACCCGCAGGGTCAGGCCGTCGAGGTGGCGGTTCACGTCGAGGGGGAAACCAGCGACAAGTTGCTGCCCCGCGAGCTGGCGGCGTAGGAAAGTGTCCTAAAACGTCTCCAAAAGTCGTCGGACGTCCAGATTCCTCCGCAGAAAGAACCCGTCCGACCCGGGACCCCGGTGCCCGAAGTGCCGCGTGCACTCGAACGCCCGGCAGGCCTCGGGTCGGTCCTCGTAGATCGTGCAGCGGTCGTCGTCGCCTAAAAACGGGCATCGGCCGTCGTCGCGGTAGGTGATCACCCGCTCGTGCCGGAGGACGCCCGCCTCGTCCGCAACGGGCAGCGTAACCGACCACGGCCCGAACCGGCGGCGCTCATGCTCGGTCTGAAGAAGTACAGCAAAGTCCGAAACCGTCCGCCGGCAGCACGCCGCGGTACAGCCGGTGCACGGGCTGGCCCCCACCACCGCAACACGGAACGTCCGCATCAGACCACCTGCTTTACGAGGACGTCCTGGATCAGTTCCGGGTCGAAATCGATGCGTTCCTCCACGCCCGCGGCGTAGTTGGCTTTGCTCGTCGCCACGATCCAGTTTTCAACCACCACCGCCTCCTCGATGACCCGCCCGGGCAGCGTCAACTTCAGCACGGCCGTGTACTTACGCTTCGGCACCCCCATCGCCTGCAGCCGCTGGCGCAGCGCGACCGGCAACTGCCTGGCGAACCGGTTTGTCGGCTTGAACGCTGCCACGGCCCGCATTGTAACCAGCCCAATCACGCCAGCGGCCTGGTTGCTCGGCGAATCCTGTCGCGCACGGCCAGCCATGCCGGTTCGTCCGGCGGCATGACCACCAGAATCCGCACCGCCTCAGACGCGTCCAATGCCCGCAACGCCGCGTAGAGCCTCGCGGCCGCCTCGGCCGGGTCAGCACCGGCGTCCACCACCTGCTGCGCACCGAGGATCTCTATGCTGCCGAACACAAGCACGCCCGCGTCGCTCACGTGCATGCCGCCGAGAGCCTCTTTTTCCAGCCGAAACGCCGGTTTTTGTGGCGCATAGTGTACGGTGCCCTGCCCGGGGCTGTGGGCCGCCTCGCCCGGCCGGGCGTCGGCCGGGCCTGCTCTTACCGGCCCGATGACCGCCTCGATTTGCTCCCGGCTCACGCTCCCGGGCCGCAGGATCGTCGGCTCGCCCACCAGGCTCAGCACCGTGCTCTCGATGCCCACGCGGCAAGGCCCGCCGTCGAGGATCAGGTCCACCGCCGGCCCGAGTTCGCTGGCCACGTGCCCGGCCGTCGTCGGCGAGATGCGGTTCGACCGGTTGGCACTCGGTGCCGCCACGGGTCCGTTGAAGCTTTGCAGCAACGCGAGCGCCAGCGGGTGGTCCGGCACGCGCAGGCCGACGGTGCCCAGCCCCGCCGACACCGCCGGCACGATGGCCTCGTCCCGCGTCAGCACGAGCGTTAATGGCCCCGGCCAGAATGCCTCGGCCAGCCGCCTTGCCGCCGCCGGCCATGCCGCGGCGTACCGGCGTGCGACCGCCGCGTCGGCCACGTGCACAATGAGCGGGTTGGTCCCGGGCCGGCCCTTGGCGGCGAAGATCTTTTCGACGGCCGTGGCATTCCGTGCGTCGGCCCCGAGGCCGTACACGGTCTCCGTGGGGAAGGCGACGAGGCCGCCGGCTCTTAGAACGTCTATCGCTCGCTGCAGGTCGTTCATGCACGCTCAGGAATGAGAAGCAGTGGCCGGCACGGCTCTGCAAGGAGTGCGCGGATCGCGATCATATTCTCTCGCACGCAAGCCTCGACTTCGCGCGAACTGGCGTTGGGTAACGCCAACCGGACGACCTGCGGCGGCGGGCCATTACGCTCGGCCAACACCACGAAGTCTTTGTCCTTCGTGAGAGTGAAGTAGCCCTCATCTTTAGCGTGGTTCCAGACAGCAGAATCACCAAGCCCGCGGAGTCCGCAGTTTCGCGGGTGGCGACGCTGCAACTGGGGCGACAGGCATTCGTCCAACAACGGCTTCACGCCGATTTCGCCATCGGCCGCCGGGCCATCTCGGCCGCATAAGCCAAGCAGGCCCGCACGTTTTCCTCAGTAAGGTCCGGAAAGTCGTGCAAAATCTCCTGCAACGACATGCCGGAGGCGAGGTACTCGAGCACATCGCCAACAGTGATGCGCGTTCCACGCACGCACGGCTGGCCACTCCGACGGCCGGGCTCAATCTCGATGTGGGCGTTGTGTTCCATGTCTGTGTCCTTCGCACGCACTCGCCGGCTCGAAGCTTACGCTGATCGCTACTCGACGTGCCTAACCCGCCTCAGTTCACCGCCGCCAGAGACCTCTGTTCAAACACGTATGCAAGGGAGACAGGGCTTGCCGACGTGTTTGTCTGTCTCCGTCGGGATGATCTTCCAGTCGGCCATTCTCCTAAGTATACCGCTCACCCCGCCACAATCCCCTCTTCCGCCAGCCACGCCCGGGCCTTCTCGTCGTCGTTGCAGATCAGGAACACCTCCTGCACCGTCCCCGTGCTCACGTACTGGCACTTCAGGCCGGCCTCGGTCGGGTACTGCACCGTGAACCGCGGCGGGGTCTTGCCGCGACGCACCTTGATCCGCCCCGGCACGATCCGGTCCACGTGCGGGCACGTGTTCACGATTCGATCCAGGATCGCGTCGAGGCCCGTCACCCGGCCGTGCTGGCGTTTGATCTTGCCGAACTTCATCTTCGCCACATCTTAGCCGACTATCATGCCACCTATGACGAACAACGAACTGAAAGTCGGCGACGCGGCCCCGGACTTTGAACTCATGAACCAGGACAAACAGCCGGTCAAGCTCGCGGACCTCCGCGGTAAGAAGGTCGTGCTGCTGTTCTACCCGATGGATTTCAGCCCCGTCTGCACGGCCGAGCATTGCGCCTTCGCCGCCGCGACCGACCAGATCGCCGCCGACGCGGACACCGTCATCTTCGGCATCAACTGCGACCACGCCTTCAGCCACGAGGCGTTCAAAAAGCAGTTCAACATCCCCTACGACCTGCTGAGCGACACCAGCCGAGACACTGTCAAGGCCTACGGCATGTACGCCGGGCTTGAGCCGTTCAACTGCAGCAAACGCGGCACCGTCGTGATCGACACGCAGGGCAAGGTCGCGCACTACGAGGCCGTCGAGATCGGCGAAGCCCGAACCGTCGAGGCAATCGCGAAGGCAGCCTTGGCCTGACCTGTGCGGCATGGCAACCAGGTCGTCGCGGGCGAATGTGTCGTGGCAGATTGGCGACGGCGGACGGCCGAGTGCCCGACACACCGATTCTTCGGGCCGCCGATTCATCGGGATGCCGATTCTTCGGGATGCCGATTCCTCGTGACGCCGGCTCGTCGCTAAGCCGGCTCGTCGCTAAGCCGGCGCGTCGGCCAGTACGCCTTACTCCGGGCCGCGTTTGAGGTAGATGGTTTCACCCGACGTGATCGTCAGCGAGCCGCAGACGCACTCTGCGATAACGCGTGCGACCTCTGCGGGTTCGAGGATGGTGCCGCGGGGCACGGCCGCCTCGTCGGCCAGCAGTCGGAACATGCCCGTCTCCACCGCACCCGGCGCGACACAGTGCGCGCGGATGCCATGGGCCGCCCCTTCGCGCGCCAGGTCCAGCGTGAGCAGGTTAACGCCCGCCTTGGCCGCGGCGTAGGCGCTGAAGCCGCCCAGCGGGTCCCTGGCGGACATGGAACTGACGTTGACGATCACGCCGCGCGTCCGCTTAAGCTGCGGCCAGGAGGCCCGGGCCAGCACGAATGCGGCCGTCAGGTTCACGTCGATGACGTTGCGGAACGTCTCGACGCTCGTCTGGTCGATCGGTTGCAGCGGCGCGACGCCGGCGGCGTGCACCACGGCGTCCAGCCGGCCGAAGGTCATCACGACCTCGTCCACGGCCTGCTCCAGCCGGGGCGCGTCGGCGACGTCGGCGGGGATGACCTGGCTGCGCACCTTGGCCAGGGCGGCAGTCTCGTTCAGGTCCGCCTCGGTGCGGCTTACGAGGGCAAGGCGGTAGCCTCGGCCGGCGAGCTCGAGCGCGGTGGCCCGGCCGATGCCCTTGCCGGCACCGGTGATCAGCGCGACGGGCGTGTCCGTTGGGGTCATTCCAGGTGCCATGCAGGTCACTTACTCCACGCGGAGGTTGCTGTTGAGCACGTGCTCCTCCTGGGCGCGGAGCTTGACGCGGTTCGGACCGACGTTGGCCGTCTCGATGCAGAGCATCCCGGCCCATTCGTCGTCGCCGAAGTCGGCCATTCGTTTGGACTTCTCGACCCAGGGGTTCCAGACGACGGAGGACTGCGAGCCGAGCTTCTCGACGAGGATGCCGCGGTCCTCCTCCTCGACGTAGACGACGTCCTCGGTATTGAGGTAGATGCGGTCGGTCTCGCCGGTGAAGGTGATGGGCTCCGTCGACTGGGTCTTTTGTTCACCGCCGTCGAGGGAGTCGATGTAGGTCCGGTCGGCCAGGCCGCTGACCTTGACCTTGCGCACGTCCTGCACGGCCAGGTACGTGTGCAGTGCGTCCTCGAACTCGAAGGTCTCCTGCCCGGTGTTCTGCACGCGGAGGGTGGTGCGGAGCGTCTGCCCGACGTGAACTTCGTAGACGAGGCGGAACGGGTGTTTCCAATACTGTTGCGACAGACGTGTGCCCATCAGTTCGAGCTGGATGGTCGGGCCGACGGTTTCGATGACCTCCCAGGTCTGCTGTCGGGCGAAGCCGTGTGCGGGCCAGTCGGGGTGGTGCTTGTTCGCGGCGAACCAGGGGAAGCAGATGGGGATGCCGCCACGGATGGCATTGCCCTCCTCGAAGCGGCTCTTCTCGCTCATGAAAAGGACGGGCCGGTGCCCGCCCGGCTCGAAGCGGGTGACGTGGGCACCCAGCAGGTAGATCTCGGCCGTTCCGCCGTCGGCCTCGATGGTGGCCATGGGCAGTTGGCCGTTACCGGCCGAAAAACGGATGTACTCGTTGGCGAATTGCTGGTTGAGTTCGTCGAGGTTCATACGGTGCTCCTGATCTCTGCGGCCACGTGCCCTGATGCGTCGGCCGCGGTAGCTTCGGCGTAGAGGCCGGTGTACGTCTGGCCGCGCCACTCGGCCCGCCCGGTGACGCACGAGACGAGGGCCTTGAGCAGCACCCACGCCAGCGCCACCAGCCCCACGGGCCAGGCCAGCGCAAGCCACCACGGGTGCCGGCTGTGCCGGTAGACCAACGCCAGCGCCGCGACCACGGCCGCCGCGTGCAGCACGACGGCCAAAAGCCACCCCGCGCCGCCGAAGGCGACCACCGGAAACCGCACCCGATACACCCCCCATACCAGCGCCGCCACGAGGCTGGCAACGGTAAGAAGCAGCCAGCCGAGCCCGGCGAGCACCCGCCAGGGCCTGCCGGCGCTACCGCCGTAGAAGATTCGGGCGAACCCCCGCACCGTTTGCGACAGCCCGCGGTACATGCGCACCTGCCCGACATGCCCGCCCCAGGCGACCCGCGGGCGAAGCTTGTTCCGCTGGAACAGCCGGGCAAGGGCAATGTCCTCGCACAGGTGCTGCCGCACCGCCTCGTGGCCGCCAACAGCCTCGTAGGCCGTCCGCCGCACCGCGATGAACTGCCCGTTGGCGAAGGCAGGGATGCGGCCGATGTCCAGGTTGGTGAACGGCGCGAGGTAAAGCGTGGTGGCGGTGACGCCGCCCAGGGGAATCAGCAGCCGCTCCCAGAAGCCTTCGCCGGCGAGGCGCAGCAGGAGCGTGAGCAGGTCGAACCGGCGAAGACGACACGCGTCGACGGCCTTGGCGACGGCAGACGGCTCCAGCGTCACGTC
This sequence comes from Phycisphaerae bacterium, assembly GCA_050329715.1. Lineage (GTDB taxonomy): Bacteria > Planctomycetota > Phycisphaerae > Tepidisphaerales > Tepidisphaeraceae > DAIOTR01. The sequence continues at coordinate 59,694 of JBHJOM010000056.1, forward strand.
GGCGTCCACGAAGACGAGCCAGTCCGCCTCGACGCCCAGCGAACGAAGGTGCGCGACGCCCGCGTGCAGCGCCGCCGTCTTGCCGACCCAGCCGGCCGGCGGCGACGTGGTCTTGTGCAGTACCAGCAGGCGGTCGTCCTCGGCGGCCAGGGCGTCCAGCAGCTTCGGCGTGGCGTCGGTCGAGCGGTCGTCGATCACCAGCACGTGGAGCGCGACGCCCTGCTGGGCGAGCAGGCTCCTGACGCACGTCACGATGCAGTCGGCCTCGTTCCGCGCCGGCACGATGACGCAGACGCTTGCCGGGCCGAGCGGTGTCGGCGGGACGTCCCTCGGCGGGCGGTCCAGGAAGTCGATGCGCTGGCGACCCTTCGCTATGCCCCACGCCAGCACGCCCCAGGCGAACACGCCGAGGGCGACGTAGGCGGCGAAGAACGCAAACTCGATGATCAGCGGTATGGCCACGCGACGCCTAGTCTAGCCGAGGTGCCGGTACGGGCCAGCCGGCCGGTGAAGCACCCACAGACGCAGCAACCCCGGGGCAGGGTTGCCTGCACCGGGGTTGAGTTTACGTGCACGGGCCGCGTAGCTGTTCGGGGTTTACTTCGCGGCCTTCCTCTTGCTGCCGGCCGAGGCACCGGTGAGGCCGGCGGCCTTGGCCAGGGCGTCGGCTTTGTCGGTCTTTTCCCAGCTGAAGCTGCCGTCCGGGCCGGGCGTTCGGCCGAAGTGGCCGTGGGCGGCCGTCACGCGGTAGATCGGCTTGAGCAGGCCGAGGGACTCGATGATTCCGCTGGGCGTGAGCTTGAAGTGCTCACGGACGAGCTGGCTGATCTGGTCCTCGGGGATCTTGTTCGTGCCGTTGCAGTTGACGTTCACGCTCACCGGGCGGGCCACGCCGATGGCGTAGGCGAGCTGCACCTCGGCCTCGTCGGCGATGCCGGCGGCGACGATGTTCTTCGCCACGTAGCGGGCCATGTACGTCGCCGAGCGGTCGACCTTCGACGGGTCCTTGCCGCTGAACGCCCCGCCGCCGTGCCGGCCTCGGCCGCCGTAGGTGTCCACGATGATCTTCCGGCCGGTCAGCCCGGTGTCGCCGTGCGGGCCGCCCACCACGAACTTACCCGTCGGGTTGATGTGGTAGATGATGTCCTTGTGGAAGTACTTCTTCGGAATGCAGGGCTTGATGACCTCTTCGATGAGCTGCTTCTTGGCCTTGTCCGAGAGGTTGCCGCCCTTCTTGTCCAGCACCGTCGTGTCGTGCTGGCACGAGAGGACGATGGTGTGCACGCGGACCGGCTTGTCGTCGTTGTCGTACTCGACGGTCACCTGGCTCTTGGCGTCCGGGCGGAGCCACTTGATCTTGTTCTTCAGGCGGAGGGTGTCGACCTTCTCGATGATCCGGTGCGAGAGGTGAATCGGCAGCGGCATCAGCTCGGCCGTCTCGCGGCAGGCGAAGCCGAACATCAGGCCCTGGTCGCCGGCGCCCTGTTCCTTCTTCTCGTCGACGGCCTTGTCGACACCCTGGGCGATGTCCGGGCTCTGGCTGTGAATCGCCGAGAGGACGCCGCAGCTGTCAAAGTCAAAGCCGATGTCCGGGTGGGTGTAACCGATGTCGCGAATCATGTCGCGGGCCACCTGCTGCACGTCGATGTACGTGTCGGTCCGCACCTCGCCGGCCACGACGACCTGCCCGGTCGTCACGAGCGTCTCGCAGGCCACGCGCACGTTACGCAGGTCGTTGCCGAGCTTGAGTTCCTCGGTAAAGATCGCGTCGAGCACGGCGTCGGAGATCTGGTCCGAGACCTTGTCCGGGTGGCCCATCGAGACGGACTCACTGGTGAACAGGTAACTCGTTCGACGGTCGGCGGGCTGTGCGAGATGTAAATTCGATTTATCCATGGGTCTTAGCATCAGATGCGAAATCCTACACGTTTGACGAAGCGGCACAAGAGGTATTGCATCCGTTCATCCGGATTAACGGAGACAACACACCGCCCCCGCTACTCCCGCTTCTTCCGCCCGCCGAGCAACTGACCCAGGATGTCCTCCACCAACTGCTCCTCCGGCCGACGCGGTGCCGGCCTCGCCTCGCCTTCCTGTGCCTCGCCTTCCTGCCCTTGGCCCGCCTGCCCTTGGCCCGCCTGTGCTTCGCCCTCGGCCGGCCTGCCTTCACGCCGCAGGGCGCCTTCCAGCAGTTGCCGCGTCAGTGGTGCCAGGTCCACACTCGGCGCGGTGAGTGACCCGGTGATCGGCAGCTCGATCCCCCGGCCGCGCAGCAGCTGCCCCAGCTCCCCGCCGACCGCCCCGGCCGGCAGTGCCAGCGACGCGTCGCGCAGTGTCAGCGTCGCCAGGTCGATGTCGCTGCTCAGCACGATCGGCAGCGAGATCTCATCCCCGCCGAACCGCCCGCCGACGTTCAATGTCAGCGTTGAGACGCTCCGCCCGTCCTTAAGCGTCACGGCCGCGCTGGGAATAGAGGCCTGCAACCCGCCGAGCAGCGCCACCGGCTTGCCGCCGGCGGCCCGTGCCTGCTGGCCGAGCAGGCCCTCCAGCGGGTTCTGCCCGCCCTGCAGCAGCCGCAGCAGCGCATCCTCCGGCCGGCCGCCCTCGGTGAGGTTCTTCGTCGTCGCGGCGATCTGCACCAGCCCGTTCACCGCGTCCACGATGGGGCTCGTCAGCTCCAGGTTCTGCACCTCGAACTGCAGCGAGGCCGGGCGGGCGGCACCGACCGAGGCGAGGTCCGTCACCGGCAGCAGCACCACGCGGTCGGCCGTGACGTTCAGTGTGCCGCCGGCCTGTTGCACGTCGCCGAACAGCACGCTGGCGTATTGCCCGAGTTGCTCGGCGAGGATGGCGTTAAGCCGCGCATCCCTCACGAGCCGCTTGCCGCGTGGGATGGACAGCAGCGGCTGCTCCTCGCCGAGCACGAGGGTCACGCCGCCCAGGTCGAGCGTGCCGCCGTTGAGCCCGGCCGGTGCCGGCTGGTTGCCGCCGGAGTCGATCAGCTGCAGCACGCCGTTTTCCAGCAGGAACGGCAGTTCCAGGTTCGTCACGGTCGCGCCGTAAGCTGAGATGCGGTCGGCACCGAGGTTGCCCGTCGCGCGGAGCGATCGAATCGCCTCATTGAACGGCCGCTCCTGCCCGTCCGGCCCCTGCGATGCGTACGTGCCTGACAGCCGAACCTGCCCGCTGCGCTGCCCGGCCAGCTCCACGTCGGCCAGCGTGTTTCGCGTCTCTTCATCCACCAGCGGCAGCAACAACGCCTTGAGCTGCGCCAGGTCGTACGCGACGTCTACTACAACCTCATCAAACACAGGCTGCGTCTGCAGTTGCCGGATGGTGCCGCCGGCTGAAAGCTCCAGGGCCCTCGTGTCCGTGCCGGCGAGGCGCAGGGTGTCGAGGTTGACGGCCGACAGGTCGGCATCGGTCAGCAGGTCGTTCGTCAGCTCGATGCGTCGGTCGGCCAGCACCACGTCGCCGGCCTCGTCGCGCAGCTTCGCGTCCAGCAGCGCTGCCGAGCCGGCGAGGCGTACGTTACTGCCCTGCCGCGTGAGCGCCTGCGTCAGCGATATGCCGCCGGTGAACCCGGCTGACTTAAAATCGGGCACCAGTGCCGCCAGCACCGTTTCGACGCGCTCGTAGGCCGGCACGTCGGCCTGCAGGTTGAGGCGCTGCACGCCCGCCAGCGGGTCGTCCTCGCCGGCCGTGGTGTCGAACCTCAGCGAGGTGACGTCAGCTGTGATAAGCGGGCTTTGCACCGCGGCCTGCACGTCGAGTACGTCGGCCAGTACGTCGGCGACGGTGAAAGTGAGCGTCGCGTCGAGCGGCTCGGTCGCCGTGACGTTGTCGGCGGCGGCCGCGACAAGCCCTTCGGCTCTCAGGCTGCCAGTCGCTGTCGTACCCGTCACTTCAACCGTCGCGCCGCCCCGGCCGTCGCGCAGGTCGTACGCCGCCAGCACTTCCGGCGCGACGCCCAGGTTGCGCAGTATCTGTTGCAATGCTGCAAGATCCGCATCATTGGCGGTGAGGGTCAGTTGCGTACCCGCCGCGGCCGTGGCGGTGCCGGCCAGCACGGCCTCCAACTCGCCGGGCACCAGCCGGCCTGTCACGGCGGCCGTGAGCACCGGCGTGGTCAGCCGCACGTCGTTCACCAGCACCACGAACGCGCCGTTTTCACTGGCCCGGGCCACGTCCACGTCCAGCTCGGCCGAGTCGAGCGAGACGGGCTCCGTCGAGCCGTCCGCGGCGGTGGTGGCGATGACGAGGTTCCGTGCCGTGAGTCGGCCGGCGGCCTGAAGGTCGGCGATGGTGTCCGCCTGGACCTTCAGTTCGCCGCTGAGCCGCCCGGCGAGGTCCGCCGGCAGCCCGGCCAGCCGGGCCAATGCGGAGGTCGCGGCCAGGTCCGCACCTTCGACACGCAGCGTCGTCTGGAGCTGCGCCGAGAGCGGGTCGAGGTTGGCAGGCAGCCCGGCGGTACCGACAAGGGCAACGCGGCCGGCCTCACCGCCGTTGACGGCGTACGTAAGGTCGATGTCGTAACTCGTCGCGACGCCGCCCTCTGGCCTCTCGGCCAACGCCGCCTGCACCGTGCTGCGGGCAAGCCGAACTGTCGATCCGGCGGCCGGCACCTCGATCGTGCTGCCTTCGAGCAGGACCAGTTGCAGGTTGAACGTCGGCAGCGCCTCGGCCTCGGTCGGCCGGCCGTCGGGCGGCGTCGGCTCGCCGGCGTCCAGCAGTGGCGCGAGGATGCGCTGCAGGTTCGTGTCCCCCTCCTCGTAGACGATGAACCGGCCGAGGTTGACTTCGGCGCGGGTGTCACCCAGGTCGAGCCGGCCGCCGGTGAGGGCACTCCACAGCGACAGATTCGTGCTGAAAGCCGGTGCGTGGAGCACCAGTGCGTCGGCCTCGTCGTACAGACGAACGTCGGTGGCGGTGATGCCGTCGGCCCAGCTCAGGTCGTAGGTGCCGATTTCGATTCGGCCGTTGAGGTTGTCGTTGAGATACCCCACAACAAAGCCGCGTGCCGGGCCTGTGGAGGCGATGTGTGGTGCAAAGGCGAGCAGCAGCCCGAGGAGGAGGACCAGCACGACCGCGATAACCGCCAGCCATCGCCCAAGCCGCCGCTTGAGGGGCGGCTTGGTTGCAGGTTCCTTGACAGTGGGCTCGCCGGGGTCGTTCACGTCTTGCATCATATGAAAGCTCCGGGCCGATGCGTTCATTTGGGCTTCACATAGGTATCCTGTCAGGAACGCATCAGAAGTGGAACAAGCACTTCTTCAATCCCTTTGAAGCTCCTGCTTTTACTTGACCATGCAGCGTGACGCCTGATAATCACGGCCCGTCTTATCACTCGAATGAAGGTTAGACCCATGAACAGCGGAAAAGTAGTCGTCACCGGTGCCGGCGGTTTCATCGGCGGGGCCCTTGTGGCCGATTTGCGTGCCAGGGGGTACACCGACATCCGCGCCGTCGACATCAAGCCGGCCCACCTCTGGTACCAGAAGTTCGACGACGTCGAGAACCTGCCCGACTGCGACCTGAAGCTGCTGGACAACGCACGCAAGGCTTGCCGCGGGGCCGTCAAGGTCTTCAACCTCGCGGCGGACATGGGCGGCATGGGCTTCATCGAGACCCACAAGGCCGAGTGCATGCTCAGCGTGCTCATCAGCACGCACGTGCTCCAGGCCGCCAAGGAGGCCGGGGTCGAGGGGCGGTTCTTCTACGCCTCCTCCGCCTGCGTCTACAACGGCGACAAGCAGAAGGTGACCAACGTCACCGCGCTGAAGGAGGAGGACGCCTACCCCGCCATGGCCGAGGACGGCTACGGGTGGGAGAAGCTCTTCAGTGAGCGCATGGCCCGCCACTTCCGCGAGGACTACGGGCTGGAGACGCGGGTGGCCCGCTTCCACAACGTCTACGGCCCGAACGGCACGTACGACGGCGGCCGCGAAAAGGCCCCGGCGGCCATCTGCCGCAAAGTCATCAACGCGAAGATGACCGGCGACCTGAACATCGAGATCTGGGGCGACGGCGAGCAGACGCGGTCGTTCATGTACATCGACGACTGCATCCACGGCATCCACGCCATTACCGACTCGGACATCCTCGAGCCGATCAACCTGGGCAGCAGCGAGCTGGTGAGCATCAACCAACTGGTGGACATGGTGGAACAGATCGCCGGGGTGAAGCTCAAGCGGCACTACAAGCTGGATGCGCCCAAGGGCGTCCGCGGGCGGAACAGCGACAACACGCTGATCCAGAGGCACCTGGGCTGGGAGCCGAGCATCCCGCTGGTGGAGGGGATGAACAAGACGTACGCCTGGATCGAAGAACAGATGAAAAGCGGCGAGCCGGCCGTGGTGAATATGGCGTGAGTTGTAAAAGCCATAACCAGGGCGGGATCGGGGGATCAAGGATGCGATGTGTTGACGTCTGCCGAACCTCATTCGCCGTTGAAGCAAACTGACGTGCCAGATGCCGCCGGTCCGGCGAACGCCCGGACGGACAGGGTGTTTCTGGTCATCAGCCAGACGTACGTGCCGGACCCGGCGGCCGTGGGGCAGCACATGCACGACCTGGCCGTGGCCATGGCCCGCCGTGGCTGGCGGACCATCGTGCTGTGCAGCGGCCGGGGCTACGACGACCCGACGGCCCGTTACCTGCCGTTCGAGATCCGTGACGGCGTTGAGATCCGGCGGATTCCTTTCGCCAGCTTCGGCAAAAAGACGATCGCGCACCGCGTGACCGGGACGGCGAGTTTCATGTCGCAGGCGCTGGCCCGGGCCGTGGCCGTGCCGGACGTGGCCGGGATGCTGTTTAGCACCAGCCCGCCGATGATCGGCGGCATCAGCACGCTGGTGAAGCGGTTCCGTGAAGTACCGGCCGCCTACTGGGCGATGGACCTGAACCCGGACCAGCTGATCGCAATGGGCAAGCTCCGCCCGGACCAGGCCGTGACGCGGCTGCTGGAGAAGAGCAACCGGCTGATCCTGAAGAATGCGGACTACGTGGTGGCGCTGGACCGCTTCATGGCCGGGCGGCTTCAGGCGCGGGTGGACCTTGGCGAGCGGATGGACGTGATCCCGCCGTGGTCGCACGAGGCGGGCGTGGACGCCGTGGCGCACGAGGACAACTGGTTCCGCACGAAGCACAACCTGCAGGGCAAGTTCGTGGTGATGTACAGCGGGAACCACAGCCCGGCGAACCCGCTGGACACGCTTCTGGCCGCCGCCGAGCGGACGAAGGACGACCCGAACCTCGTCTACGCGTTCATCGGGGGCGGGGCCGCCAAGAAGGACGTGGAGGCGTTCGTCAAAAGCCGCGGGCTGAGCAACTGCCTCCTGCTGCCCTACCAGCCGATGCAGGACCTTCCGTTCAGCCTCTCGGCGGCCGACGTGCATGTGGTGACGCTCGGGCAGGAGATGGTCGGCATTGTGCACCCGTGCAAGGTGTACGGGGCGATGGCGGTGGGCCGGCCCGTGCTGTTCTGCGGCCCGCGGCCCAGCCACGTGAGCGACCTGCTGGACAAGCACGACTTCGGCTGGAGCTTCGAGCACGGCGAGGTGGACAAGGCGGTGGAAACGCTGCGGGCCACACGCCAGACACCGCCGACGAAACTCGCGGCCATGGGGCAAACCGCCCGGAGCGTCCTGGCGGAAAACCTCGGCCAGCAGCGGCTCGTGGGCCGCATGTGCGACCGTCTAGAGGCGATGATGGGTGCCCGGCAGGTATCGGCGGACCCGTTTACGACGTGAACGAAGTAAACGAGATGAGCACCGCGGTTTACCGTGCGGTAGCGGTGGCTTCGCGAAGGCCGGCGAACAGGCGGGCGAAGTCCGGGCGCTGGTAGTTGGCGTTCAGCCCGCTGGGGTTGGGCAAAACCCAAAGGCGTGCCCCGGCCAGCGGGTGGGGTTGCTCGCCGACGGCCGCTGTCCTCCGCCCGAAGCCCGCCTTGTACGCCCCGACGCCCAAAATCGCGACGAAAGCCGGCTTGAACTGCGTGACCTTGTCTTCGAGCTTGCGTGCGCCCAGGCGAAAGTCGTCGGTGGTAAGCTCGGCGGCGGTGGCGGTCGCGTGCTCAACGACGTTGGTAATGCCGACGCCGGCTTGCAGCAGGGCGTCTTTCTCGCCGGGGGCCAGCAGCCGGTCGGTGAAGCCGCCGTCGTGCAGCGCGGGCCAGAACCGGTTTCCCGGCCCGGCGAAGTGGTTGCCCGACCACGCCGTGTACAACCCCGGGTTGATGCCGACGAACAGCACCCGCAGGCCGGGTGCAATGACGTCGGTCACGGTGCGCCCGGCCATGGCCAAGAGTTGTTCACGGGTGGGGCGGTCTGATTCGGTTGTCGCCTTCGCCATTGGCAAAGGGTAAGCGAGCCGGCCGATTTGATGCAGCGCCCCACCTACGCCCGGCGGCGACGTCGCAGGGCCAGCAGCGGCAAGGCGGTAAGGGTGCCGAGGGTCGGCTCGGGGATGAATGCAGCAACGGCCAGGTCGAAAGCGGCATACTCGGCCGCCGACAAGGTCATGCCCGTGACGCTCGAGCCGAAGTTCCCAAGAACGATGTTGAAGTCGGCAAAATCAATGACGCCGTTCCCGTCGAAGTCCCCGGCAAACCAATCGCCAGTGCCGCCGAAGGAACCCAGAATGATATTGAAGTCGGTAAAATCCACCGTCCCGTCCAGGTTCGCATCCCCCGCTATCGCCGCCTCGGCCAGCAGACTCAGTACGCCGCCGCTTTGTGAAGTGCTCAGCAGCAGCCCGGCCAGGCCGGTTTCGTTCAGGATGTTCCCCGAGATCGTCTCGTACCCCCCCGCCGTCACGATGTCGTAGCTTGTGCCCGGCTCCGGCAGGTAGCCGCCCAGAAGCCGCACGGCGATGTTGCCGTCAAGGTCGGCGGTGCCGGTCACGTTCAGGCGGTCGTACTGGCTCGCGGCCGTGCCGCCGAGTTCGATTTCCAGCGTCCCGCCCACGTCCAGGTCGAACCGCCCGTTGATTTGCATCAGCCCGGCCGAGATCCCCGGTGCAACCCGCCCGCCGATGATCCGAAGGTTCCCGTCCGCCACGCCCACGCTTTCCAGCCGACCGCCGGTCATGTCGAACACCGCAGAGCCCGTCCGGCTCAGGGTGCCGCCGTTGAGGTTCAGCGTGCCGCCGTCCAGGTCGAATCGGCCGTTGCCGTCGGCGCTGGTCCGCAGCCGCAATTCGTTCAGCGAGAGGGTTCCGCCCGTCTGCGTCACGCCGGCCCCGGCCACCGTCAGCAGGTCGGCGGCGTTGGTGCCGGTGCTCACGGTCATGTTGCGTCCGTCCACCAGGTACGCCTCGTCCGCCGCGTTGGGCGTACGCAGCAGGCCCCAGTTGTTCGCAACGGACCACTCGGTGCTGCTCGTGATGGGGTTGAAGTAATTCGTATTGTTGATCGGCACGTACTGGCTCAGCCACGTGCGGAAGCTGCGCAGCGAGAGTGACCCGCCGATGTCGCTGTAGCCGAAGTTCGTGTTGCCGTCGACGCTCGTGCCGTAGCTGTGCACGCCGGCCAGCACCGGCCGGCTGTCTCCGGGCCGGAACACGTACGCCGAGCCGCCGCTGTCGCCGGGGGCGATCAGGTACTCATTGGCGACGGGCGTGCTCAAGCCCATCGTCGTGCTGACGGGTTGTCCCGGCGGCGCGTCCAGGTCGAATTCGAGGAATAGGCCGCCGGCCCCGAAGTTCGATGTCCGATCGACGGTGTTGTAGCCGCCCCGCTTGATGCCCGCGTCAGTCGATGCCCCCGTCGAGCCCACGCCGCCTCGCCCATAGCCGACCAGCGCCGTCTGCACGCCGATGTCGCTCACCCCACTGGCCGGTATCACCGGTGCCGCCACGTGGTCCAGGATCGGGTCGCTCACCCGCATCAGCACCAGGTCGAACCGGGGGAAGTTGTTGGTCACGTAGCTCGGGTGGTGGATCACCTGGCTGACGTTCGACTCCTGGTTCGAGTTAATGTTCGGCCCGAAGCCGTAGCTCACCTGGCTCGGCGTCGCGAAGGTGGTGCCGTCGGTCAACACGTGCGCAGCCGACAGAATCCACTCGGGGTGAATCAGCGTCGTCGAGCCGAGGAAAAACCCCCCGTCCCCCACCGGCGGCACGTCCCATAACACGTACCCCGTCGCGTCGTACCGGCCCTCGTTGCCGATCGCACGGTGCGCCGCGTCCGTGTTGTTGTCCATCCAGACGCCCGCCTGGGCACCGGCACACAACCCGCCGAACGCCACCACCGCCGCCACAATCCGTCGGTCCAGTCCGCTCATCAAACCTCCACGCCGAAACGCACAAAGGCCCGGAGTGCTCCCCGGGCCGACGCGGAAGACTACCCGAATCACCCGTCCGCAGCGTAAAGATTTCGTTGCAACCGGAACAAACCTACTCCCGGCGTGTCGCTGTGTAACGGTCGCAACATAAGCCGCACGCCAAAGGCCGCGATTCGTGCGCTCCTGTGCAATCCGTGGCGGGCGCGCAGTAACACTCTAATCGCGGCCTTCGGCCTGCAGCTTACTGCGTCTGCCTCGCGAAACTCAGTACGCCCGCGTGATCTCAGACCCCGGGAATGTCTGCTGCACGATCTGCTTCCACGTCATCCCCTTCTCGGCGCGTTCCTGCGTCGCCCACTGGCAGAGCCCCACCCCGTGCCCCCAGCCCCGGCCTTCCACGAACCGCACCGTCTGCTCCGTGTTCACCGGCCTGAAGAACGACGAGTAAATCGCCTCCCCGCCGCGACGGTCGTGGTTCGTACCCACGCGCATCTCCTCAGGACCCAGGCTGAAGCGGTTGCCGCGGGTGTCGGTCACCTCGAACCGCGTCGGCCGGCCGTAGCGGTTCTTGTCGGCGATCTGCAAGCTCGCCAGCGGCGCCATCCGCTGCACGGGGTTGCCCACGCGCGCTCCCCATGCCCGCAGCCGGCGGGTGAGCTCGGCCTTGTCGATCTCCACGGGCCCCCACTGGTACCGCGGGCTGGCGTTGCCCAGGCTGCCCAGGTACTGCGCCTCCAGCGGCGGCAGCGGCGCCTCGCCGAAGGCGTCGTACGCGCTGAGCGTCACGCCGCCGGCACAACTGCTGTAGTACGCCTTGAAAATCTGCTTGTTTTTGCCCGTCCCGTAAGTCAGCACCTTGCCTGCAGTGAGGTTCACCGCGTTGACACTCTTGGCCGTCTCGGCCGGCATGCCGCCGTACATCTGGCTGCGCTGGTCAGGGTGCAGGTCAAAGTGCCGATAGCTCGTTGACGCGGCCAGTCGTCCCACCTCGTACAGCGCGTACGTCCGGGCCGTCACCGCCTGCGCCGCGTACGCCGTCGGGTGCCAGTGGTCGAACAACTCCACCGGGCAGACGCTCTTGAGGTAATCGTCGATCGCCAGGTCGTTCACCAGGTCGAACGTGTCGTTGGCCCGCGGCACCAGGCGGTACCGGCCGCGGTACGGCGTACCGTTGATCGTCACGCTGCCGTCGCCGTCCGGGTCGATGACAAGCTCCCCTCGCCCGATGGTGATGCCGCCCAGGTTCCACCCGTCCCCCGCCAGCACGAGCTGAAACGCCTGGTCCGCCGGCAGCTCCAGCCGCCGCGGCGTGTCGTCCAGCGCGCTGAAGACCAGCGGCGAGGCCGAGGCACGAAGCTCGACGTACCGCACCCCCGTCAGCAGCCGGACGCGCACGGCCGGGCCGGGCGCCTTGTTGAAGCTGTTGTCGGCCGTGGTCTTGGGTGCCGCGTACGCCGGCGGCAGCAGGCTCGGCTCCGCCGCCTGCGACGCAGAGGGTGATAGCGTCGGCCAGAGCAGCCAGACGCCCGCCAACGCCGACACCACGCCGACCAACCCGAGAAGAGTCGGCCAGCCCGGAAAAGACGGCGGCCTCCATGCCTTTGTGGTACTCATCCGTCCCTGTTGTCGGCCACCCGGCAGACAAACTCAAGGCGCACACCCCGGATTCAGCCCGCGAAATGCAACGCCCCGCCGAACCGGCCCCCAGACGCACATGACCAAACCGCCACACCCGCAAAATATGCAAAGACCGCACGCGAAGCCCCGGAGGGGTGACAGGACCGACCGAGCCACTGTCGCACCTTCAGGACGAGGAAGGAGGTGTTTCGGCCAAAACCCGCTGCCTGTCACACGCTTCTTAGCCGGCCACCGGTTCATCCACCGCAGGTGTGCCAAAGGCATGTGCAAACGCACAATGACGGGGAGCAGACGAAGTAGAATTGCTTTTCTACTAATCTTCCTCTCCTGGATCTCCCCATCTCTGTGCTTCTGTATTCGTACAAGCAGGGCCGTCGGCTCGACTGGCGCCGTCGCGGCACATCGGGCCTCTTCCAGAAACGCTATGCGTTGCACGACGTCTATTGCGCTTACGTCACGTCTTTCGGGTTTCGGGTGCCAGGCTCGGGTCGTACGGGGTGGTCGGCGGGTCGCCGGGCAGTGAGACCTGGCCGACGAGGTCCGTCAGCTTCGCCACGCCCTGTCGTTGGCACCAGGCGTCAAGGCCCTGGCAGATTCTCGCCGGCGTCGTCGGGTCGATGAACATCGCCGTGCCGACGGCCAGGCCCGTCGCCCCGGCCAGCACGAACTCCGCGGCGTCCTGCCAGTTCTGGATGCCGCCCATCCCCACGATCGGCACGCCCGCACCGCGGGCCACCTGCCGGTAGACGCGGCAGACCATCTGCACGGCCACCGGCCGAATCGCCGGGCCGGACAGCCCGCCCGTGCCGTTCGCCAGCCGCGGGCGGCGCTTCTCCACGTCGATGCTCATGGCCGTAAACGTGTTGACGAGCGAGAGCGCATCCGCCCCGCCCTCCACGGCGGCCGCGGCGGTTTTGGCCACGTCATCCACGTTCGGACTCAGCTTCACGATCAGCGGCTTGTCCGGCAGCACCTGCTTCACCGCCGCCGTGAGTTCCTTCAGCAACGCCGGGCTCGTGCCGAACGTCAGGCCGTCCTTCACGTTCGGGCAACTCACGTTCAATTCCACGCCGGCCACCTCGGCAAAGCCGTTCATCGCCTCGGCCACGGCGCAGTAGTCGTCGTGGCTGTAACCGGCGACGTTCACGATCACCGGCATCGGCATCTTCGCGATCTGCGGGAGCTTCTCGGCCTTGAAGCGTTCCAGCCCCACGTTCGCCAGCCCGATGGCGTTGAGCATCCCGGCACGCGTCTCGACGATGCGCCCCGGCTCGTTGCCCAGCCGCTCGCGGAGCGTGACGCTCTTGGTGACGAAGCCGCCGAGCGTGGCCATGTCCATGAAGTCGGCATACTCAAACGCGTAGCCGCTTGTGCCGGAGCAGGTGAGCGTCGGGTTGCTTAAACGAATGCCCGCGAGGTTGACGGTGAGGTCGGTCACGCCGCTATGCTGATGCGCATCGCCCCGGCAGGCAAGCGGCCGCGGCACCTCGGCTGCGAAGCTTCAGCGTTGCCCGGGTAAAATCTTCGAACATCAGCCGACCCGAAGCAGCGCGAAGAAGCCTCCTGCGTGTGCTCGCAGGCAGGCGCGGCGAAATGGCGGCAGTGCGCCAGCCCCTGCAGCGGCCCGGCCGGAACTTCGCCCTCCCACCTACCTTCGGGCCTGGACACACGGACCCGCGTGCGAGGCGAATGTCGCACACACAACCGATCACTGCCCCGGCGACTCGCGGAGGTGCCGGAGCAGGCGCTCGAACGCGGCGGGGTCGGGGGTGGCGGCGGCGGCGTCGAGCTCGGCCAGCGTCGCGGCCAGGGCCTGACGCGCCGCGGCCGCGTGCGGGTTGGCGTGCTGGATGGTGCGGTAGACCGACGGGTCCCCCGCGGCGATGCGGGCGGCGGCCTCGGCGAGCAGACGGTGCACCGGCGTGCTGACGGCGGAGAGCTGCGCGGCGTCGACGTCGGCGCGGGCCAGCGTCAGGCCGAAGGCGACGGCGGCGGCGTGGGCGGCGGCCTGGCCGTAGGCCGTGAGGCGGTCGTGCTGCTCGAAGCTTTCGAGCCGAACGAGGTTGGCCCCCCACCGCCGGAGCAGGTCGAGCATGTGCGCGATGCGCGCGTCAGCGGATGATGGGTCGGGGGATGACGGGTCGGCGGGGGCACTCTGGTTGATTTTGCTATCAATGTAACAGACGTTCTGCTGGTCGAACCCGGCCGAGGGGGCGAACATCGGGTGCAGACTCAGGTGGTGGACGTCCCCCCCGAAAGCCCGGACCACTTTCGACTTTACGCTGCAAATGTCGATAAAAAGCGCGCCTGTGAGTGGCGACTTCTGAACAAGCCGGGGCACCGTATGGACAACCTCCGACTCCGGGATACACAGCACGACCGCCTGCACCCCGGCCGGGGGAAGCGCGGCCAGGGCGGCGTCCAGCGCGACGTCCAGCGCGGTGTCCGGGTCGGCGGCGGGGTGGGCGGCGCGGTCCAGCCCGGTGATGCCGACGCCCTCGGCCTCGAACAGCCGCGTGAACAGCCGCCCGAAACCGCCCTGGCTGCCGAGGATGAGCACGTGGCCGAGCATGGTTGATTCCGCCGCCGCCCGGAAGGCAGGCTAGCCGACCTCCGACCACGCCCCGAGCACGCGGATGGTGTCCAACCCTGCCCGGGCCGGCTCAAAACGCCACCTGAGGGCGGCCAGGCACGCCTGCAGGTGTGCATCCTGCGGGCGGGCCATGAGTTCGAGGTAGAACATCTGCGGCTCGATGGCGAGCAAGACCTGGTCGATGGCCGGGCGGCTGTGGATCTTGGCGACGTTCACGCCGTAGTAGGCGAACTGCCGGAGAATGTCCGCCAAAAGCCCGACGCGTTCCTCGTGCGGCGTGACGGCCAGCATGGTGCGGCAGGGCACGTCGGCCGGGAACGGCTCGCCGGAATTCGGCGAAATCAAGAGGAAATCCGTGTAATTGCAGCGACCCTGGCGGTGGTTGCCGATGTCTTCGCCGACGAGTTTGAGCCCGTGCGACTCGATCGCCCGGCGCCCGGCGATGGCCAGCCCACGGCCCGCCTCGGCCACCCGCCGGGCCGCCTCGGCGGTGCTGGCGACGGCCACCTGCTCCGCATTCGGCAGGTGGTTGCGAAGGTAATCATTGCACTGGGCGAGGGCCTTGGCGTGGCTGAACACCTGCTGGTGGTGGTGCCCGCCGTCCGGGCTGGCCAGGTCGAACCGCACGGGGATGCGTGCCGCCGCCCGGATGCTCATGCCGGCCTCGTAGATCAGGTCGACACCCTCCTGCACGAGCCCCTCGAGCAGGTTGTAGTAAGGCAGCACGCCGACCGACCCGGGGTTCAGCCGTACGGACTCCACGACCGCCTCGAAGCTGGGGCAGGGCCTTCGGTCCCCCTGCGGCACGAGCGCGGCCGCGGCGGACTCGCTGAAGGTGTTGGCCGGACCCAAAAAAAACGCAATCATGGTAAGCACCCCGCCGCCCCGGACCTCAGGCAAACGTTAGACGTCGCTCCGCATCGCCTCGATCGGTTCCATCCGTGCCGCCTGCCACGCGGGGTAGACGGCCCCCGCCACCGTCAGGGCCACGCCCACCACCAGGCTGATGCCCGCGGCCAGCAGCATGCGGCCCCAAAGCAGGTTTTCAAAGGCAAAACCGCCGTAGTTCGTCGCGGCCATCAGCAGGCTGAGCCCCAGCCCCAGCAGCACACCCAGCAGCGTGCCGACGGTGCCCTGGAACAGACTCTCGATGATGAACAGCTTCACAATGAACCCGTCAAGCGCGCCCAGGCACTTCATCGTACCGATCTCACGGAAGCGTTCGGTCACGCTCATCAGCATCGCGTTGAGAATGCCCACGAACGCCACCAGCAACGCCAGCCCGAGCAGCCAGCGGTTCTGCACGGTGGCCGCGGCGATCGCGTCGTCCGTCAGCGGAACGCCGGCCAGCTCGAGCTGCTTGCGAAGCGTCGTCGGCCGGCTCAGTACGCTCTGCACCTGCTCGAGGTCCGTGCTCACGGCGACCCAGTCGTTCAAGGCGTTCTGTGCGGCGGTGTCCGCGGCGGCGGCGCGGGCGATCACCTCCGCCGAGGCCGGCAGCCGGCCGAACCGCTCGGCGTAACCTTGCACCTCCAGCAGCTTCTCGTTCGGCGGGCCGGTATCTCCGCCGACGCCGCGGGTGGCCTTCAACAACGCGCTGGCCTGTTGCTTCTGCCTTGCCGAAAGCTCTGCGCGTTCCTCCTGTAACTGCACGTATGCGTCGCTCTCGACGGTTTGCGTCATCCACTGCCGCATGCCGTCGGTGATGGCCTCGCCCGCCTGAATGCTTACGAGAAACGCCAGCGCCAGCACAATGCTGCTGGTGACGATGAGGCTGCGGCTGAGCCGAAGCTTGATACTCTTCCACGCGATCTCGACCGCCTTGGAAAGAGGCAGCTTGATCTGCCGGGCGACCTGTTGCTGTTTGGCCATGTCGCCGGGGATTATGCCATGCCGGCCTTCAGGATGCACTTCGGCCTCCGGCCGAGCATGCACACTTTCCTGCGTTGCGCCAGCACCGCGCCTCGGGTAGCCTGCAACGTGCCATGGCAAGCTCACGCACGCAGATGATCCTCTTTCGCCACGGCGAGACCGACTGGAGCCGCCAGGGGAAGCACACCGGCCGGACCGATGTGCCGCTCAACGACGCCGGCCACCACGCCGCCGCCCTGCTGCTGCCCGTCGCCGACACGCTGGCCCGCGGCCTCGTGCGGACCAGCCCCCTCCTGCGCGCCAAGCAGACCTGCCAGGCCGCCGGCATGGCCGACGTCGCCCAGGAGGACCCCGACCTCATGGAATGGGACTACGGCCAGTACGAAGGCCTCACCACCACCGAGCTACGCCGCACCGAACCCGACTGGGAACTGTTCAGGCACGGCTGCCCCGGCGGCGAATCGGTCGCCGACGTGGCCGCCCGCGCCGACGCCTTCATCGGCCGAGTCCGCAACCCGGCAGACACCGAATCCGAAACGGAAACCGAGACCGACGACGCCGTCGTCTTCGCCCACGGCCACCTGCTGCGCGTGCTGGCCGCCCGTTGGATCAAGCAGCCGCCGGAGCTCGGCCGGCACCTGCGCCTCGAAACCGGCCGCTTCAGCCTGCTGGGCTACAAGCGTGAGGACCCGGTCATTCACATCTGGAACGCACCGATCGCCGCCCTGCTCGAGCTGGACCTCACCGCGACCTCCGCCTGATCGACCGCCCACCCGGCCGCAGCTACGGTCACGCCCGCCGCCTAACAGCAGCCCCCGCCACAGCCGACCCGCCACAGCCGACCCGTCGCCGCGGCATTCGACGCATGGGCACGCCCCTCCGGGGCTGAACGCAATTACCCGGGTAGAGCCCTCGGCCATGGGGCGGGTCAAGGGCGGTTCGCCCTTCCGGCCTGACGGTATCGGAAGGAATGCGCCGGCCGATCAGCTCGCCTTCAGGCTTTGGAGCGTCTCGAGGTTCACTGCGTCCCAGGCTCGGCCGGCGTCGTCGGTTTCTTTGGGGGTCTCCAGGATTTTGGGGACCTTGGCCCAGGCCGAGTCGTTGACGATGCCGCGGAAGCCTTCGAGCCCGATCTCGCCGTGGCCGATGTGGGCGTGGCGGTCCACGCGGCTGCCGAGGGGCTTTTTCGAGTCGTTCAGGTGCCAGACCTTCACCTGCTTCACGCCGAAGAGCCTGGCGAGCTGCTTGCGGAAGGCGGCGTAGCCGTCGCCGCGGAGGTCGTAGCCGGCGGCGAAGAGGTGGGCCGTGTCCAGGCAGACGCCGAGGCGTTCGGGGTGCTTCACGAGGGAGAGGATTTCGGCCAGGTGCTCCAGCTTGTAGCCGAGGCTGGTGCCCTGCCCGGCCGTGGATTCGAGGCAGGTGAGCACGTGCCCGGCCGCCTCGGGCGTGCGGGCGTGGACGTCGTCCAGCGCCTCGGCGACGCGGCGGAGGCCGGCCGGCTCCCCCTCGCCCATGTGCGCCCCCGGGTGCGTCACGAGGAAGCCGATGCCCAGCTGCCCACACCGGCGGACCTCCTCCACGAAGAGGTCGATGCTCTTGCTGCGCAGGGCAGGGTCCGGCGAGGCGAGGTTGATGAGGTAGCTGTCGTGCGCGACGGTGCGGCCGGCCCAGCCGAGCTCGTCGATGCGCGCGTTCCACGCGTCGCGGGCCTCGCCGTCGAGGGGCTTGACCTTCCACTGGCGCTGGTTCTTGGTGAAGACCTGCACGGTGTCGAGGCCAAGGGATTCGGCTTCGTCGAGTGCATTGGTCATCGCCCCGGCG
>JBHJOM010000057.1:0-7205 GCA_050329715.1 Phycisphaerae bacterium
TCGGTGGATAGCGACCAGTTGGCCGCCCGGACCTCGCCGAGGCTTCGCCTGGCGGCGTGCCGGCCGTACGGGTCGTACGTGAACCGCTTGACGACGGCCCCGGCGTTGTTCGTGAGGCTCGTGACGTTGAAGTTCGCGTCGTGCTGGACCCAGAGGCGGCCGGGCCCGGCGGGAATTGGCTTCGTGCCGTCGGCGGGGCCGGGGTGTGGATGCCGCGGGGCGACCATGCCGGGAGGATACCTTTGTTTCCGGCTGGTAGGAACGCAAAGCTCAGGAACTTGATTGCCGTTGGCGCATCAATGGCAAGGCCGGACACCGCGTGGACGATTTGGCGGCCCGTCCGGACGGGCCGAACGTGAACCGCTTGACGAAGTCCCCGGCGTTGTTCGTGAGGTGGCGTGCATTAAAGTTCGCGTCGTGCCGGACCCGGAGGCGGCCGGCGACGGCGGGAAGCCGACCCTCGGTGACGCCGGCGGCGGTGGCGGGGGGCGGGCACTCGTAGAGCCTCACTGCTTTGTGGGGTGGCCGCGAATTAAAAAAGCCCGGCGTGCCACAGCGCTCTACATCTCCTTCAGCCGTGATTGCAGTTCCGGGTAGGCTTCTTCCAGTTGCGAAAGGCTCATCTTCAGGATGTGCTTCACGTGCGGGCGGGCCAGCAGGATGCCGCGGAACTGCGGGAAGTCGAACCGGCGGGTCAGCAGGTCTTTGAGTGCCTCGGCCAGCAGGCGACGGCGGACGAGCGTGCGGACTTTTCTTCCGTCGCGTTCTAAATCATTGGAATGTTTGCGGGTGAACGCCGCGATGTTCAGGATGCCCAGGGCGGTGGCGGCCTTGCGGCTCATTCGCCCGCCGCCGGCGGTGTGGTGGTACAGCTTGGCGTCGCCGCAGTTGAGCAGGTGGCCGTGGCGGCTGGCGCGGTAGGAGAGGTCCAGGTCCTCGGCGGCGGCGTAGTAGCGCAGCAGCGGCTCGGCCGGCTCCTTGAGCAGGACGTCGCGGCGGAAGGTCATGCGGCAGCCGTGGAACAGCGGCGTGGGCCAGGTGCGGTAGATTTCGGCGCACGGGGGCCTTGGCGGGTCGTGGAAGTGCCCGTCGTACGGGATGAACAGCATCCGCCGGTCCATCAGCAGCACCTCGCGGTCGAACCACCGTCGGAGGTTGATCAACGGCCGGTCGTCCGGCGGCATCGGGCCCTTGCTGCCGCCGCCTTCTTTCTTTTCGACGGACTGCAGTTCCGCCGGGTCCGTCGTGTCCATCGGGGAGATGCGCACCTCGACCGCCTGCACCCCGGCGATCACGTGGGCCGTGTCCGCGTCGTAGACCTCCATGATCTTCTCGGCGCAGTTCGGGTACATAAGGGAGTCGTCGTCGATGAGAAACAGCACCTCCGCCGAGGCCATCGCAACGCCCTGGTTGCGTTGCACGGTCAGGCTGGTGACCTGGGCCGGGACGTGTGTGTAGGGAATGTGGCCCGCGCCGTGCTTTTGCAGGTCCTGGCGGACGAGTTCCGCCACGCCGGCCGGGTCCGGGCCGGCGTCCACCACGTAGATGCCTTTGGGCGGCCGGGTCTGCGTTGCGGCGAGGCGCACGGCCAGCTTGAGAATCTCCGGCCGGTTGTACGTCGCGATCACCAAATCCCAATCTGCCATGCGGCCCGGATTATCCGGCTCGCTTCCGGTTGCACAAGAAGCCCTTACACTCACGCCACATGCAGACACGCCGCGAACTGCTCCCGGAACACTTCCTGCTCGACACCGAAGCCCTGCCCCGGCCCATCGGTTTTGCCGAGCTTTTCGGCAACGCCAACCCGGTCGAGTTGGAGATCGGCAGCGGCAAAGGCACGTTCATCACGGACCAGGCCCGCCGTCGGCCGGAGGTGAATTTTCTGGGGCTCGAGTGGGCGCGGTGGTTCGCCCGCTACGCCGCGGACCGCCTCCGCCGGCACGGCTGCGCCAACGCGCGCATGGCCCGGGCCGAGGCCAACTGGTTCTGCCGGGAGCTGATTGGCGACGGCACGCTCGCGGCCGTGCACATCTACTTCCCCGACCCGTGGCCCAAGGCCCGGCACCACAAGCGCCGCATCGTTCAGCCGCCGTTCATGCTCGAGATCAACCGCATGCTCGCCCCCGGCGGGCGGCTGCAGGTCGTGACGGACCACGCGGAGTACTTTCAGCACATCGAGCCGACCGTGCACAACAGCGTGCTTGAAGTGACCGACTACCAAACCCCCGGCTCCGCCGCCGAGGGGGAAACCGTCGGCACCAACTTCGAGCGCAAGTACGCCCGCGAAGGCCGGCCTTTCCACACCATCGCGGCTCGCAAACCCGCCTCGTAACGCCCCGGCCCGGCGGGTTGGAGACCTTGAGCCGGTTTGGTCTAACATCGACGGCATGCAAGCAGACCTGCCCGGGCGGATCGGCCGCGTCGTCGGCATTGATTTCAGCGGTGCCAAGCTCGCCGGGCTCAACACGTGGGTCGCCGAGTGCCGCGTTCTGCCGGACGGCACGCTGAAGCTGGAAAAACTGCAAAGCCTCCACCGTAGGCTGAAGCAGGCGGACCGCCGACCCGCGCTCGCGGCCCTCTCGGCGTGGGTGGCCGGCACCGACGCCGATGACCACCCCGCCGCCGCCACCCTCTTCGCCATCGACTTCCCCTTCGGCCTGCCCGTCGAGCTCTTCCCCGCCGGCACCGCGTGGCCCGGCCAGCTCGCCTTCGCAGCCGGTTTCCCCGACGCACGCTCCTTGGGCCTGGCCTGCTGTGATATCGCCGAGGGCAAGGGCTTCGGCAAGCACGTCCGCCGGGCGACCGACAAGGCCAGCAAAACGCCCTTCGACTGCTACCACTATCGCATCGTCTACCAGACGTACCACGGCATGCTGGACGTGCTCCGCCCGGCCGCCGCCGTGCCCGGCGTGGCCGTGCTGCCGTTCATGTACGCTGCGCTGCCCGCCGCCCGCCGCGTGGTGGTGGAGGCCTGCCCGAGCAGCACGCTCAAGCGGCTGGGCCTGCCGCACCAGCGGTACAAACAGCCGGCCGCCCCGGAGCCCGACGCCGCCGCCCGGGCCGTGCGGCAGACGATCCTCCGCGGCCTCAAGCCGTTCGTGAACATCTCGCCCGGCCAGCGCAAAGTGATGCTGCAGAACCCCGGCGGGGATGCGATGGACGCCGTGATCGCCGCCGTCGGCGGCTGGGCGGGGTTCTGCCGGACAGACCACCCGGCCCTCGCGAACGACGACCGCCACCCCCGCGAGGGGTACGTGTTCATGTGATGTGCTGCTCTACCGGGGCGGGGCTCACTCCAGCGGCTCGAACGTCGCGCCCGGCAGCAGCACGGCGTTCACGGTCATGCCCACTTCGATGAACCCGCCCTCCAGGTCGACCGCGGCGACCTCCGCCGGCAGCTTGATGAACGCCGTCGTCCCCGCCTGCAGCACCAGTTCATGCTCCGACAGGTCCCGCACCCGCCCCTGGATGATCCGCGGCGTACCCAGGATCGGCACAAAGAAGTTCCCGCCCGACCGCACGCTGTAAACCTTCCGCGCGGTGGCGCGGATCACCCCACGCACGAGCCGGTTCACCGGCCCGGCGTACTCGCCGCCGGACACCTCCAGGTGAACCTCGTAATTCGTGTTGGAGGGTGCAAAAACGACCCGGCCGTCACGCACCTCGAGCACCTTCCCCACCGCCGGATACTTCGCCAGTTCGACCATGGCCCGGATGATAGCGAACCGCCGTTGGCATGGAAGCGGCCCGACGCCTCAGCCGTACTTCTTCGGCACGCGGTGGGCACGCCGGTAGTGGCTCATGTCCTTTGCGAGTTGGGCGGCCTCCTCGGCGGCGGCGGCCTCGTCCCGAGCACCGACCGACATCTCGAACGACGCCCGCTTCACGGGAATCGCCTGGATGATCGGCTCGCCCGCGGCGATCGTCAGCGGCCGGCCCGGCGGCAACGTCCAGACCGCCGGGAAATGCACCGCTCCGTAGTACGTGTCCGTCTCCACCAGCCCGCCGAGGATCGCCAGCGGCATCTCGAAGCGGTTGATCGGCTTCACAAACAGCGTGCTCCAGCCAGGCGGCGTCACCACGATCCACGGGCAGAGGAGCTTGATCACCGGCCGGGCCGAAAACGGCGTACCCGCCACCTGCTCCGCCGGGTGCTGGCTCACGAGCCGGTACTTGCACGTCACGTCCATCCCCCGGCCGTCGGCACGCAACGCGACCGTGGCGTCGGCCGCCATCGGAATGAAGTACCCGGCCGTCATCGCGTCGGCGAACGGCGGACAACGCTTCAGCGTGCCCAGCTTCGGCGCGTTAGACGTCCCGGCCGTGTCGCTCCACGCGACCATCTGCTTCAGCCAGTCCGGCACCTGCTGGCGGGCGGGTACGGGCCGCGGGAACGCCTCACCGGCGAAGTCCGGGTGAGCGTCGAACCGTACGGGCAACGATTCTTCCGGCGACGGGCTCACGGGGCTGTTGGCTTGGCATTCCATAACGGCTAAGGGCCCTCGCGACGACGACCGGCGGGCGACCACCGACCACTCGCCGGCCGGCCGACGCCGGCACGGGCAGTGTAGCCTCAGTGCAGGTTGATCGCGATGCTGATCCGCGGCTCTTCGCCCAGGTACGGGTCCACCGCGTGGTAGAGGAACGACGGGAAGACCACCATCATCCCAGGCACCGGGCGGATGCGCACGTTGTTCGTCGCGTGGAACGGGTTCAGCGGGTGCGCCAACATGAGGGCCTGAATGCGCGGCTCGGTGAAGCGAATCGCCCCGCCGGCCTCGGGCCGGGTGTCCGTCGCGGGGTAGTAGACGCCGCTCCACGGGCAGTTGGGGTGGATGTGGCTCTCGTTCCAGTCCCCCTTCTCGTTGACGTTGGCCCAGCACTCGACGGCCGCCTTGCCCGAAAAGTCCGCGTTCTCCACGAGCATTCCCATGACGGTTTTGATGCCCTCGAAGAACATCTGCCCCAGCCGCGGCGCGTGCGGCTCGCCGAGGCGCTGCAGCAGGTCCCGGGAGGAGTGCCACCCGCCGCGGTTGCTCGCCTGCTCGCCGAGGGACTTGGCCCGGTCCGCCAGCACGAACGCCTTGATGGCCTCGTTCATCTCCTGCGTCCCCTCGTGCTGCTTGACGAAGATGGGGGTAATGAAAGCGAACATCGTGTTGTTCGCGCCGACGGGCCGGGGCTTCATGTTCACCTGCATGACATCACGCTCCTGTTGAGGCCATGAGTAGACCCCGGCAGAAGAAAGCGTGAATGAAGACCCGGTTGGCCCCGCGTCAATGTTCCGTCCGCATGATGGGGTGCCTCCGCTACCAGCCCCGCCTGCCGCCTGTCGCCTGTTGCCTGTTCCCTCCCCCCAACATCCGGTAAGCTTCCTGCCGCCATGGGGAAACGCCCGAGTACCACCAAGCCCGCCGCCGCACCGAGGAGGCCTAAAACGTCGCCCGCAGGCGCGGCCACGCCCGCCCCGGCCGCCCCGCCCGGCCGGCCGTCGGCCCTGCTCGACACCCGCGTCGTCTACTGCGGCGACAACCTCGAACAACTCGCCAAACTCCCCGACACCTGCGTCGACTTGGTCTACATCGACCCCCACCACCCGCCGTTCAACTCCAACCGCACGGGCGTGTATGAGGGCGAAGTCTTCTGGGGCGAAACGAAAGAAAAGCGGGACTTCGAAGACCGCCACGCCAGCACGCAGGCCTCCATCGACTATATGCGCCCGCGATGCTTCGAACTCGCCCTCGTCCTCAAGAAGACCGGGAGTTTCTACTACTGCGACTGGCAAGCCCGACCTCCGGAAAGGATGGACAAACTTGACGACTTGGCATGAAATCGCGCGCGACTCCCGCAAGGCCGCGAACGAGATGGTGGAGACGCGGTTCCGATCCTGCCTCTCCCGCTCGTACTACGCGGTATACTCCAAGGTAACCCACGACCTCGCTGCGGCACCCGGCGCGACATTCCCATTGGGGCGCGAAGG
The DNA here is from genome assembly GCA_050329715.1 of Phycisphaerae bacterium. Classification (GTDB taxonomy): domain Bacteria; phylum Planctomycetota; class Phycisphaerae; order Tepidisphaerales; family Tepidisphaeraceae; genus DAIOTR01. The sequence goes on from JBHJOM010000057.1 coordinate 5,981, forward strand.
TCCGAACCATCCGGGTGCCAGTGGTTCCGGCGGCATTCGAAGGCTGATCGAGACGAGCATGCCCGGGATGTCGCAGGAGCGTCGGGTCAAGTTGTCGGAACTGGTCGGCGAGCTATACACGCTTCGCCTTTACGCGGACTATCGCCCGTCGATCGACATTGACGCCCCGGACGCGCGGGAGGCGATTTCGATCATGAACACCGTCTTCGACGCCTTTTGAAAGGAGCCTACCCATGCCGACCGAAACGGATAAGCAAAAGATCATCGAACGGGTGAAGCAGTTGCTCGACGAAGCGAAGGAGGACGGCGTCCATCTGGATCTGGCCGCCCAGCGGTTCGACGACGACTGGCTGTATCTGGTCGTGACCCCGACACGTCAAGGCGAGCGCGCATCGCAGCACGCACACCAGATGACGCGAATCGAGCGGACGTTGCGCGGCGAGGGCTACGATCAAGTGCTCCTCGTCCCGGCCGTGCCCGAGCATGCCGGTCTGATCGACATCCCGGAGAAGAACGAATGACCGCCTGCCGCGTGACGGCCAAGCGGCTGCGGAACGTGTGCAAGCTGCCGGAGAACGAAAAGCTCTGGCAGGCCGGCCGCGGCTTCGTCGTCCGTGACCTGCCGTGGACGCCCGAGAAGCTGCGGAAGATCCCGCACTTCGAGTTCGAAAACTGGGCCGTCATCGCACTCGGCGGCATCCCCAACAAGGTGCAGGTCGGCGACATGGGCGTGGACGGCGGCATCTTCCCCGTCGGCACCGGCAAGGCGAAGATCGGGCCGCTCGACCAGGACAGCATGTTCGCCGGCGACTGGTTCCCGATCCAGGTGAAACAGGTCGACAAAGTCGGCAGCCCGGACATCAACAGTTTTCAAGCCGTCATGGAACGCGAAAACCGCAAAAGCGACTTTGAGGAGGCACACAAACGATGGTTGCTCCCTCAGGGCGTTTAAGTGCGACCTATGTCGACAACCCGAAAACACTTATTGTCCTCCCGCTGTGCTGCCTGCGTCATTGCCGAGCGGCTATGGCTAATCAAAACCGGCAACTGATTCCGGTCCCAGCACGGCAGGCGGAAGGAACGTTGGTGTACTGGCAGATCAACGAAGAAGCCGCGCGCCTTATGACGCCCGTCGAAATGTGAAGCTCCGACTCTTCGTGTCCCATGCGGCGAAAAGGTAGTAGGCCGGCTCCTTTGGTTTTGGGAAGTGACAAAGGTCTTTCAT
>JBHJOM010000058.1:0-48294 GCA_050329715.1 Phycisphaerae bacterium
TAGTAGCTGTTCGGCGCCGCCCCCGGCAGGCCTTGCAGCTCCAGCTGATAGGCCTGGATCGCCTGGTCGAGCCGCGAGATTTGCGACCGCACCTCGGCCTCGGCGGCACGCTTCTGCACCGTCAGCACCGTCGGAATCAGGATCGAGATCAGCAGCACGATGATGCCGATCACCACCAGCAGCTCCGTCAGCGTGAAGCCCGGCCGGCCGATTCGATGCCCGAATGTCTTGTTTGCTCGCATATCGACCAGCCTGTCCCGAACCAAAAAACCAATTCCGCCGCCTGCTCCCTGCCCCTTGCTCCCTGCTCCCTGAAACTACCCACTGACGCCCTGAATCAGCGTCACCATCGGCGCGAACAGCGCCACGACGATGAAGCCGACGATCACGCCCAGCACCACGACCATCACCGGCTCCAGGATGCTCACCATCGAGCTGACGAGCACGTCCACGTCGTTGTCGTAGTTGTCGGCGATGCGCATCAGCATCTTGTCCAGGTCGCCGGTCTCTTCGCCGACGTCCACCATGTTCACCACAATCGCGTCGCAGACCTTGGTCGCCCGGAGTGGGTCGGCCATGCTTTCACCCTCGCGGATGGCGTCGTGTACCTTGCCCAGGGCGCGGGCGTAAACCTCGTTGCCGCTGGTCTCCTTGGTGATGTTGATCGCGTCCAGGATCGGCACACCGGCGGCGATGAGGGTACCCAGCGTGCGGGTGAAGCGGGCGATGGCCGTCTTCTGCAGGATGGAGCCGAGGACGGGGATCTTGAGCTTGACCACGTCGACGGCGTACTTGCCGCCTTCGCTCATCTTGATGAGTTTGATGAGCAGGAAGATCGCCAGCGGGCTGAAAAGGATGTACGCCCAGCCGTAGTCGTTGGCCATCCAGCTGGAGAAGTTGACGAGGAAGACGGTGATGGCGGGCAGTTCGACGTCGAAGTCGGCGAAGATCTGCTCGAAGCTCGGGATGACGAAGACCATGATGCCCGAGACGATGGCCACCGCGATGGTGATGACCACGGCCGGGTAGATCATGGCACCGATGACCTTTTTCTTGAGGCGGGCGGCCTTCTCCATGAAGTCGGCCCGGCGGGCCAGGATGATGTCCAGCACGCCGCCGGCCTCGCCGGCGTTGATCATGTTCACGTACAGCTTGTCGAACGCCTTGGGGTAGTTGGCCATGGCCTCGGAGAGGGAGCCGCCGGCCTCGACCTCGTCGGCGACGCCGCCGATGACGGCCTTGAGCAATCCGGGCTTCTGCTGCTGTTCGAGAATCTGCAAGCTTCGCAGGATGGGCAGGCCGGCGTCCTGCAGGGTGGAGAGCTGGCGGGTAAAGCTGACGAGCTGCTTTTGCGGCACGCCGCCGATGGCCAGCGGCATCTTCCGCTTGGGCGTGAGGGTCTCGGTGGTGCCGGGGCCGGTCTTCTTCTTGACCTTCTTTTTGCCGGCCTTTTCCTTGACCTTGGTGGGGAAGTACCCCTTGCCGCGGATTTTGGCGATCGCCTCGTCCGGGGAGGCGGCCTCGATCTCCTCGCGGACCTCCTGCCCGGAGGAATTCATGGCTTCAAACGAATACGTCGGCATACCTGGCCTTTCGGTGTCTGCCCCCGGGACTCTGCAACGAGGAGACTTTCCAACAGTGCCATCGTTCGGGATGTCCAGTGCCTCAGGATACCTTTTGCCGGCCACGACCGGTAGCCGCGTTCGCACGCCCACTCAGGCCGGCAGTGGGGTTCGCCGCCTGAAGTCGGCCCCGGGCGGCCGGTGGGAGGCTCACGCCCCGTCGGGCAGCCTGCGGACGGTGAATTCGACTTCCCGATCCGGGTCCTCGACCCGCACGCCCGGCGGCAGGCGGTACTCGGGCTGCCGGCTTACGGTGTTGGCCTCCTGCCCCGGCGGCGGGCGGTCGACGTCGCGCGAGATGATCATCGCACGGGGGTACGGCTCGTACGTGCCCAGCTCCAGTTGCCGGATGACCTCCTCCGGGCCCACCAGCGTCACGTTCGTCAGCACCGACTGCGTGGCCGGCAGGTCGATCACGAACTGCCCCTCCCAGGCCTGCGGCTTGATCACGTCGAACGGCAGCGCCCGGAGGGTGGTACTCGCTTCGGAGGTCTGGGCCACCTGGAAGCTGGCCTGCACCGTGTCCGGCTCGACGCGGACCTGGGCGTTCTCCAGCGGGGCGATCGGCACGTTCTGAAGCTCGACCCGCTCGCCGGGGCTCAGGTCTGAGAAGTCGGTCAGCTTCCCGACCTGCGCCACCGCGCGGAGGCGGCCCTGCTCCTGCAGCCGCTCGAGCACGGCCCGCGGGCCGACGAACTTCACGACCGGCGGCCGGAAGGTCGGCTCGGCCGCTAACGCCGGCAGGCCGGGGGGGGCGATCACGTCCACCTGCCGCTCCACCTGGGGGTCGACGAAGACCTCCATGACCGCCGGGCTGACGCGTAACACCGTGATGCCGGCGTTCTGGAACACGTCCCGGTCGCGCAGCAGCGGCAGCAGCGGCAGGTCGGCCGGGCCGACGTCCAGGTCGGCCGGCGGCGTGACGCGGACGCGTCTGCCGTAGCCGGCGGCGTCCATCTGGCGTAACGCCTCCTCGAGCTTGCTCTTTGGGCCTGACAGCTCCAGCGTGACGAGCCCGCGCTCGGGCCGGACGACGTCGATGGTGTTCAGCGGGTCGCGCGGGTCGACCTCGACGATGAGCTGGTGCTGCTCGGTGACGGTCTGCTCGCGTTCGGCGTAGAACCAGAGCCCGAGCGTGAGCACGAAGACCAGCCCGCCGGTTTTCGCGCCCTCCACCAGCCGTTCGCGGCTGGTGTACCGGCGGAAAACCCTTCGGTACCGGTTAATCCGGGCGGACGCTGACCGTCCCCGCTTTGGGCTTGCGGAGGGGCTTGCCTGTTCGTGTTCCACCATCGGAGACCACCTGTTCACGTTTGCCTTCGCTCTTGTCGACCCGCTCGGCCGGCTCGATGCGCGTCTCACGCCGGCGACGCTCCGGCTTGCGGTCCGAATCCCCGCCGGACTGGCCCCCGGCGTGCCCGCCGGCGTGGCTGGCGGCCCGGCGTGCGGCCCGGTCGGGGGCCTCCTCGCCGCCGGCGACGTCGGCGAAGGCTTCCACTTCCGCCTCCTCCTGGTTCGCCGGGATCGAACCGTGTGCCAGGTACTCCTCCAGCCGCTCACGCAACGCGTCCAGCGTCAGCTTCCGCATCAGCGCGCCGCCCACCGCCAGGCTGATGTCCCCCGTCTCCTCGCTGCAGACGATCACCACCGCGTCATACTCCTGGCTCAAGCCCAGGGCCGCCCGGTGGCGGCTGCCGAGTTCGCGCTCGACCTCCTCGGCCGCGGCGGAACTGAACTGCACCTTCGCGTACGCAATCTTCCCGTTGCTGATCACCACGCCCAGGTCGTGAAGCGGGCTGTTGGGCCAGAAGATCGTCGTCAGCAGCGGCACGGTCAACTCGGCGTTCATCGGCACGCCGTTGCCTTCGGTCAGGCCGCCCAGGCCCTCTTCCCGTTCGATGGCGATGATCGCACCGATCTTGCGGCGGGAGAGGAACTGGCACGCCTCGACGAGCTTGTCGATCTCGCCGGCGACCTGCATGTTCAGGTTCCCGCGGAACAGCCGCGTCTCGCCCAGCCGCATGAACGCCCGCCGCAACTCCGGCTGAAAGACGATGGCAATGGCGAACGACGCGAAGAGAAGAAACCGGCTGAAAAGAAACTCGATGCGACCCAGGTCCAGCGCCCCGCCTACCAGCCTCACGACCGCGTAAGCGAGGATGAGCAGAACCAGGATGCCCCTGAAAAGTCGGGCGCCGCGCGTGCCCTGCAGGAACTTGACGACCCACAACACCACCGCCCCGATGAGCAGAAACTCAAGGGCGATCTTCCAAAGCGGGTCCGATTGCAGGGCCGTGTAGAAGCTGCGGAGGTTGTTGAAGATCGACTCCATTCCGGGTAGCCGATCATAGTGCGTGGGAGGGGCATTCACCACGATACGGCGGCACGAAGTGCCCATAATCCGCGACCGAATCCGCAGAATGGGTCTTAAGGGCGTCAACCCGGAGCCCTGCTTCTTCAGGCCCGCAGCACGGCGAGCGTCATGTCGCGCACCTGCTTCATGAATGCCACGTCGTGCACCCGCACGACGTCGGCGCCGCCGGCCAGTGCCATCGCGACGGTCGCGGCCGTGCCCGCCAGGCGGTTCGCCGCCACCGGCTCGCCGGTCAACTGCCCGATGAACCCCTTGCGGCTCGTGCCGACCAGCAGCGGCCTGCCGAGCGACCTGAACGCCGGCAAGTCCTTGAGCAGCTTCAGGTTCTGCTCGATGCTCTTTCCGAAGCCGATGCCCACGTCCAGCAGCACGTCGGCGGGGGGGATGCCCGCCCGCTCGGCCCGGGCAACGGCGTCGGCGAGGAAGGCCTTCACCTCCGCCGTGACGTCGTCGTAGTGCAGGTCCTGCTGCATGGTCCGGGGTGTGCCGCGCATGTGCATCAGGACGACGGGGCAGCCTGCCTCGGCGACGAGCGGGAGCATTTCCGGGTCGTCCCGACCGGCCGAGACGTCGTTTACGAACATCGCCCCGGCGTCCAGCGCGGCCTGGGCCACGGCCGAGCGGGTGGTGTCGATGCTGAGCGTCGCCCCGGCGGGGGCGAGCCGGCGGACGGGCTCCAGCACCCGCCGGGCCTGTTCGTCCGCGGAAACCGGGTCGCTGCCGGGGCGGGTGCTCTCGCCGCCGACGTCGATCAGGTCGGCCCCGGCCTCGAGCATGGCCATGCCGGCGGCGACCGCGGCGTCGGCAGCGTGGTACCGCCCGCCGTCCGAGAAACTGTCGGGTGTGACATTTAGTACGCCCATGACCAGCGGGTGCCGGTCGGGTTTGTTCAGCCAGTTTCGGAAAGTTGGGGGGCTCATTTTCCGATGAAACTTTGGGCGTCGGCGTCGGTATTCAGTTAGCCGAGGCGGACGCGTCGGCCAGCAAGCCGGCCCGGCCGGGCCGCACGGGATGTCAGAACGAGGGAGTTTCGATGCTCAAATCACTGAAAGTATGGGGCCTTGTCACGGTGGTGATCGTGGCCGTGTGGGTACTGGGCCTGAACAGCTCCCCGGACAGCACCCGAATGATCACGCCCGACGGGCGGCTCATGCGAATCGAGCAGAACACGCCGGCCGGCGTCTCCAACGCCCCTGTCTCCGATGACGGGCAGATTGTCATGGCCCACTTCACCGACCGTGGCCTGACGATACACACATAAACGGGCACGCCTGAACGGGCACGCCTGAACGGGCACACCTGAACGGCTCGACCGGCCTGCGGGCACAATGGGTCGGCTGGGACTCGAACCCAGGACACGCGGCTTAAAAGGCCGCTGCTCTGCCAACTGAGCTACCGACCCGCGGGCCGGGAATCATAGTGGCTGCCCGCCGACGGCTCAACTTGACGAATGTGCTCGCGAAGACACAAAGACGCGAAGGAAGACGCGAAGAAGCGAAGCAATGGTGTGGAGCCCCCTGGCCTTGGCGGCTTCAGCCGCCAGGCGTGTGATGGCGTTACCCGGAACGACGAACCCCCACTCTGCACAGACCAGTGACATAGCTGACAGGTGTTCGGAGACATCGCGGACACCCGCGGGTGAAGCATTCGCGGTCGCCCGCGCCACCCCAAAACAACCGTTCGCGTCTTACTTCGTGTCTTTGCGCCTTCGCGAGCGCATTCGTTCGACTACCGGCAGTTCCGTTGAAACCCGCCTCTCGCCGGGCATTGCAGGTGGTTTGGGCCTATCCTCAACGGACCATGACCCACGCCACCACCCTGCAGCTTGGCCACTCGCCCGACCCGGACGACGCCTTCATGTTCTACGCCCTGGCGCAGGACCCGCCGTTGATTGAAACCCACGGCTGGCGGTTTGCCCACGTGCTGCAGGACATCCAGACTCTCTCGCACCGCGCCATGGCCGGGGACTTGGAGATCACCGCCATCAGCATGGCCACCTACCCCCTCGTGGCCGAGAAGTACGCCCTGACGAGCTGCGGCGCGAGCATGGGCGACGGCTACGGCCCGCGGCTGGTCACGCGCGAGCCGCTGTTCAGCGCCGACGACCTCCGCGGCAAGACCATTGCCGTGCCAGGCAAGCTCACCAGCAGCTTCCTGGCCCTGCAGCTTCGCCTCGGTGCCGACGGCGAAACCTTCACCAGCCATGTGGTGGAGTTTGATGAGATTCCGCAATACGTAGCCGACGGTCACGCCGACGCCGGGCTGCTCATTCACGAGGGCCAACTGACGTACCCGAGCTTCGGGTTGCACCTTGTGGAGGACTTGGGCGTCTGGTGGGGCCAGAAGGAAGAGGGCCTGCCGCTGCCACTGGGCGGCAACTGCATCCGCAAGAACCTTGGCAAGGAGGCGATGCAGCAGGTGACCGACGTGCTGGCAGGAAGCATTCGGTTCAGCCTGGAGAACCGTGAAAAGGCGGTCGCCTACAGCCTGCAGTTCGGGCGGGGGCTCGACCACGCGCTGGCGGACGAGTTTGTGGGCATGTACGTGAACCACTGGACGGTGGACTACGGCGAGCGCGGCCGCGAGGCGATCCGCCGTTTCCTCAAGCAAGGTGCCGACCACGGCTACATCCCCGCCTGCCCGGACCTGGAGTTCGTCACAGCCGGTTGAGCAGGCCGAGCGCGCAAAACGGCAGTCGAGCCTTCATTCGAGAGCGCGAGATTCCAGTCTGTTGGTGCCCCGAGCATACCTGACAGGCCTTCGCAGGCGCTGCGGGCACGCGATGCTTAAGGGCTGTCTCACGGCGGCCGTGCGACGCCAGGTCAAGCCAGAAGGTGGGGTTCTTCCAGCGGCTCGGGGCAGACATTTCGCCGGCCGCAGGTTTGACAGTGGTGGCCTTCCCACAGCGCGTTGAACTCGTCGAGCACGGCGTCGATGAGTTCGGGGGCTTCGGTCCACACGCCCAGTTCGAAGTTTCGGCGGGTTACACCCTTGGCACCCAGGCCCGCGCCGGTGAGGTTGGCCGAGCCAAGGTACATCTGCCGGCAGTCGATGATGACGGCCTTGGCGTGCAGCCTCGGGCAACGGCGGATCTGCAGGTTCTTCGGCATGGCGGCCAGCAGGTCCCGCAGGGCGGCCGAGCTGGGTACGCCCGCGTGCAGCAGGCGCACCTCCACGCCGTCGCGCGCCTGTTTACGCAGCACGTCCACGATGCCCTTGCCGCGACCGGCTGCCGGCACGAGCATCGCCTTGAAGTCCGCCGTCATGATCTCGATGCTGCGCTTGGCCCGGCAGATGCCCTGCTCGACGACACGCGCGTGATGAGCGGCATTGGCCACGAGTTGCACGCGGCCGTCGGCTTGGCGGTCGACTTGGGGCAAGGCGGCCATGGTATGAGCATCGGCAAAGTGCGGGCTTGCGGACGAGTCGCGGGCACCTCAGCGGCGGCGCGTTCGCAGCAAGGTGTCAACGACAACGACAGAGTCGCCGATGCAGGCGGCCGAGCCTTTGCTTTTGTTCCCAAGTCGAATGACAATTCAGCCGACGATTCTCATGAGGCAACGTCCCATGCAGCCTGCACCCCGTGAGCCCGAAGATTCGCCGCACGTCGGCTCCATCGCCATTGAAAGGCGTCGGAGTACGCGCGAGCCGGTCGTGACGCTCGGCAACGTGCAGCCGCTGGAACCGCTCGAGGGCGGGTACGCCAACGGCCACGACGCCGCCGGCCCCGCCGGCCAATCCCGTCCGATGCAGGTGCTCATCACCAACGTCAGCCTGCACGGCTGCGGCTTCCGCTGTGCCGAACGCCTGCGGATCGGGCTGCTCTACCGCATCGAGGTGAACCTCGGCCCGCTGTACCTTACGAGCCGGATGCGCGTCGCCCGGGTTCGCACCGGGTCGGACGGCACATTCCACATCGGCGGGGAGTTTATTTAGTCCGCACCCGACGGCCTGGCGTGATTCGGGCACCCAAAACCTCGTTGCATGCGTGACCGGCCTGACATTCCCACGACGTAGCCCCTCCGGTTCGGCTACACTCCTGCTGCACGGATGTTCGCACTCCAACTGGCCATGATTCCCGCCCTGATCGCGGCGTCGGCTTTCTTCGTGATGGCCGAGTACGCGGCGGTGAGCATCCGCAGCAGCCAAATCGACGCAATGGCCGCCACAGGCCGGCGGATCGCCAAGCCGTTGCGGGCCCTCAAGGCGGACATGTCCGCGACGATCGGCACGATCCAGATTTGCATCACGCTGCTGAACCTGCTGATCGGTGCGATCGGCGAGCCGGCGATGTCGGAGCTGATTCGGCGGGTCGTCGGCGTTGCCGACGCATCGCCGCTGCTTCGTGCCGGCGGGATGACACTCGGGTTCGTGCTCATCACGTTCTTCACCGTCGTGCTTTCGGAGCTTGTGCCCAAGGCCCTGACGCTCCAGCACACGCTTTTCGTGGCCCGGCTGACGGTGTGGCCGGTCCTGATCCTGCGGCGGATTGCCTGGCCGCTCGTCTGGCTCATGAGCGTCACGGCGAGCCTCACGACGCAGTTGATGGGCCTGGGGCCGGTGAAGATCGAGGACGCCGCCCATACCCCCGACGAGATTCGCCAGATCGCCCGCGAGGCCGGGGAGCAGGGCGTTTTAACGACCCGCGAACGCAGCCTGATCCTCAACACGCTGACGCTCGGCCGACGCCACGCCGTAGAGATCATGGTGCCGCGGGTGGACGTGGCGTTCCTTGACATCACCCGTTCGATGGCAGCGAACCGCCAGCTCATCGGCGAGCGGCTCTACAGCCGGCTGCCCGTGTGCGAGCGCGACCTGGACCACGTCATCGGTGTGATCCACACGAAGGAGTTCCTCACGGCCCAGGAGGAGAGCGGCACCGACTCCAGCGTGCTGCTGCTGCTGGCCAAGCCGCCGGTGCGCGTGCCGGAGAACATCCCGCTTGACCAGTTGCTTGCAGTTTTCAAGGAGAGCGGCACGCACCTGGTCTTCCTGGTGGACGAGCACAGCGGGATGGAGGGGATCGTGACGCTGACGGACGTCGTCGATGAGCTGTTGGGCGAAATCCGCGAGCACGGCGAGGCGCACCCGGACCCGGGCCGCCTGGCCGCGGCCGCCGGGCTGGAGGACCCGGCGGAGTACGGGTCGTTCGTCGTGGCCGGGAGCTATCCGATACGCAGCCTGTCGGAGCGGCTCGGTAGGCACCTGGACGTCGATGATGCCGGCGTCCACACGCTCGGCGGGCTGGTGACGAGTGAGCTGGGCCACGTCCCGCGCGTGGGCGAGGAGATCGACCTCGACGGGGTGAAGCTGCGGGTGCTGGAAGCCAGCGACCGTCGCGTCGCGCGGATCGAAGTGACGCCGCCGATGGCCGACGCCGACCGTTTGCTGTCGTGATTTCGCGGGAGATTGCCGATAGACAAACGAGATGTCGGCGACAGAGAAAAACTCACCCCGCCAGAAGGCCCGGCAGCGGCGCAGGCCGCCGCCGAAGCTGGTGGCGCAGCCCGGCAACGCGTCATCCGCCCATCAAGTTGCAACGTCAGTCGCCCCGCCCGTCGATTCCAGTGCCGAGGCGGCAGCCGCTCGGGAGAGTCACGCAGTGAAGCCGGCCCGCCGGACGGACCGCCGCCGGCTACGCCGCAAGCTTGTCCGCCTCCCGGCCGTCGTTTACGCCGACGGCAAGGCCGTGCAGGTCGTGATGCGCGACCAGTCGGACGCGAGCCTGGGCTTCATCTCGCCGGTGGGTTTCGCGCCGGGGCAGCAGGTGTACCTCAAGATCGGCATCGGGCCAGGCCGGCTGCCGGTGGGCGTGCTCGTCGCCCGGTGCGACCGGGAGGGCGAGGCGTTTGACATCGGAGGGAAGATCGTCGGGCCGGAAATCACCGACAAGCCGTAGCGGCAACCGCGCCGCCGCGCGTCGGGCGACACCCCAGCAGCGTCGCGTTGGTTGATGCCTCGCGTTTACGCTACGCTCCGGCCGTGCTGGCCTGGGCCGTTATTGTCCTTTCGATCACGTTCATCGGCGTCGCCAAGAGCGGTTTCGGCGGCGGGCTGGGGCTGCTCGTCGTCCCGGCGACGGCGCTGGCGATGGGGTACACGTCCTACGGCTCCGAGGCCGCACTCGGCTTCCTGCTGCCGTTGCTGATCGTCGGCGACGCCCTGGCCGTGGGAAAGTGGCACAAGCAGGTCGATTTCAGCCTGCTCAAACGGCTGATGCTGCCGGCCATACTCGGGGTGGTGCTCGGCTCAGGGTTGCTTTGGTGGTTCCACAAGCAGGAGGCGCTGCTGGCGGCGTTGATCCGGCTGGAGATCGGCGTCGAGTGCATCCTGCTCGTGAGCATCAGCTGGTGGCGGCAGTACCGCGGCGTACAGGAGAAGACGATGCGCGAGCCCGCCCGGAGCATCCTCACCGGCGCGTTCGCCGGGGTGAGCACGACGCTGGCCCACGCCGCCGGGCCGATCATCGCGATGTACCTCCTGCCGCTGAAGCTCAGCCGCCAGGCGTTTGTCGCGACGAGCGTGGGGTTCTTCTTCGTGATGAACTACCTGAAGCTGCCGGGCTACTGGTATGCGGGCATGTTCCAGCAAGTGCCGTGGGGCATCGCGCTGGCGTTCGTGCCGTTGGTGTTCGTCGGTACGGTCATCGGCGTTTGGGCGAACACGCGCATGAGCGATGCGTTGTTTACGAAGGTGGTTTACGTCGTCACGTTCGGCCTGGGCTGGTACCTGCTGGCCGACGGCGCGTGGCGGCTGTTTCGTTACTGGAGCGTGTGAGATGGCGAATCGAGTGGCGTTGATTACCGGGGCGAGTCGCGGCATCGGGCGGGGCATCGCGTTGACGCTGGCCCGGGGCCTCGGCGGCGAACAGTGTGACGTGGCGATCAACTACGCCGGCAACCAGGCCGCGGCCGAGGCGACGCAGCAGGCCTGCCGCGAAGCAGGCGTGCGCGCCGAGATCGTCAAGGCGAACATCGCCGACGGCGACGACCGTCGTCGGCTGGTGGCCGAGACGCTGGGGCACTTCGGCCGGATCGACCTGCTGGTGAACAACGCCGGCGTCGCCCCGGACGTACGCGCCGACGTGCTGGATGCGACCGAGGAAAGCTTCGACCGGCTGATCGACATCAACCTGAAGGGGCCGTACTTCCTCACGCAGCTCGTGGCGAAGCACATGATCGACGCCGCGAAGGGTCAGGCCGCTTCGATGCCCAGGATCGTGAACATCACGTCCATCTCGGCGTACACGGCCCACGTGAACCGCGGGGACTACGGCGTCTCCAAGGCGGGGCTGGCGATGATGACGCAGGTCTTCGCGGCCCGGCTGGCGGAGTACGGCATCAACGTCTACGAAGTCCGGCCCGGCGTCATCGAGACGGACATGACCGGTGCCGTCAAGGCCAAGTACGACAAGCTGATTTTCGAAGAGGACATGACGCCCATCAAACGGTGGGGCCAGCCCGAGGACATCGGCCGGGCCGTGCTGGCCGTCGCGCTGGACCTGCTGCCGTTCAGCACCGGCGAGGTGATCAACGTCGACGGCGGCTTCCACATGCGAAGGCTGTGACGGGAGCGGCTGTGACGGCGGCGGCTTATGTGCTGCTGAGGATTTCGTCGGCCGCCCCGGCCTCGGCGCTGTCTCGGAAGTCCATCAGCAGGTGGACGCGGGCGAGTTTCTCGTCGCTCAGCCGCTTGCGCAGCAGGTGCCGGGCCTTGCCGGTGCTGATGCGCCGGCTCACGTGCAGCACCACGACGTGCTCGTTCTCCAGGTTCTGCAGTATGTCGGCGAAGTCGTCCACGTGGGTGTGCTTGCCGATCTTGGCCTTGCGCCTGTGCTCGGCGTCGAAGAACGTGCACTCGGTGAGCAGCACTTGGGCCGTTTTCACCTCCGGGTTCTCAAACACCGGGCCCGGGGTCGTGTCGCCCAGGTAGGCCACCAGCGGCACCTCGAGGCGGTACTGGATTTCCGTGCCGGCGGCTTTCATCTCGGCGAGCTTCTCGCCCGGAACATCGGCGTACTCCGGCTTGAGCTTCTCGCGGATGCTCAGCAGCACATACCCCAGGCTGTCGCGGCCGTGGTGCGTCTCCACCGCCCGGATGCCAAAGTCCTTGCGTACCTCGAAGAGTTGCCCCGGCCGCATCGGCACCAGGTCGTACGGGTTCTTCTGCCGCTCCAGTTCCTCCCAGACGCGCAGCAGGCTGTCGATCTGCGGGCAGAGCGACTCGGGCGCGAGAATCGTCGGCGGCTTCATGCCCTGGAAGTTCCGCTGGCTCACGTAGTAGCCCAGCCCGGCGACGTGGTCCATATGCGCATGGCTGATGCACAGGTAATCATTCACCACGGCAAACTGCGGGGCGCGCCCGGCGTCAAACGCGACGTTCAACTCCGGGATGCAGACCACCGTCTCCTCCCCGGCCACGCTGTAACCGAGCACTGAGAACTGCCCGAAGTGCAGCTTGGCAAACTTCTGGACGAGGTACGTCTTCTGCGGTGCTTCGGGCAGGGCGGCCATGCCACGGAGGATAAGGCCAACCGCCCAAGGTCGTAAACCGGCGGCTCCCGGCAACCGCCACAATCAGCAGACGGATCACGACGCACCCTGCCTCTGCCGACGCTCACGCGGCCGAGTCGCTTCCGGAGGTTGGCTCGTGCACTCGCCCCGCCACGACACGTTCAAGCGGTTAGGTTGCCGCCGTTGGTGCGGATCACTTCGCTGTACCACTCGGCCGAGTCCTTGGGGGTGCGAACCTGCGTTTCATAGTCCACGTGAACCAGGCCGAAGCGTTTGTTGTATCCCTCGGCCCACTCGAAGTTGTCCATGATGCTCCACTGGAAGTACCCGTCCACGGGTACGCCGTCGGCGGCGGCACGCTTCAGTGCGCTCAGGTAGCGGTTGAGGTAGTCGATGCGTTGCGGGTCGTGCACCTTGCCGTCGGCCATGACCCAATCGAGGTTGGCCATGCCGTTCTCGGTGATGACGACGGGAAGCTTGTAGCGTTCGTGGAAGAAGCGCGGGCCCCAGTAGAGGGCCTCGGGGGTGACGGGCCAGTTCATGTTGGTCTTGGCGTAACCGGCGGCAAAACCGCCCGGCTCCGGGGCGTGTTCGTAGCTCGGGCCGTGCGTTGAGAGCCTGGCATCCCGCCCGGCGGAGACGGGGGTGCCCTGGTAGATGTTCACGCCGTAGAAGTCGGCCGGCTGCTTGATGAGTTCCAGGTCCGCGTCGCAGACCCTGGGGAAGTCCGGGCCGTAAAGCTCGACGACGTCCTTCGGGTAGCCGCCGAGGATGACCGGGTCGGCAAAGAGCGTGTTCGTGAACATCTGCTTGCCGTGGGTGCCGAACATGTGCGCCCGGGCGGCATCGACGTCCTCCGGCGACTCGGTGGCCGGGTAGCTGGCGACGCCGACGGGGGCATAGCCGACCTTGGGCGGGGTCTTGGCGTGCTCGCGGATGACCTGGCACGCCCGGCCGTGGGCCATCAGCGCGTGGTGGCCCGCCAACAGCACCTCGTGCAGCTGCAGCTTGTCGCCGGGGGCGTGCACGCCCGTCTGCAGGCCCAGGCCGATGAAGCACTGCGGCTCGTTGAGTGTGATCCAATGGCTGACACGGTCGGACAGCCGCTCGACGACGACCTGCGTGTACTCGGCGAACCACTCGACGCTCTTGCGGTTAAGCCAGCCGCCGCGACGGTAGAGCTCGACGGGAAAATCCCAGTGAAACAGCGTCACCCACGGCTGAATGCCCGCCCCGAGGAGCGCATCAACGAGCTTGTCATAAAACGCAAGCCCCTTCTCATTGACGGTGCCTACGCCGGAGGGCAACACCCGTGGCCAGCTGATGCTCAAGCGGTAGGCGTGCACGCCCATCGCCTTCATCATCGCCACGTCCTGTGCATACCGGTGGTAATGGTCACACGCAACGTCGCCGGTGTGCCCCTCATAAACAAAGCCGGGCTTGCGCACGGCCATGTCCCAGACGGACAAGCCCTTGCCGTCCTCGTCAAAGGCACCCTCGATCTGATAACTGGCGGCGGCAACGCCCCACGTCATGTTTTGGTTGAAGCTCATTGGTTTACCACAATAGTCACAGAGGGCACGGAGGGATGGAGATCACAGAGTTAAAGAAAATCAATTGCTGATGCGGCGAACGCCGTCTTTCAGTAGCGGGACGTTGAAGTTGATCAGCATGCCGAGCTTCAGGTGGTTGGCCTTTGAGGTACGCAACGACCTGCTTGATGTGCACGTTGTGAATCTGCTCGACCGCCTTAAGCTCCAGGACGATACTGCGCTCGACAAGAAAGTCCGTCCGTCCCGTGCCGACGACGGTGTTACGGTAGACCACGTCAAACGTCCACTGCCGCTCGAACTGCAGGCCCGCGGCCTCGAACTCGAGTGCCAGCGCCGCCTCGTAGACCGACTCGGGCATGCCCGGGCCGATGGCGCGATGTACGGCGATGGCAGCCTCGATGATGCGATTGGTAAGAGCGAGCTGCTCGGGGTTGGCCGTTTCGCACTCGGCCGGCAAACCGGTTTCACCCATTGGGTTCATTGCCTTCTCCCACCCTCTCTAGCTCTGTGGCCTCTGTGACGTGTTTTGATTACGCCGTCGCCTCGTCCGGGCGTACTTCGTACTGGCCGCTGTGTTTTTCCTCGGCGTTGATGATCGTGCAGTCGGGTTCGCCCAGTTCTTTCATCTTCGCGAGGAGGCGGGCTTTGAGTGCGTCGGCGGCCTGGCGGTGGACGGCCATGCCGATGCGGTTGTCCAGCTCGTACGGGTCGGCGGCCAGGTCGTACAGGAAGGCTTCCTTGTACACCTTCGCGCCGCCGTTGCCGTCTTCTTCATCTCGATCGGCCATGACGCAGTACTTCCACCGTTTCGTTCGAACGGTCCGGCCGGTACCGGCTTCGCTGATCTGCACGTACACGTGGTCCGGCCAGTCGGCCGACTCCCGGCGGAGCACCGGCATCAGGCTCCGCCCGGCAGTCGGCGCAAGCGGCTTCACGCCGGCGGCGTCCATCAGCGTCGCCGGCAGGTCGACGAGGCTCACCAGCTCCGGCCGCTCGCCGCCGCCCATGAAGCCGGGGCCGTGGAACATCGTCGGCACGCGGATGCTGCTCTCGTGGCAGGTCCGCTTGTACTCGGTGGCGCGGGTGCGGAAGTTACACGCGTGGTCGCTGGTGAAGAGGATGATCGTGTTCTCCAGCAGCCCCATGCTCTTGAGCGCGTCGTAAAAGCGGCCCAGGGCCTCGTCCAGCCGGCGGACCATGCCGTAGTACCCCGCCAGGTCGCGCTGGGCGGTGCCCCCGGTGATGCCGGCGCACTTGCTGTCGGGGTGGCCGGGCAACGCGGCCAGGTCCGGCGGGGTCCAGCGGCCCTGGTACAGCTCGGCCAGGCCGTCGGGGGCGGGGTAGTCGTCGCGGTGGTTCTGGTGGTGCGGCTCGAGGTAGCTGACCATGAGCATGAACGGCTCGTCGCGGCGCTGCTTGATGTAGTCGAGCCCGACGTCGGTCTGGGCGTCCACGCGGTAGCCGTAGAGGTCCACCGGGTTGTTGTCGTTGTCCCAAAGGCGGGTCTGGTAGGCGTCGGAGGTGTGCTCGATGGCGTTGGCCGCCAGCCAGTGCTGCCAGCCGGCGCGAAGCTCCTTCTGCACGGGCCCGTGTTGGCCACGCTCGCCAAGGTGCCACTTGCCGATGTACCCGGTGTGGTACCCCGCTGCCGAGAAGGCCTTGGCGATCGTCGGGTCGTCGGGGCGGATGGCGATGCCGTTCTTCCAGACGCCGGTCTGTGTGGCGTAGTTGCCGGTCTGCAGGCAGCTGCGGGCCGGGCCGCAGACGGGCTGGCAGGTGAAGCTGTTGGCGACGTGCGTGCCGGCCTTGGCGAGGCGGTCGAAGTGGGGCGTGAGGCCCAGCGGGTTGCCGTGAATGCCGGTGGTGTCGTGGCGCTGCTGGTCGGTGAAGAAGATCAGGACGTTGGGCTTCTGGCCCGCGGGCCTGGGTGCGACGGCTGCTGGGGGTAATGACATGGCGGAATGGGGGGCTGAAGTGTACAGGTTCACATTAAGGACCGGGGCAGTTCCGGCGGCTCTTGTGGTGCGGGCGGGCGTGTCGATACTGCACGGGTGAGGCCTGCCGGAACACTCGTCCTCTCACTACTTGTCGCCGGCGGCTGCGTGCCGCGGCTCGGGCCGAACATCGCCGACCCCGATCCGGCGGTCAAGATACCGGCCATCAAACGTATTGCCGACGCCGGCGATATGTCGCAGGTGCCCCAACTCATCGACGCGCTGCAGGACCCCGACCCGGCCGTGCGGTTCTTCGCCGCCGAGGCGCTCCAGCGCCTCACGGGCCGGCGGCACGGCTTCCAGGCCGATGCGCCCCAGGAGCAGCGCGACGAAGCCGTCACCCGCTGGCGCGAAAGCCTCACCACCGAACCCGTGGAGGCGCAATGAACGCGTTGCTGCAGCCCGTCCTCCAGCCGCTGGCGGCATTGGGCTGGCGCATCATCGGCACGCTCGAAGTCGTCGGAGGCCTTGGGCTGCTGCTGGCCCGGGCGGCACAACGTACGCCGCGGGCGCTGTTCCTGGGCCGGGGCAAGCGGCTCGGGTGGCGCAACCTCTTCTTCCAGATGGTGCGGGTTGGCGTGCGGTCGGTGGGCATCGTGTCGGTGGTACTCGCGGCGATCGGCGCGATCCTGGCGCTGCAGATCGCACCGGTGCTCGAGCAGTTCGGTGCCGTCGGCGAGGTGGACCGCATCATCGCCATCGCCGTGGTGCGGGAGCTCGGACCCCTGGTCGCGGCGATCGTGCTGACGGGCTTCGCCGGGGCGTCCATCGCCGCGGAGCTGGGCACGATGGTCGTGGGCGAGGAGGTCGAGGCGCTGGAGACGCACGCGATCGACCCGATCCGCTTCCTCGTCGTGCCGCGGGTCATCGCGACGACCGTCATGACGGTCTGCCTCGCGGTCGTGGGTGACGTGATGGGCCTGGCCGGGGGGCTGGTCGTCTCCACCGCTCTGCTGGACGCCTCTTGGCAGGTGTACGTGGAGGACACCTTCGCCGCGATCGACCTGACGGACTTCTTCACCGGGCTGCTCAAGGCGATGGTCTTCGGGCTGATCATTGGCGGGCTGGCGTGCCACCTGGGGCTCTCCGTCCGCGGCGGGGCCGAGGGCGTGGGCAACGCCACCACCCGCTCGGTCGTGCTGACGATCGTCTTCCTGATCGTGGTAGACTTGATCTTCACCGGTGTCTTCTTCGCCATCGACCTGTGATGCCCGACCCGACCTTGCCAATCTCGATCGCGCCGTCCCCGCCGAGTGCCGGGTCAGGGCTTACCGCCGCGCCGACACGGGCTCCGGTCGATACGTCGGACGTCATCATCAAGGTCGACCGCGTCGTCAAGACCTACGGCGGGCGCACGGTCCTGGACGAGATGACCCTCGACGTCTACCGCGGGGAGACGCTCGTCATCCTGGGCGGCTCCGGCAGCGGCAAGAGCACCCTCCTGCGCATGATGGCCGGCACAATCGAGTCCGACGGCGGCAAGATCTACGTCGACGGCCAGAACATCTGCGGCATGAGCCGCCACAGCCGCGACGCCTACCGCAAGACCATCGGCGTGCTCTTCCAGTCCGGGGCGCTGTTCAACTCCATGACCGTCTTTGACAACGTCGCACTCCCCCTGCGCGAGCACACGGACCTGGCCGAGGAGACCATCGGCATCATCGTGAAGATGAAACTGGAACTCGTCGGCATGCGCGAGGCCGCCGACCGCCTCCCGGCCGAGATCTCCGGCGGCATGAAAAAGCGTGCCGGCTTGGCCCGCGCTTTGGCCATGGACCCGAAGGTGCTCTTTTACGACGAGCCCTCCGCCGGGCTGGACCCGGTCACCAGCGCCGAGGTCGATGAACTCATCAACACCCTCAACCGCATCCTGGGCGTCACCAGCGTCGTCGTCACGCACGAGATGGACTCGGCCTTTCGCATCGCCGACCGCATGGTGCTGCTGGACCGCGGCAAATTCATCAAGAGCGGCACGCCCGAGGAGTTCCGCACCGCCGAGGATCCGCTCGTCCGGCAGTTCATCCACGGCCTGACCGAAGGCCCCCTCACCGAGCGCCGCCGCGGCGGCGCGTACGAGGCGGACCTGCTAACACCGTGGAACCGCACCTGACACGCCACCGAGGTCTCATGCGAACTGATAAGAATGCCATTCTCGCGGGCCTGTTCATCCTGCTGGCTATCGCGCTCACGGCCGGGGTGGTCATCGGCGTACGCGGTGCCGGCGGGCTGCTGCAGGAACGCCGGGCGTACGCCGCACGGTTTTCACTGGAGGACGACGTCGCGGGCATTCGCCCCGGCAGCGAAGTTCGCGTCGGCGGGGTGGCCCGCGGCAGCGTCACCGGCGTGGAACTGCACCTGGACGGGCCGGAGCCTTCCGTCATCGTCACGTTCGCGTTGCCCGAGAGCATCCTGCTGAAGCAGGGGGCCGAGGTCGGCGTGCAGAGCACGCTCACGGGCAACGTGTGGCTCAACGTGTACGCGGTCGGGGCGGGGCAGGTGCTGACGGTCAACGAGCCGGTCCGCGGCCGGCCGGGCGTGCTGGGCGAGCTGGCGGCCGGCATCAATGACCTGCTGCCGCAGGCGCGTGAGCTGGTGACGACGCTCCGCACCGACACTGTCCCCCGCGTGAACGAAGCGGTGACGACCGCCCGTGATGTCGCGCGGAACGCGAATACGACGATCGACACCGCCCGGCAGTTCGTGACCCGGGCCGATGCCCAGGTGGACCCGCTGGCCGAGGCCCTCCGCGGCACCGCGCAGGACGGCCGGCTGCTCGTGGCCGACGCCCGCGAGACGCTCGCCGAGAACCGCGACGACCTCCGCCGCACGACGACCCACCTGGCCGGTGCCGCCAAAACGGCCGACGAGAAGCTCCCGGAGATTCTGGACCAGGTGAAGGCTTTTGCCGCCTCGGGTCAGTCTTCGCTGGACGCCGCCGACGCCGCATTGGACGAGATTCGCCAGCTTGCCTTGGGCGGCCGCGGCGTGGTGGAGCGGAACCGCACGCGGATCGACGACGTCATTTCGAACGTGCGAGTCGCCAGTGCCGAGGGCAAGGCGGCGATTCGCGAAGTCCGCCGGAGCCCCTGGCGGCTGCTGGCCAGGCCGGACGGTGCTGCGATGGCCAATCAGGACCTCTACGCCGCCGCCCGCGACTACGCCGCGGCGTCCAGCGACCTGGCCGCCGCCAGCACGGCCCTGCGCGACGCCATGAACGACCCGACCCTCGAAGCCGAAGCCCTCAAAGCGCTGCTGGACAAGCTAGAGAAAGCCGGCGAAGGCTACGACCAGATCCAGGACGCGTTGTTCGACCGCCTGCAGGATTAGGCCATCAACTCCGAAGAGGACTCACCGCGTGCAATTCGACCTTCGCAAGCTCACCCCAACCGACTGCTACAAGCTGATGACCGGCTGCGTCGTGCCCCGGCCGATCGCGCTGGTCAGCACGCTCTCGCCCGGCGGGTTGCCGAACGCGGCGCCGTTCAGCTTCTTCAATGTGATGGGCTCCGACCCGCCGGTGGTGGTGCTGGGCATCGCCGACCGCGGCGGCGTGCCGAAACACACGGCCGCAAACATACACGAGCGGGGGGAGTTCGTCATCAACCTCGTGAGCGAGGCGATCGCCGAGCGGATGAACGTCTGCGCGACTGACTTTGACGAGGGCGTGAACGAGCTGGAGGTGGCCGGGCTGACGCCCGCGGCCTGCCGGCGTGTGGGGTGCCCGCGCATCGCCGAGAGCCCCGTGAGCTTCGAGTGCCGGTACGTGAGCACGACGATGGTGCGTCGCAGCCGCGTGATCATCGGCGAGGCGGTGTATGTGCACATCGCCGACGGCGTGGTGGACGAGCGGCTGCGGGTGGACGCCGACGCGATGAAGCTCATCGGGCGGATGCACGGCCCGAGCGGTTACGTCCGGTTGAGCGACCGATTCGAGTTGAAACGACTCCCGCCGGAGGCGTTCGGGCAGAAACCGGGCAAGCCGTAGCGGCAGTGCGGGCCTGACTTGCCCCGGCAGCCGTATCGACGCACGAAAAGTTGTTGAAAACCCCACGTCGCATCTCTAGGTTGGCAGGGAAGTTAACGACGCGGCACCGCCGGGCGGGCGGCCGGGCATGGCTGCCCGGGCCGGTTCGCCTGCGTACGCGTCGTCAGGAAGGACATTTCGCCTGTGATGCGTACATTTTTCTCGCGTCGTCCTTGCGGTGCCGGTTTGCCACCCGTTTGCTTTGCCGCCCGAACTGTTCTGGAGCAGCTCGAGCAGCGCCGCCTCCTGGCCGTCGGGCCGGACGGGTTCGGCTACGCCGCCGACGGCGTGCCGTTTAATGCGGTGGACCTCATCCCCGGTGCCAGCGGCGTTACGTCCATCCTTACGAACGTCGACGACTCCTCGGCGAACGTCTCACTCAACGGCAGCACGATCGGCTTTTACGGGCAGTCGTACAGCAGCCTTTCTGTCAGCAGCAACGGGCTTATCACCTTCGGCGGGTCGAACACGAGCTTCACCAACGGCGACCTGACCGACACCCCTTCCCAGGCCACCGTCGCACCCCTCTGGGACGACTGGGTCACCAACGACACCACCAGCGACCAGGTGCTCTACGCCTTCCGCGACACCGACGGCCAGCCGGGCGACGACGAACTGATCGTCGAGTGGAACCAGGTCAACGCCTATTCCAGCAGCGGCCCCACGAACGTGACCTTCCAGGCCGTGTTCGAGTTGAACCCCGCCTCGGGCGTCAGCCGGATCACGTTCAACTACCTCGACCTTGGCGTCGGCGGTGCCAACAGCGCGACGGTCGGAATCAAGGGTGCCGGGACGCAATCGACCTCGCCGGACGCCGACCGACTGCTGATCAGTCAGAACCAGCCAAGCCCGCTGGTGGGCACCGGAAAGTCGATCCTGGTGACCCGCGACCCGACGCTCGGCGGCCTGGCCGGTCAGGTGTTTCAGGACGTGAACGGTAACGGCGTCTTCGACGGCGGGGAGCAGGCGGCCGCGGGCTTTGAGGTGTACGTTGACCTGAACAACGACGGCGCGCCCGGCACGGGCGAGCCGCGTGTGCTGACGGGGGCGAACGGGTCGTACGAGTTCGGGCTTCTGACCGAAGGCCAGTACACGGTGCGGCTGGTGGAGCAGCCCGGCTACCAGCCGACGACGGCGACGTCGCAGGTGGTGAACGTGGTGGCGCAGCAGGTGGCGGCCGGGCCGGCGTTCGGGGTCTTCCCGCTGCCGGGCACGATCAGTGGCCTGAACTGGCACGACCGCAACGGCGACGGGGTGTTTGACAAGGAAGAGTCGCCGCTGGAAGGGTGGCGGGCGTTCCTGGACACCAACTTCGACGGCGTGTGGCAGCCGGGCGAGATATCGACGTTCACGAACGCGGCGGGCCGGTTCACGTTCGCGGGCATCCCGGCCGGGAGCTACGCCGTGACCATCGAAGAACGGCCCGACTGGGAACAGACGTTCCGCGGCCGGCTGGACGCGCAGGTGACGGCGCTGGCGGCGGAATCCGGCCGGGGCGTGGCACCGTTCGCCGCCGCACTGGCCGAGGCACGCACCCTGGCCGCCGACTTCGGCGACCGGCTGGGCGACGTGGCGGCCGAGGCGACGTCGTGGGTGGTCGGCGGGGCGGCGTTGTCGTCGCTCGGGCGGTCGGCAAGGGCGCTGGGCGCAGTCGTCAGGCCGACGACTCTCCTGCCGGACACGTACGTGGTCAGCTTCAAGTCGGCGACGAAGTTCGATCCCTCGGCGTGGGGCGTCGATGTGGAGTTCTTCTACCCGCTGACGGCCCGGCAGCAGTCGACCCGTGCGGTGCCCAACGACCCGCAGTTCGGCAGCCAGTGGCACCTGCGGAACACCGGGCAGTCGGGCGGGGTCGTCGGGGCGGACGCCAACGTGGTGGACGTGTGGGACACCTACACCGGGGCGGGCGTGGTCATCGGCATCGTCGACGACGGGCTGCAACGCGACCACCCGGACCTGGCGGCCAACTACGTCTCGGCCTACAGCTACGACTTCAACAACAACGACCCGGACCCGAGGCCCGAGAGCACGTTCGACTACCACGGTACGGCCGTCGCCGGCGTGGCTGCGGCAAGGGGCAACAACGGCATCGGCGTCTCCGGCTCGGCACCCGAGGCGGGCCTGGCGGGGCTGCGGCTGATCTCGGCACCCAGCAGCGACCTCCAGGAAGCCAATGCGCTGACGTACTTCAACAACAACGTGGACATCTACTCGAACAGTTGGGGCCCGTTCGACAACGGCACGATGGACGCCGCCGGGCCGCTGGCAATGGCCGCCCTCGAGCAGACCGCAACGCAAGGCCGCAACGGGCTCGGCGGCATCATCACGTGGGCGGCAGGCAACGGGCTGGGCAGCAACGACAACGTGAACTACGACGGGTACGCCAACAGCCGCCACGTCATCGCCGTCGGCGCCATCAACAACCAGGGCCGACAGAGCAACTACTCCGAGCCGGGCGCGCCGATGCTGGTGACGGCCTACTCCAGCGGCGGCGCAGGCAGCGGCCGGCCGGGCATCACCACGACCGACGTGTTCAACACCTACACGTCCAGCTTCGGCGGGACGAGCAGCGCCACGCCATTGGCCAGCGGCGTGATCGCGCTGATGCTCGAAGCGAACCCGAACCTGACCTCGCGCGACGTCAAGCACGTGTTGGTGCACTCGGCCGAGAAGAACGACCCGACCGACGCCGGCTGGGAGACCAACGGCGCCGGGCTGCTGGTGAACCACAAGTACGGCTTCGGCGCGGTGGACGCACTGGCGGCCGTAACGCTCGCCGAGACTTGGCAGACCGTCGGGCCGGAGCTCAGCGCGCAGGCCGAGAGTGGGCCGTTGAACCTGGCGATCCCCAACGCCAGCAGCACGGGCATCGAGCGGACGGTGACGATCGACCAGAACGTGCGGATCGAGCACGTGGAGCTGGAGATCGACATTACGCACGCCGACCGCGGGCATTTGCGGGTGGAGCTGGTCAGCCCGAGCGGCAAAGTGTCGGTGATGCGGGAGGCCAACAGCGACACCGGCACCATGACCCGCTGGACCTTCAGCAGCGTTCACCACTGGGACGAGTTCAGTGCCGGGGAGTGGACTGTGCGCGTCAGCGACGCGGTCGGCGGGGCTTCGGGGACGCTCAATGACTTCACGGTCCGTGTTTTCGGTACGCAGGCGAGTACGCGGTCGGCCTTCGTGCAGGTGGGGCTCGGGCAGACGGTGGACGACGTGGCGTTCGGGCAGCAGGCGATGGTGGCCACGCCCGAGGTGCTTGAGTTGGACTTCGCGTTCGAGACGCAGCAGGCCGTGACGCTTACGGTGGCGAACGCCGTGGACGTGACCGCTCAGCCAGTGCAACTGCTGAACCTGACCACAGGTGAGGCGTTCGAGGGCGAGCTGGACGTGACAGGACAGGCCGGGCTGGTGACGTACGCCGACGGCCTGCTGCCGGACGGCAACTACCGACTGACGCTCCCGTTCGACGCCGTGACCTCTTCGGCCGGGCAGCCGTTGGACGCGAGCCGTACGCTGGACTTCTTCGTGCTCGCCGGGGACGCCAACCGCGACCGTACGGTGGACCTGGCGGACTTCAATCTGCTGGCGACCAACTTCGGCTCGGCCGGGACATTCAGCGAGGGCGACTTCGACTACAGCGGCACGGTGGACCTGGCGGACTTCAATGCACTGGCCATCAATTTCGGCAAGACGCTCCAAGCGTACGTGGATCCCAACACGCTGGCATCGGCTGTCAGCTTGCAGGCTGTGACCACCCCGGCGTTCGGTAACGCGGCTGCTGCGGGCAGGGCCCCGGAGGTGTTCTCCACCCGCCCGATCCGCCCGAACCTGACCTCGGCCCGGCCGGCGTCGGACGTGCTGGGCGGTGAGCGGGTTGAATCCGGCGGGATGAAGAAATCGAATCCGTTCTCCAGATCTGAGCGAATAAGCCGAGTTGACGCGATCGAGCGGCGTACGGCTGTTGCACGAAAACTTGCGTAGAAGGCCGCCAAGCCCATTGGTCTTGCCCCATTTACCGCGGGTAGAGGCTGTTGTGTGCTGGCTCACACGGATTAGACACGGATTCCTGATCGGCCGAATTATCTTTGGCGATTGCCGGCGACACCGTGACAATGCCGTATTGCCCCGGAGACCGCCTGTCTGCCTGAGATCCCATCGTCTTACCCACTGCCTGGAGGCATTGAAGCATGTCGAACCGTTTCCTCGTCGAGTCTCTCGAAGCGCGTCGCCTTCTGTCGTCCATCGCCTCAAGCGTTACCCCCGGGTTTGATATCTCGCGGATCGGGCCGCAACGCAATGAGTTCGCCGGGCGGCTGATCGAGCGTCTGGAGTGGCAGGGTGAGCACGTGATGGCGCTGAAGGACCGCTGGATCGTGGACCTTGGCGAGGAGGCGTACGAAGGCGTCTACTTCCCGGATGCGATGCGGATGCTTCAGCAGAAGTTCGACGCCGCGGGCACGGGGAATAAGGTCGTGGATCACATGGACCGCGCGGGCATGTTCCTGGTGGAAGCCGCCGGTGGGGGAAAGCAACTGCAGGCTGAACTGGGGCGGGTCAGCAGTGTGGTGGCGGTCTCGCCGGACAAACTCCACAGGACGCAGTGGACTACCCCGAACGACCCGAGATACAACGATCTCTGGGGCATTCGTAACGTGGGGCAGACCGGTGGCATCCCTGACTCGGACATCGACGGCGATATCGCCTGGGCGACCACGAAGGGTGAAGGCGTTGTTGTCGCGATCATTGATACGGGCATCGATCTTCAGCACCCGGACCTGGTCAATAATCTCTGGGTCAACCCCAACGAAATCCCCGGCAACGGCATCGACGACGACGGCAACGGCCGAATCGACGACGTTTACGGCTGGGACTTCCTTTCCGGCGACAACAACCCCGACGACGTCAACGGCCACGGCACGCACGTTGCCGGAACGGTCGCGATGACGGGCAACAACGGCATCGGCGGCGTAGGCGTCGCGCCGGGTGCGAAAGTCATGGCTTTGCGGGCCGGCGGCAACGACTTCTTTGACCGATTTCTCAGTACCGCGGCAATCGTGTCGAGCATCAACTACGTCAACGGCCAGGCAGACCGCGGCGTGAACGTCAAAGTCACCAACCACAGCTACGGCGGAGGGTCCTTCGATTCTGTAGTGTTCAATGCGATGCGAGGCCTGCGTGATCGCGGTATCGTCGCAGCGGCCGCTTCCGGCAACGACGGCGACACAAACGTAACGAACTACCCGGCCAACTATAACCTCAACAACATCATCTCCGTCGGCTGGAGCGATCACCGTGACCAGATCGCCCCTGATAGCAATCGGGGGTCCATCACGACCGACGTCTTCGCACCCGGCAATGCAATCTACAGCACAGCAGTGACATTTTCAGGTGCAAGTACTTACGCGACTTTCAGCGGTACCTCGATGGCTTCGCCGCATGTGGCGGGCGTGGCTGCACTGCTCTTCTCGGCGGTGCCCACTGCGACTCACACGCAGGTCATTGATGCGATCTACAGCACCGTCGAGGATCCGCGTGGAAACTTCACCGGCTTTT
The DNA here is from genome assembly GCA_050329715.1 of Phycisphaerae bacterium. Lineage (GTDB taxonomy): Bacteria > Planctomycetota > Phycisphaerae > Tepidisphaerales > Tepidisphaeraceae > DAIOTR01. Next base: position 25,640 of record JBHJOM010000058.1, read on the forward strand.
CCAGTCAGAATGGACGTGTCAACGCTGCCGCCGCATTGGCGTACTTGACCGGCACCGCGGCCCCGGCGCAGCCGACCATGCTCGCCTCCTCCGACACCGGCATCTCCGACTCGGACGGCATCACGAACGTCAACACACCGACTTTCACAGGCTCGACCGACGCCAACCTGCCGGTCAACATCTACATCAACGGCGTTCTATCCGGCTCGACCACGTCGGACGGCTCGGGCATATGGTCCTTTACCCCCTCTGCCCTCGCCGACGGTGAATATGAACTGACCGCAACGGTCGTCCGAGCGGGAGAAGAGTCGTCACCTTCTCAGGAACGCACCTTCACCATCGATACCATCGCCCCGGTAGTGCTCGCCACCACCGTCAACCTCAACACCGCCGGCACGCCGATTTTTCTTCAGTTCGATGAACCACCGGCCGAGGCGCTCCTCGCCGCCGACTTTGACCTCAACGACCTGACCAACGGCGTCACCAAGGCCGACTCCAACGCTTCGCTGACCTTCGACAGCGGGCTCCAGGCGTACGTCTACCGCCCGCTCGGGGCCGTCGGCGGTCGACTGGACAATGCAGACTACGAGCTGGTCCTGCCCGCATCCGCCTACACCGACGTGGCCGGCAACGGCCTGGCACAGGACCTCGTTGTTCCGTTCTGGTGGCTCAACGGCGACTTCAACCGCGACCGCAAAGTAGGCCTGGCCGACTTCAACATTCTGGCCTCGAACTTCGGCCTGGTGAACCAGACCTTCGCCAGCGGCGACGCCGACGGCAACGGCACAGTCAACCTTGCGGACTTCAACATTCTGGCCACCAACTTCGGCCTGTCGCTCAGTGACGTTCCGCCGGCTTCCAGCTTCGCCGTCACCTCAAGTACAACAAGTGCAACTCCAACGGCAACAGCCCCGGCGATCGAGCGACGTCGCGTCTTCTCCGACGCCCGCATCGACGACGACGAACGACGCGCCACCCGTGCCGTACTCCGCGGGTAACCCAAATGCGGTTGAACGCCGAAGTCTCATCCCGGGTCGTCAGGTGCCAAAAGCCGACGACGACCCGGGGTCAGACGCCTGTGCATCGCCCCAGGCACCTCAAGCCGGGCCTGCGGTTTCGGGTTGATGAGAGCGAAGCGTCTCTTCCCGCTTCACGCACCCGGCAGCATGCCGGGCGGCAGGCCCATGCCCTCGGCGGCTTTGGCCATCTCGTCGCGGGCTAAGTCGGCGGCCTTCGCCTGGGCGGCGGCCACGGCGGCCACGACCAGGTCCTCGAGCATCTCCACGTCCGCCTCGGCCAGTTGCGTCTTGCCGTCCTGCGTCGTGCCCAGCCGCGAGCGGTCGATCTTCAGGCCGACGAGTTCAAGCCGGCCGTTGCACGTCGCCTCGACCATCCCGGCCCCGGCGTCGGCGGTCACGCGCTTGCGGGCCAGCTCCTCCTGGATGGTATGCAGCTTCTCCTGCGCCTCGCGGGCCTGCTGCATGAGCTGGGGGAGGTTGCCGAGGTTTTTCATGAAGTCGAACATGGTGGGCCTGACCTTTCGAGACCGATGGTAGCCGCCGGCCGTGGCGGTGTCAGGGCCGAACGCTCGCTTCGCGATTACCGTTACGTTCACAGCGGCCGCCGGCGGGCGTATGCTCTTGGGCCTCCATGCCCAGCCTGCCTGCCAACTTCAAACGTCCCGGTGCGGTGCTGGCCTTCGGCCTGGCGCTGGCGCTCGGGCTGACGGCCGACCTGGTGACCAAGTACTGGGCCTTCGCCGTGCTCTCCGACGGCATTGTGGAAACCGAGGAAGGCTACGTCTTCAGCAGGAACCGTCTGACGTACGCGTTCATCCCCGGCCTGCTGGACTTCACCACGACGATCAACCAGGGGGCTGTCTTCGGCATCGGGCAGGGGCAACGGACGCTGTTTCTGCTCGTGAGCTTCGGGGCGATCGGGGTGATCGGGTACCTGTTCGCCAAATCCGGTCCCGGCCGGCTCTACCAGGTGCTGCTGGGCATGCTGCTGGCAGGCGTGCTGGGCAACATGTACGACCGGCTGGTGTACCACGGCGTGCGAGACATGATCCACCTCTTCCCCGACCGGCAATGGAGCGAGATCCACGGCTCGCTGCCGCAGGTGGACGTGTTCCCCTACATCTTCAACGTGGCCGACAGCCTGCTGTGCGTGGGGGTCTTCTGCATGATCCTGTACACGCTCTTCACGCCCGACCCGGCCGCCGCTCAGGATGAAAAACCGGGCACCGAAGCCGCCTGAGAAACGATGCCGGGTCTCTACTCCCGGTACTTCATGTAGCCCGGCTGCTTCACCTGCTTTTGTTTCTTGCCGAACTTGCCCGCGAAGTCGAGCAGGTGCGGGTAGGTGATGAGCAGGAAGCCCAGTGCCGCGCCGCCGAGGTGGGCCGCCTCGCCGCCGGCGTTCTGGCCGCGGGTGAAGGTCGTGAACAGCGCGATGCCCAGCAGGATCCACGCCATGGTCTTGAGCGTCAGTTCGACGGGCGGGAAGAGCAGTTGCACCCGGGCGTTGGGTGCCATGCGTGCCGCGGCGATCAGGATGCCGTAAACCCCCGCCGAGGCGCCGATCAACGGCGTCGACGGCGCGATGTTCAGGATCCCCAGCGCGCTGATCAGCAGGTAAGCCACCGGCCCGGCGATGCCGCACAACAGGTAGAACGCCAGGAAGCGCCGGCTGCCCAGGTAGTTCTCAATGATCGCGCCGAAGAAGTAGAGCCCGATCATGTTGCCGAAGATGTGCCCCAACCCGCCGTGCAGGAACTGGAAGGTGATCCACCGCCAGAGCTGCAACCCTTCGACGGCGGTTTCGTAGGAGAAGAACCCCCAGATGAAGAGCAGCCCCACCGGCCCGTAAGGCGTGTTCACGCGCAGCACCGCGTCGAGGACGAAGATGCCGATGTTCAGCACCAGGAGCCACGTGGTGACGGACCAGTTCTTCGGCCCGCCGCCGAAGCTCGCGCCGTAGCCGCCGCGTGGATCCTGCCTGACGTAATCTCGGTCTGCTATGCCCATCGTCGGCACATGGTAGGGGATGGTTGCCGATGTGTCCTACGGATCACGCCCCCGCCCATTTCACCCGCCCGCCGGATTCCTTCGGAACAAACTGCCGCGCCGCGGGCGTGTCTTCCGATGTACACTGAGGCAGGCATGGCAAACGGACACGTGACATACCTCATCGTCGGTGCCGGGCGGGCCGCCGCCTCGGCCGCGGCGGCCATTCGCGAACGCGACCCGGCCTCGGCCCTGCTCATGGTCGGCCAGGAGCAGCACCGGCCTTACGACCGCGTCGCGCTATCCAAGGAATACCTCCGCCGAAGCATGGCCCGCGACGAACTCACCGTCCTGCCCATGGGCTGGTTCAAAGAGAACAACGTCGAGCTGCGAACCCGCACCCGCGTTGCCCTGCTGGAGGTCGGCCGGCAGCGCGCCACCCTCGCCAGCGGGGATGAGGTCAGCTACGAGAAGCTCCTGCTCGCCACGGGCGGCTCGGCCGTGCCGCTTGAGGTGCCGGGGGCGCAACTGCCCGACGTCTTCACGCTCCGAACCATCGACGACGTCTCGCTTCTGCACCACGCCATCGAAACTTTCGCCCGCATCCCGCACCACACGCCGCGGGCGGTTGTAGTCGGCGGCGGGGAGCTGGGCATCGAAACCGCCGCGAGCCTGACGGAACTCGGCGTGAAGGTCGACCTTGTCGTCCGCGAGACCCATTGCTGGAGCCGCTACGCCGGCGAGGCTGTCGGGCGGTGGCTCGGCGAGACGCTCCGCCAGCGCGGCGTGAACGTACACCTGGGCCAGCCCGTGAAACAGCTTTTAGGCGACGGCCGCGTGCAGCGTGTGGAGCTGGCCTTCGGCCACACCATCGACACGGACCTGCTCGTGGCGTGCGTCGGCATGACGCCGAACCTGCAGTTGCTCCGCGGCACGCCGATCGAAGCGCAACGCGGCGTGATGGTCGACGCCGGCTGCCGCACGAGCGTGCCCAACGTCCTCGCGGCAGGGGACTGCTGCATGCTGCTGGACCCGCTCTTTGGCAAGTACCGCATGCTGGAGCATTGGGAGGAGGCCCACCACCAGGGCCGCATCGCCGGCGAGAACATGGCCGGCGGCCAGGCGACCTACGACCGCGTGAGCCACTTCACCAGCCGCTTTTTCTCCCACGAGGTGCACCAGTGGGGCGACGTGCGGTTCGTGGACCGGCGGGTGGTCCGCGGCGAGGTGCGGGTGGACGCTCCCAGCTTCGCGGAGTTCGGCCTCGACGCCCAAGGCCGTGTCGTGCAGGTCATCGCCCTGAACCGCGACGCGGAGTACCCCGCCTACGAGGCGACACTGCGGCAGAAGCGCACTTTCGCCGGGGAAGAAGACGCCCTGCGCGACGTGACCAAACCGCTTTGATTGCCCGCCCGCCTGTGGCCCTGCAACTCCCGCCGGCGGAATGCGAAGGTTCTGCTTGAAATCCGACGGCGTAAGGTGCAGGCTCCTGCAACACGTGAGTACACCCACCTGGTTCGAACACCTCGAGTGCCGTCGCCTTCTCGCCGCTACGCCGGTCACGCAGGGCATTTACCACACGCACGCACAGCTCACGGCGGTGCTGCAGGGCTTCGCCGCGACCTACCCGCAGATCGCGCGGGTCGTGAGCCTGGGCACCAGCACACTCGGCCGGGATCTGTGGGCGCTGAACATCTCCGACAACGTCGGCACGCAGGAGGCCGAGCCGGAGGTGAAGTTCGTCGGCAGCATGCACGGCGACGAGCCGGTGGGGCAGGAGCTTTCGCTCTACTTCGCCGAGGAACTGCTTAGCGGCTACGGCACCGACCCTGAACTGACAGAGCTTGTGGAAACAACGGACATCTGGCTCATCCCGCAGATGAACCCGGACGGCTTTGCCCTGAACCGCCGTGGAAATGCCAACTTCATCGACCTGAACCGCAGCTTCCCCGAGGGCGGCGGCAGCACGGACATCGGCACGGTCTTCGCGGGCAGCCCGCTCCTCGACGCCGGCCGACCGGCCGAGACGCGGGCTGTCATGCAGTTCTCCGCGGGCAACAGCTTCGCGCTCTCGGCGAACTTCCACACCGGCGCGCTCGTCGTGAACTACCCGTACGACTACGACGGCAAGGGCAGCACCTACTCGGCAACGCCCGACGACCTGCTCTTCCGCGAACTGGCACTCACCTACAGCCGCCAGAACGGGCCGATGTTCAACAGCCCCTTCTTTGACGACGGTGTGACCAACGGTGCCGACTGGTACGCCATCACCGGGGGCATGCAGGACTGGAACTACCGCTACCTGGGCACGCCGGAAGTCACCATCGAGCTTTACGACACCAAGAAGCCCAACCCCAGCCTCCTGCCTAGCCTCTGGGCGGACAACCGCGACGCCATGCTCGACTACATGCAGGCCGTGCACTGGGGCATAAGCGGCCTGGTGACCGACGCCGCCACGGGCCAGCCCGTTTATGCCAGCGTGCGCGTGGCCGGCAACGCCCAGCCCGTGTTCACCGACCCGGACGTGGGGGACTACCACCGCCTGCTGCTGCCGGGCACGTACGACCTGGTGTTCGAGGCGCCGGGGTACCTGCCGCAGACGGTCGCGGGCGTGACGGTGCTCGCCGGCGACACGACGCTGGTGGACGTGGAGCTCGCCCCGCCGGACACGACGCCGCCAGGGGTGGTGGAGGCCGGGTACATTGCCGACCGGGCGCTTCGGCCGGCGTTCGGGGTTCGGTTCGACGAGCCGTTGGCCGAGGCGCCGACGCCGGCGGACTTCCTGCTGCAGGACGCCGACGGGGCGAGGGAAGTCGGGAGGGAAGTCGGGAGGGAAGTCGGGGCAAACATCGGCGTGTTCGTAGCGTACGACGCGGCAGGCGGGCTGGCGACGCTCACGTTCGACACGCCCACCGGCCGGCTGCCCGACGGCAACTGGCGCTTGCACCTGCTGCCCGGGGCCGTGCAGGACTTGGCCGGCAACCCGGCCGAGGCGGCGGCGTTCGACTTTTTCACCCTCGACGGCGACGCGACGCGCGACGGGGCGGTGAACCTGGCGGACTTTAACCGGCTCGCCGCGAACTTCGGCCTGGCCGGGAGCTTCTCCGACGGCGACTTCACCTACGACGGCGTGGTGAACCTGGCGGGCTTCAACGTGCTCGCCGGCAACTTCGGCAAGACGCTGCCGACGGCCAGCCGGCCGCTGCGGGTGCCGTCCGATACGACTTCGTTCGGGTTGAAGTCTCCAGGCAAGACGTCGCGGACATTTTCGCCGCTCGTCGCATCGTCCCGGCCGGCCGGCGACGTGGCGGACGGGCTGTTACGCGACGGCCGGCGTGTGACAGCGGCCGGGCCGCGGTAAACGCGCCGGGGTAGACGTACCGCGACAAAAGCGCCGGCTCAGCGCTTCTGGCCCGGGGCCTCGACGGCCGCGTCGATCGCGGCGAGTTCCTCGGCGGTGAGCGGGGCGGCGTTCAGGGCCTGGCAACCGTCGACGATCTGCTCCGGCCGGCTCGCGCCGATGAGGGTGCTGGTGACGCGAGCGTCGCGCAGCGTCCATTGCAGTGCCATCTGTGCCAGTGACTGGCCGCGGGCCTGTGCGATGTCATTCAGCTTGTTCAGTTGCGTGCGGAGTTCCGGCGTAATGCGCTCGGCCTTGAGGAAGCCGCCGCCGGCGGCGCGGCTGTCTTCCGGCACGGCTTGGAGGTACTTGTCCGTCAGCAGACCCTGCGCCAGCGGGCTGAAGGTGATGAGGCCCATGCCCGTTTCGCCGCAGGCGTCCAGCAGACCGTTCTCGATCCAGCGGTTGAGGATGTTGTAGCTCGGCTGATGGATGACGGGCTTTGCGAACTGGTGCCGTGCCGCGGCGTCGACGGCGTGCCGCGTGCGGTCCGGCTGGTAGTTGCTGACGCCGGCGTAGACCGCCCGGCCGGTCTTCACCGCGTGGTCGAGTGCGCCCAGCGTCTCCTCCAGCGGTGTGACGGGGTCGGGGCGGTGGTGGTAGTAGATGTCGACGTAGTCGAGCCCGAGGCGCTTGAGCGACTGGTCGAGGCTGGCCAGCAGGTGCTTGCGGCTGCCGTGTTCGCCGTAGGGCCCGGGCCACATGCGGTGGCCGGCCTTGGTGCTGATGATCAGCTCGTCACGGTGCTCGGCGAAGTCGGATCTGAGGATGCGGCCGACGCGTTCCTCGGCACTGCCCGGCGGGGGGCCGTAGTTGTTCGCCAGGTCGAAGTGCGTCACGCCCAGGTCGAAGGCGGTGTGCAGCATGCGGCGGCAGTTTTCGTGCATGCCGGCCTCGTCGGCGTGCTTCACCGAGTCGGTGCCGGGGGCACCGAAGTTGTGCCAGCAACCGAGGCTCACGGCCGGGAGCAGAAGCCCGCTGCGGCCACAGCGGCGGAACCAGCCGTCGTGGCGGGCGGCGTAGCGGTCTTCGGCGGGGGTGTATTGGGAGGCGTTGGCGGAGGGCATGGAAAGAAGTGTATCGAGGGCTCAGGCCGCGTCGACCGCCTCATAGACCTTGCCGTGCTGACGGAGCCATTCGAGGTCGCCTGCTTCGGCGTGTTCCTGAACTTCCTTGAGGAAGTTGACGACTGCCGGCTCGAACACGGCCTCGCTCGGATCATCCTCGGGGATGACGGCCTCCACCATGAGGACGACGACGTAGTTGTCCGTCTGGACCATTCGTCTCCGTCGCACACGCTTGCCTTCAATCCTAAAGGTCATCGAAGAAGTGTACGGTGACCAGCTTCGCCCTGTCACGCTTTTCGTTGTAGGACCAGATTACTTTGACTGGTGTTCCGTCGGGCAGCATCTGTTCGAGTTCGATGGCGGGATACGGGTGGTCATCAGGCCGTTCGAGCAGCAACTTGGCATGATCGACCTCGGCGACGATCTGCCACTCGATCATCGCACGCTCCTCAAAGCGCATGGCCGCATGCTCGCCCACGCTATATCGCCCGGCGTTCACGGCCGCTCGGATGTGCGTCCGTAGTCGACTCATCGGGAGGGGTTATACACTCCAATATCGCTTCCCTGGGACCGGTCAGCCCTCAAGCATCGCCCCCAGCACGTCGTCGGTTTGCTTCTGCCGAAACGCCGCCACCGCCTCGGCCACGGCCGGGTCGTTCAGGGCGATGATCTGTGCCGCAAGCAGGCCGGCGTTGACCGCGCCGCTTTCGCCTATGGCCAGGGTGCCCACGGCCACGCCTTTGGGCATCTGCACGATCGACAGCAGGCTGTCCACGCCGTGGAGCATGCGGCTTTGCACCGGCACGCCCAGCACGGGAAGGGGGGTTTTGGCGGCGCACATGCCCGGCAGGTGGGCCGCGCCGCCCGCCCCGGCGATGATGACCTTCAGCCCGCGGGCCTGCGCGTTCTGGGCGTATTCAAACAGCAGGTCCGGCGTGCGGTGGGCGCTGACGACGCGCTTCTCGTACGCCACGCCGAGGGCGTCGAGCATCTCCGCGGCGTGCTTGAGCGTGGGCCAGTCGCTCGTGGAGCCCATGATGATGCCGACGATCGGGTTCATGCCCCGCATCATACGGCGTTCGTGCCCGAGGCACCCGCGACTGGCGACGAGCGCCAGGCGGCGGGAAAGTCGCGGCGGAAAACCGCGGCGGGGATGTCGCCCCTTGAGTCGCACGACGGCAGTCGCATACTGCATCGCTCCCATGAGTCTACTGCTGAGTTTCTTCCTGCTGGCCCTCGGCCTGGTTCTGTTGATCGTTGGTGCCGACCGGCTGGTACGCGGCGTCTCGGCGCTGGCGGCGGCGGTGGGCGTCTCGCCGCTGATCATCGGGCTGACAGTCGTCGCCTTCGGCACCAGCGCGCCGGAGCTGGTCGTGAACGTGCTGGCCGGGGTTCGCGGCAAGACAGACCTTGCGTTCAGCAACATCATCGGCGCGTGCGTGCTGAACCTGGGCTTCGTGCTGCCGATCGTGAGCTTCTTTCACGTGGTCGAGGTCAAGCGGGGCATTGTGCGGCGTGAAGTGCCGATGCTGCTGCTGGCCTGTGCCGCGATGATCTTCCTGGCCGGCGACCAATTCTTCGACAACGAGAACCACCCGGACAACTTCGACCACGTGGACGGCGTGGTGCTGCTGCTCTTCTTCGCCGTCTTCCTCTACTACACCATCAACGACGCCCTGAACCCCGAGAACCGCGCCAAGGTCGTCGAGGAGGCGAAAGAAACCATCGGCGGCGAGGTCCATCCGTCCGTACCCAAGGCCGTCATGATGACGATCATCGGCCTCGTCGGCATCGCCGCCGGGGGCGAGCTGAGCGTGCGGTACGCCGTCGCGATCGCCGAGGCGGCCGGCATCAGCCAGGCGGTCATCGGGCTGACGATCCTGTCGTTCGGCACGACGCTGCCGGAGATGGTCACGAGCGTGATCGCCGTGCGACGGGGGCAGTCGGACATTGCCCTGGGCAACCTCGTGGGCAGCTGCATCTTCAACCTGCTGTTCATCGGCGGGGTGGTCAGCGTGGTGCGTGTGATCCCCGTGCCGACCGAACCGGTCAGCGGGCACCTGCACCTGCTGTTCTTCGCGTTCCTGTCGTTGATGCTGATGCCCTTGATCCTGCTCGGCCGACGCCGACTGACCCGCGGCGAGGGTGCGTTCCTGCTTGCGGCGTGGATGGCGTACTACGGCTATGTGATCTGGGCGCAGACGACGGCCTGAACGGTGGCATTCCGGCAGCCGGCAAGCCGCCAGCATGCCAAGGACGGCCGAGGCCGGCCGGGCCGATTCGGGCCCGACGAACCCGTCCGACGGGCCCGTCCGACGCATGCCGGCAGGACGCCAGCGACGATCTTCTTCACCCCGGAGGGGCGGGGAGTGTGACGCACTTTCGTGGCGAGGAAGGAGGCGTTTGGCCGGGGCGAGCAACGTTGATTTGGCCGGCGTTGCGGCGTTGCAGCGTTTTGGCAAATCGGCGTTTTGGCCGATGCCCGTTGTCTGTCACGCGTATCTCCGCCGGCCACCGGATCATCCCGCGCGGGTGTGCCCCAGGCACGTGGGAACTCATGATGACAGGCTGGAAGCCGGCTGGCACGGCTGTAAGCCGGGCCGGAGGCCTCACGCCAGCCGCAGGTCCCAATGGGCTTCCATCGGCTGCAGGAGTTGTTCGAGCAGTTCGCGGAGCTTCATCACGGGGGTTTGCCGGCCGATCTGCAGGACCAGCCGCAGCCGCATGCTGCCGCCGTCGTCGCGCTGCTCCACGTCTCCGATATTGATGCCCAGCACCCGCATCAGGTTGCCGACCTGCTGGAGAAGCTTTCCGCCGTTGGCGGCTTCCACGTCGAGCAGGTAGGTGTGGCTCAGCGGCACATCACTCTCGGCGGCGGGGCGTAGTTCGGCCTGGATGCGGGCTTTCTCGGCGAGCCTGGGCAGGTCGTCGCTCAAGCGGTCCAGTGCGTCGCCGGGGGCTTGCAGCAGCATCAGCAGCGTGAACTGCGCCCGGAGGTTGTTCACCGAGACCTCCAGCACCGCGGCCTCGTGCGCCAGCACGAACTGGGAGATGTCATCAAGAATACCGGGATGGTCGTCACCGAAGGCGACGAGAACGGCTTGGTTCTGGCTCATAAATCACCTCCCGGCGACCGCCCGTCCCGCGCAACCTGCCGTCTAAAAGCACCCCGGCCCCAGGTCCGCCGACCCGCGACGGACGCCCCCGCCGGTCGCGGGAGAATAGCCGCCCTGACCCCCCGACGGAAGCGTAAACCTTCGTGCCGGCGTCAAGACGGGTGGAGCTGCTCGAGGCTGGTCACGACGGCGTCGGGCCTGATCTCGGGCGGGAGCTTCTGTACGTCTGCCTCACTGGCGACGCCCGTGAGCGTCAGCACCGTGCTCATGCCGACACCCTTTGCTCCGGCGATGTCGCTCTCCAGATTATCGCCGATGAGCAGGCACTCAGTCGGATTGACGCCGAGTCGCTGGCACAGCTCGCGGAAGAAGACCGGCTCGGGCTTGCCGGCGAAGACCGTCGGGACGTCCGCCCCGAAGCCGAGCAATGCACAGAACGAGCCGGCGCCGAACTCGATCCCCGCCGGCGAGGTGTAGACCCGGTCGTTGCAGACGCCCAGCAGCTTCGCACCGCCCCGACACAGCCGCAGCCCGGCCCGGAGGTGTGGCACGCTGGCGCACAGCGGCCCGCCGACCACGACCGCGTCCGCCGAGGCGGCCTCCGGCCCGAGAAGCTCGGCCCGGCCAGCCAGTTCCTGCGCGAAGCCGTCGCCCGAGAGGTTCAGCACCCGCCCCCAGCCGTGCTGAACGCAGTAATCGGCGGCGGCGGCGGCGGCCGTCCAGAGGTGGTGTACCGGCACCTCGATGCCCATCCGCCCGAGCCGGTGGTGCAACTGGTCGGCACTGTTGGTGGAGTTGGTGAGGCAGGCCAGGTTCACGCCGGCGGCCTGCAGGCGGCGTACGAGTGCCGGGGCCGGTTCGATCGGCTCGTCGCCGTGGCAGAGGGTGCCGTCGACGTCGAATAGGACGGCGGCATAGCTATTCAGGTCCAGTAACATCTGAACATGATAGGAGGGCCGAGGACGCATTCGAGCCGCGTACGCCGGGGGCCATCCATTGCAGGCCACATTTGTGGCCACGTAAGGATTGTCGCGGGCGCATCGATCTTTTCTAATCGACCATAGCTTTACACGGCCGGCGAGCGCTGCGACCTTGCCATCCGGCTTGATTTGTTCTGTTACGTGTTTGAAAGGAATATCATGGATTGGCGTCTGCTTGACCTGACCCCGGAAGTGGTCGATCTCCTCTCGTCGGCACCCTCGGTCACCATGGCCACCAACGTCGATCAACTGGTCGACCTCGCAGTCCGCGATGCCGGGCCCGACGGCTATCACGACGTGACGTACGACGTCCCGGGCAAGGGCTCGGTACTCGAAGCACGCGTCTGCCGCGTGAAGAACGGGATTGCGGCCAACTACATTGATGCCTACATGCGCCGCCGCGACCCGGATTGCATGGTCATCGGCGACGATAAGCCCACGAACAAGCCGCGCTACAAGGACCGCTACGGCGTCGACTTTGCCAAGACCCGCGAGGAGACCTTCGACTGGCTCAAGACGCAGGATCTGGCGATTTTCACCTTCCAGGCCGGGCAGCGGGCCGCTGGGCTTAACGCCCTGGTCATTGCCCCGGCCAATTGCGGTTTCTTCGCAATGGGCCTTGCGATGCTCCAGGGCATCCTCCCTGCCGAGGACATCGGGGAAGGCTTCAAGCCCGGCGCGATCATCTACGTCGCGCCGCCGTTCCGCCACACCCACTTTGAAGGCAAGCAGGTCGTCGTCCACAACCGCCTTGAGGGCATGCACGAGCTGTTCAGCTACAACCTGTACCCGGGGCCCTCGGCCAAGAAGGGTATCTACGGCGTGCTGATCAACATCGGCGAGGAGCAGGGCTGGGTCACCGCCCACTGCTCCACCGTGCAGGTGGTCACGCCTTACGACAACGCGACGACCATCATGCACGAGGGTGCCTCCGGCGGCGGCAAGTCGGAGATGCTAGAGCACGTACACCGCGAGGCCGACGGCAGGCTGCTGCTCGGCCGAAACCTCGTCACGAAGGAGGAACGCTACATCGTCATGCCCCGCACGTGCGAGTTGCGCCCGGTGACGGACGACATGGCGTTGTGCCACACGAGCATGCAGGAGGCGGGTGCCACCAAACTGACGCTCGCCGACGCCGAGGACGCCTGGTTCGTGCGGGTGAACCACATCGAGAGCTACGGCACCGACCCGCACCTGGAGCGCCTGACCACCAACCCGCCCGAGCCGGTGCTTTTCCTGAACATTGAAGCCGTCCCCGGTGCCCGCGCACTGATCTGGGACCACATCGAGGACGCGCCGGGCGAGCGCTGCCCCAACCCGCGCGTCGTCCTCCCGCGACGCATCGTGCCGGGCATCGTCAACGGGCCCGTGACAGTCGACATCCGCAGCTTCGGCGTGCGGTGCCCGCCGTGCACCAAGGAGAAGCCGACGTACGGCATCCTGGGGCTCTTCCACGTGCTGCCGCCGGCATTGGGCTGGCTGTGGCGGCTCACCGCACCCCGCGGGCACGCCAACCCGAGCATCGTCGACACCGGCGGCATGACCAGCGAGGGCGTCGGCAGCTATTGGCCGTTCGCCACCGGCCGGCGTGTCGACCAGGCTAACCTGCTGCTCAAGCAGATCCTGTCGACCCCGGACACGCTGTACGTCCTGTGCCCCAACCAGCACGTGGGTGCCTGGGAGACGAGCTTCATGCCGCAGTGGGTCGCCCGGGAGTACCTGGCCCGTCGGGGCAGTGCCAACTTCAAGCCTGGGCAGACGGTCCCGGCACGCTGCCCGCTGCTGGGCTGGGCCATGAACACGATTCAGGTGGAAGGCTCGGTCATCGAGAAGCGGTTCATGCAGGTCGAAACTCAGGCCGAAGTCGGCGAAGCCGCCTACGACGCCGGTGCCGAGATCCTCTTCGACTTCTTCAAGGTCCAGTTGAACAAGTTCATGGTCGAAGACCTGCTACCCGAAGGCCGGGCCATCATTGAAGCCTGCTTCGACGGTGCGACGGTCGACGACTACATCCGGCTCAGCACCGCCGCGGCGGAAACGGCCGCCGTTTAAGGCCAGCCCGCTGGCGTCCGAGGCAACAGCAAGCAGCAGCCCCACGCCGATTCAGCCAAAAGCCGCGCTCTTCTGCGAAGAGCGCGGCTTTTGGCGTTCTAGCACTCTGCTGCGCCGCTCGACCCTCAACCCGCTAAAACGGGTCCCAGGACACGGCCGGACGGCACCGACCGACCTCGGCGGCTTACGTGCGGTAGTCCGCGTTGATGCGGATGTAGTCGCGCGAGAGGTCGCACGTCCAGACGGTGGCCTCGGCGTCGCCCTCGCCGCAGGCCAGGTGCACGTGCAGGTCGCTGGCTTCCTTCATCGCGTTGCTCAAGGCCTTGTCGTCGATCTGAAGCGGCTTGCCGCGCCGGAAGACGGCGGTACCCTGCAGTTTGAGCACTGCCGCGTACTGGTCGAACGGGACGCCGGCGTAGCCGGCCGCGGAGATGATGCGGCCCCAGTTCGGGTCGCCGCCGTGCATCGCACACTTCACCAGCGGGCTGTCTGCGATGACCCGCGCGATGGCCCGCGCGTGGGCTTCGGTCCTGGTGCCTGTAACGCGTACGGTCACAAGTTTTGTAGCCCCTTCGCCGTCGCGGGCGATCTGGCGGGCCAGGTCCTGGCAGACGTCGGTCAGCGCAGCCTGGAAGGAAACGCGGCTTTGGGCGCTGGTCAGCTTGCCCTCGCCGGCACCGCTGGCCAGCAGGGCGCAGGTGTCGTTCGTGGAGACGTGGTCGTCCACGGTGCAGCAGTTGAAGCTGCGCTCCACGGCCGAGGCGAGCACACGCTGCAACGCCGAGGGCAGTGCCTTGGCGTCCGTCGTGAGGTAGGCGAGCATCGTGGCGTGCAGCGGCTTGGTGCCGGTTTTGGTGATGGCCCCCGTGGCAACAGCCATGTCCGGGCCGATCATGCCGCTGCCCTTGGTCACCCCGGCGATCGTCACGACGTCCCGCCCGAGCTTGAAGCGCACGGCCGCGGTCTTGGTCGTCAGGTCGGTCGTCAGAATCGCCCGGCTGAAGCTCTCGGCGTTCTCGGCGGTGTTGCCCAGCAGGCTCGCGGCCTGGCGGATGCCCGCCTCGACCTTCACCACGTCCAGCTTACGCCCGATGATGCCGGTGCTGCCGGGCAGCACGTCCTCCGCGATCACGTCGAGCACCTTGCCGGCGGTACGGCAGACCTGCAGCGCGTCGGCGTCGCCCTGCTTGCCGGTGCAGGCATTGGCGTTGCCGCTGTTGACGACGACGGCGCGAATCCGCCCGTCGGCGATGTGCCGGCGGCCGAGCGTGACCGGTGCGGCCACGACGGCGTTACGCGTGAACGCCGCGGCCGCCGCCGGGTAGGGGCCGTCGTTCACGAGCAGGCCTAGGTCCAGCTTGCCGGACTTCTTCAGCCCGCAGGCCACCCCGGCGGCGCGGAAGCCGGCGGGGGTACAAAGGTGCAAGGGTTCTTTCATCAGGCCGGTGAGCGTACCGGCAACCCGGCGGGCTTCAACTGGCGGAGGTACGTCGGTTCTCCCGGCGATCGGCAAAACTACCGCTCGGCGAGCCAGCGCTGCCGCCAGTCGGGCATCTGGTCTTCACGGACCTCGGCCCACAGGCCGACGTCCCGCCGGCGGGCCTGGCTCTCGGCACGCTCGTAGGCGTCGCGACGCTCGTGGTCGTGCCGGCGGTCGGCGTAGACGGCACCTTGTTCCACCAGCGCGAGGTTCGCCTCCACGTCACCGGCCCACACGTACGCCAGCAGCCGGTCGTAGCGGTCGCGGGTGCGGATCTCCGGCAGCATGAGCGTTACCTCGCCGCCGGCCAGCAGGCCACGCAGGGCGGCGGTGGCTTCGTCGGCCCAGAAGTCCGGCGGGGCGTTGTCTGCGGCGTTTGTCTCGGCGGCGTCGATGCCCAGAAGGCGCACGCGCTCCTCCCGGCCGTCGGCTTCGATGACGATCGTGTCCCCGTCGATCACGCGGACGAGCGTCACGGTCTTCTGGTGGAAGCGGGCGTGGTCGGCGGTGGCACCCGGGCCGGTGGCACGGTCCAGCAGCACGGCCGAGGCCACGAGCAGCCACACGCCCAGGAACGCAAACCGCAGCAGCTTCCGCCGGCTCATGGCCGTGAGCACGCGGGCGTTGTAGACGACATCGCTGCGGCGCATTGAAGACCGGTGGTGAATGACGGCTGACGGCCCGGCCCTCAGGCCGTGCCGGGCTGCTTCTCCAGCTCGAAGGCGTCGTGAACCACCTGAAGGGCCCGCTGCCCGTCCTCCCGGGCGATGATGCAACTGATCTTGATCTCGCTGGTGGTGATGTTCTGGATGTTCACGTCCGCATCCGCCAGGGCCTTGAACATGCGGCGGGCGACGCCCGTGTGGCTCCGCATGCCGACGCCGACCGCCGAGACCTTGGCCAGGTTGCTCTCGTAGTTGGCGGTGACGCTGGGCCCCAGGTCCTTGCGGACGGTTTCGATGACCGGCTTGATGTCGGACAGGTCCCCGGCCTCGACGGTGAAGCTGATGACGGCTTTGCCGTCCTCGAAGACGGTCTGGATGATGTCGTCGACGACGATGTTGGCCGCGGCGATTTCGGTGAAGAGCATGGCGGCGGTGCCCGGCCTGTCCGGGATGTTGCCGATGGCCACGCGGACCAGGTCCTTCTTCAGGCTCACGCCGCTGACGACGATCATTTCCATATTGGGTGTCTCCGCGACGATCCAGGTGCCCTCGGCGTCGGTCTGGCTGTTGCGCACGTGCAACGGCACGTTGTACTTCTTGGCGAACTCCACGGCGCGGGTCTGCAGGACGCCTGCGCCAAGGCCGGAGAGTTCGAGCATCTCATCGTAGCTGATCTGCTGGAGTTTGCGTGCGTTGGGCACCAGCCGCGGGTCGGCGGTGAAGATGCCGTCTACGTCGGTATAGTTCTCGCACACGTCCGCCTTAAGGACGGCGCCGAGCGCTACGAGCGTCGCGTTGGAGCCGCCGCGGCCCAGCGTCGTCACCTCGCCGCCGGGCGTAATGCCCTGAAAGCCCGCGACTACGACGATGCGCCCGGCATGAAGCTGCTTGAGGATGCGGTCGTGGTCGATGCTCTGGATGCGTGCCTTGGTGAACGCCTCGTCGGTGATGAGCCCGATCTGGTCGCCGGTGAAACTGATGGCGTCGTGCCCCTGGTCGTAGACGGCCATGGCGAAGAGGCTGATGGCGATCTGCTCGCCGGAGCTGAGCAGCTGGTCCATCTCGCGCTTGGGCGGGTTGCGGGTGGCTTTGTTGGCCATGTCGACGAGTTCGTCGGTCATCTTGCCCATCGCCGAGACGACGACGACGACCTTGTTCCCCGCCTGCTTGGCGCGGATGGCGCGTGCCGCCGCCTGGCGGACCTTGTCGATGTCCCCCACGCTCGTTCCGCCGAACTTCTGAACGATCAGTCCCATGTGACGCGTGAGGATAGCAGGGCGGTGCCAAGTGGAAAGTGCGGCGAAACCGTCACGCCGCCGTTACGCAGTAGGCGGCGGCGCGAAGTGCCCGTACGGGCTTACGGCCAGCCGCTTCTGGCCCGGCACGGCGTTGTGCACCGCGAACTGCCCCGGCGGCGGCACGGCCGGGTCGAACAGGGCGCAGTCGAACGCCATCGGCACGCGGATGAATCGGGCGGCCACCGCGGCGTCGAAGTACTGCAGCACCCGCACCACCTCCGGGTGGCGCCGGTGGTAACTGCGGACCGCCTCGCCACTGCCGTTGCACCGGCAGGTGAGCCGCACCGGGTGGTGCCCGAAGCTCGGCACCGACAGCGCGCCGGACTTGAACCGCTCGCACCACGGCAAGGCCAGCGCGCCGATCCCGCCGCCGAAGCTGCCGCCGTGGTAGCTCATCGCGTCGGCGACTTCCGGCACGAGCTGCGCCAGCGCCTCGCCGGCGGCCCAGATGTCGGCCACGCAGCCGCGGTGGAGGTAGGTCTCGCGCCGCTCGATGCCATGAATCACGTGCCTGGCCGCGTTGTCCGGCAGGTGTGGGTGCTTCGAGAGGTTAAAGCCGCGGGCGCAGACGTCCAGGTGAACGAGGTCCGGGCTGTTGTCGAGCTGCAGTTTGGGGTCGGCCGTCAGGAGGGGTGCGGCCCGGCCGCCGTAGCCGTGCCCGACGACTGCCCCGCGCTTCACGCGCGCCCCGCGATGCCGCACGAGCCACCCGCCGACGCGCACGCCGTCGAGGCTGTCGAAGTAGACCTCGGTGACGTTGTGCGTGCTCGTGGCGAACGAACTCGGGCGGGTCTCGAGGCGAAGCGGCACGGCCGAGGCGGCGGCGTAGGTCGCCTGCCAGAAGTCGGCGAAGTCCCCGGCCGGTTCGGGCGGTTGCAGTGCCAGCAGCGCGGGCAGGTCGTAGCCGTAGGTCGGGTCGAAGTCGAACGGGTGCTGCATGGTTCGATGAGCATACAGGCCGGGGCTGCTATGATGCGGCCATGCCGCCGCAAGTGCCTTCGAACATCCGCACCCTCAAGCCGTACGTGCCCGGCGACCAGCCGACGCAAAAGCGGCTGATCAAGCTGAATTCCAACGAAAACCCCTACCCGCCGAGTGAGCAGGCGATGCGCGCGCTGCGGTCACTCGAGCCGGAGTTGCTGCGCACCTACCCGGACCCGCTGGCCGGGGCGTTCCGCACGGCGGCCGCGGATTTGTACGGGCTGAAGCCGGAGAACGTCGTCTGCACGAACGGTTCGGACGAGTTGCTCGCGCTGGCAGCCCGGACCTTCGCCGCCCCGGGCGACGTGCTGGCCACGTGCGTGCCGACCTTCGCGATGTACCCCGTGATCGCACAGATTTACGGGCTGAAGTACCACGCCGTGCCCTGGCCGGAGGACTGGTCGCTGCCGGTTGAGGCACTGCTGAAGGCCAGGCCGAAGCTGATCTTCGTGCCGAACCCCGGCGCACCCACGACGCAGTTCACGCCGGTGGAGGTGCTGGACGACCTGGCCAAACGGTTCGACGGGCTGTTGCTGATCGACGAGGCGTATGTTGAGTTCGCCGACGACCACTGCCTGCGATTGCTGGAATCGCACGATAACGTGCTGATCACGCGGACGGTGAGCAAGGCCTACAGCCTGGCCGGCCTGCGGTTCGGCTACGGGCTGGGGCAGACGGGCGTGATCGACGAGCTGTTGAAGGTGAAGGAGATTTACAACGTGGACGCCGCCGCCCAGGCCGTGGCGACGGCCGCGTTGCTCGACCAGGAGTGGGCACAGCGTGTCTGGCAGCAGGTGAAGCAGGAGCGCCAGCGCATGCAGGACGAGCTGCGGGCGGTGGGCTTTGTGATGCCCGACAGCCAGGCGAACTTTCTATGGGCGTCCGTGCCCGGCGGCGACGGGCGCGGCATGTTCGAGCACCTGCGTGAGCAGGGCATCCTCGTGCGGTACTTCGATCATGCCGATACTGCCGATAAGCTGCGTATCACCGTCGGCACGCCGCAGGAAAACAACGCGCTGCTGGCGGCCGTGAAGCAGATGTTCGCCGAAACAGCCAGTTAAACGCACGAAAGCCGCCGCATGCCCCGCACCGCCGCCATCCACCGCAAGACTGCCGAGACGGACATCACGCTCGAGTTGAACCTCGACGGCACCGGCACGGCCGACGTACAGACCGGCGTGGGGTTCTTCGACCACATGCTGCACCACCTGGCCCGCCACGGCCTGCTGGACCTGAAGGTCCACGCCGCCGGCGACCTGCACATCGACCCGCACCACACGGTGGAGGACGTGGGCCTGGCCTTCGGGCAGGCACTGGCCAGGGCCGTGGGCGACAAGGCGGGCATCCGGCGGTACGGGCACTTCACGCTGCCGATGGACGAGACGCTGGCGACCGCCGCCGTGGATTTGGCCGGCCGGCCGGCGGTGGTGTTCCACGCCGCGTTCGAGCACCAGTCGATCGGCACATTCGACACGCAACTGGTCGCTGAGTTCTTCAAGAGCGTCGCGAACGAGGCGAAGCTGAACCTGCACGTGCACGTGCCGTACGGCGGCAACGACCATCATATCGCCGAGGCGATCTTCAAGGCCGTGGCCAAGGCCCTCCGCATGGCCGTGGAGCACGACCCGCGCGGCGCCGGCGTGCCGAGCACGAAGGGGACGCTCTCGACGTAGCGTTCAGTTGTATCTGCGAAAAACGGGTTTCACGCTGCGCCCGCGGAGGAAGCGGTCGGTGCCGGCGGAGAGCGCGTCGCGGTAGACGTGCATCGCCGCCGCCGCGGCGTCGAGGGTCTGGTCGATCAACTCGTCGCTGTGGCCCAGGTTCACGAAGAAGTTGGGTGCCAGGATGCCGCGGGAAAGCATCTCCTGCATGAACAGCGTGCGGTACGGCTGGCTGCGGTTCCCGGCGACGTCCTTGGTGACGTAGATCAGGCAGGCGTCCCGGCCGATGACGTGCAGGTGCTCTGCGATGCCCAGGTCGGCTGCGCGGGCATTGAACCCCTCGCGCAGCCGTCGGCCGGCGGCGTGGAGGCGTTCGACGACGGGCTGCTCGCGGTAGACGCGTGCCACGGCCAGGAAGGCGGCCAGGCCGTGGGTCTCGGCGCCGTGCGTGGTGGAGAGGAGGAAGACCTTCTCGCGGTCGGTCTGGAGCAGGCCGCCGAGCTCCATGTACTGACGTCGGCCGGCCAGCGCGCTGACGGCAAAGCCGTTGCCCATGGCCTTGCCGAAGGTGGAGAGGTCCGGGGTGATGCCGTAGAGCGTCTGCCCGCCGCCGTTGTGCACGCGGAAGCCGGTGATGGTCTCGTCCAGCACGAACAACGCGCCGTGGACGTGGCAAAGCTCCAGCAGGCCCGGCAGGAACCCGGGCTCCGGCTGCACGCCGTTCTCGGCCTCGAGCATGACGCAGGCGATGCGGCTGGGGTGCTGCGCAAAGGCCTGGCGGATCCCCGGCAGGTCGTTGAAGCCGAAGGTGAGCGTGAGCCGGGCGACGTCGGTGGGGATGCCCGCGTCGGTGTCGGTGGTGGCGATGAACCAGTCGTCCACGCTGAAGAACGGCTGGTTGCGGCAGACGAGCACCAGGTCCCGGCCGGTGGCGGCGCGGGCCAGCTTCACGGCGGCGGTGGTCGCGTCCGAGCCGTTCTTGCAAAACTTGACCATCTCGGCGGGGTGGATCATCTGCAGGAACTTCTCGGCCGCGGCCAGCTCCAGGGCGGCCGGGCGGACGAAGTTGGTGCCGTTGGCCATCGCCCGCGCCGCGGCCGTGCAGACCAGCGGGTGCCCGTGCCCGAGCGTAACGGCCCGGACGCCGGCCCCGTACTCGATGAGCCGGTTGCCGTCGCGGTCCCAGACCACCGCCCCCTTGCCGCGGACGACGACAGGGCACATGCCCTCGGGAAACTGATCGTCCCCTTTTGCGTACGTGTGTGCGGCCCCGGGGATGACACGATGCGCGCGGGCCTGGTGGCGTGCGCTGCGGGCGAAGGAGAGCATGCTCAAAGGTGCCCGAGGAAACGGGCGGGGCAAGTGTGGTGGTGGGCCGATAAGGCTGCTGGGCGGCTTCCCCTGGGCATGGCACCGGGATAGCGGACGGGTCACAGGCGTCGCAATCCTTACAGAACTATGCCCCGACCCACCCGCTAGGCAACAAGCCCAAACTTTATTAACCGAATATTAATAGTGTTTTGAGTTGGTTGGGTTATTCTTCCGGTCTTGGCAAGGCGTGCAGCGGTGTACGGCCTGCCTGGAACTGTTCGGGCTGATTCGGCGGGCATCGTCCGCCAGCCCGGGCGCGGGAAATTCATGGAGAGAATATGCTTAAAGTAGTCGGCACGTTGACGTGCCTTTTGGCCAGTTCGGCCATGGCGAATGACTTCACTTCGTCGGCCAAGGGGCCACTCGCGTTGGAGGTGAAGACCCCGGTTTTCCCGGCATCGGCTGTCGGTGACACCTACGGCACAGACATTACCCTTTTCTCAACCGGTGGAGGCACCTTTCTGGGTGACGGGACGGGTCTGGCAACTTTTGGGACCACCAGTTCTCTCGGAAGCAATTTTCAGGGTCGCGAGGTCGTGGTCACCTCCAGCCAAACCGACTTGGGTGGCGGAGTGTTCGAGTACGTTATCGAGTGGGGTATGGCGGATGGTGGTGTCCTGTTCCCGACAGGAACGCAAGTTGGCGGGGCACCTGTTTCAACCGTTGGGTTCGAACTCGGCGAAGGCAATGCCGTGTCCAACCCGATCAACGGGGTTTCGCCGTTCGAAATCGTAGGGATTGCCGATCCGTTCAACTCGGTCGATCCCGATGGAACTGTAAGGTTCGGGTCGGAGTTCGAGCTTCTTGGCGTTGGCGGCAATGTGCTCTTTGCTGGCAACTACTTCACCGCCTTCTCGGCCGGTGGCGTGACTGGTATCACCAACATTAGTGCAGGTGGTGCCGATCTTTCCACGTTCGGTATCGCCGGGGGTCGCGCGACAATTACCGTTGATACGGTCGTCCCCGAGCCCGCCTCGATGAGTCTGCTCGGCCTGGGCGGCCTGGCGCTGGCTCGTCGGCGTCGCTAACCGATCGCCTGCGACCCTCGCAAACCCAACTTGCACAGCCGGCCCGTGGCGACACGGGCCGGCTGTTTCTTTTTGACCCGAGGCCTGCCCGGCGGGGCTAAGGTTGCCGGTGCCGACTACGCCGCCGCCCAAACCCTGCACCGCCTGCGGCCGGGAGATCACCTGGCGCAAAAAGTGGGCCCGGGACTGGGACAACGTGAAGTACTGCTCCGACGCCTGCCGGCGGAAGAAGGGCACCTCGGCCGACGCGGCGGTGGAGCAGGCGATCCTGCGGCTGTTGGCGGCCCGGGGCGTCGGCAAGACGATCTGCCCGAGTGAGGCCGCCCGGGCCGTCGACCCGGCCGGGTGGCGGGAGTTGATGGAGCCGGCCCGGGCCGCGGCCAGGCGGCTGGCGGCGGCGGGGGAGATCGAGGTGACGCAGAACGGCCACGCCGTGAACCCGAGCCGGGCGAAGGGGCCAGTGCGGCTTCGGCTGAAGCGGGCTTGAGCGTCGATTTGGTGACGGGCCGCTTCAAAGGTGGCACCTGCTCTGACCCGTCTGTCGCGAG